>JASJCC010000149.1 GCA_030066175.1 Paracoccaceae bacterium | reverse complement strand
CTGGGCGTGCCGCTCTTTCAGGAACAGGCGATGCAGATCGCCATCGTCGGCGCGGGTTTCACCCCCGATCAGGCCGATAGGCTGCGGCGGTCCCTCGCCACCTTCAAGAAACACGGCAACGTGTCAGAGTTCCGCAGCCTGTTCCTGAAAGGCATGCGCAAGAACGGCTATGACGACGATTTCGCCGAGCGCTGTTTTTCGCAGATCGAGGGCTTTGGCTCATACGGCTTTCCCGAAAGCCACGCCGCCAGCTTTGCCCTCTTGGTCTATGCCAGCGCCTGGCTGAAATGCCACCACCCGGGCATCTTTGCCTGCGCGCTGCTGAATTCCCAGCCGATGGGGTTCTACGCGCCGGCCCAGATCGTGCGCGATGCCCGCGAACACGGCGTCACCGTGCGGCCGGTCTGCGTCAATGCCAGCTTCTGGGACAATGTGATGGAGCCTGATGGCCATGGCGGGCTGGCCCTGCGGCTGGGCTTTCGCCAGATCAAGGGACTGGCAGAGGAAGACGCGCAATGGCTGACCGCGGCGCGTGGCAACGGCTATAGGTCCGTGCGGGACGTCTGGCGCCGCGCGGGGCTGGCGCCCGACGTGCTGGCCCGGCTGGCCGAGGCGGATGTGTTCCACGATCTTGGCCTGCCCCGCCGCGACGCGCTGTGGGAGGCCAAGGCCCTGCGCCCCGGCCCGGAACTGCCGCTTTTTGCTGCCGATATGGATGGCGAGGCGATCCATGAGCCCGCCGCCCACCTGCCCGCCATGTCCGCCGGCGAAGAGGTGGTCGAGGATTACGTCGCCCTGCGCCTGACCCTGCGCCAGCACCCGGTGGCCCTACTGCGCCCCTTGCTAACGCCCGAGACCGCGGGTACCCCACAGGTGCCGGCGTTGGGCCCGGTACAGCAAACCGCCCAGGCCCGCCGCGACATGGCCGCCGCCGGCACCGGCCGGCACCCGCGCAACATGCCCCTGCCCATCCCGATGACCCGCGGCAATCCAGACTGACACGCGCCACGATCCCCTTGCGCGCGACCGCGCGCTTACGGAAACTCACCGCCGCACCACATGGGAGCCGCACATGATCGCCGTCATCTTCGAAGTCATCCCCGCTGAGGGGCGTAAACCGGACTATCTCGACATCGCCGCCGAGATGCGGCCGATGGTCGAAGAGGTCGAAGGGTTCATCAGCGTCGAGCGGTTCCAGAGCCTGACCAACCCCGACAAGCTCTTGTCGCTGAGCTTTTTCGAGGATGAGGCCGCGGTGATGCGTTGGCGCAAGCTGGCGGCGCATCGCGGTGCGCAGGCAAAGGGGCGCGCGGGGCTGTTTGCCGATTACCAGTTAAGGGTGGCGCATGTGCTGCGCGACTACGGCCTGACCGACCGGGCCGAGGCCCCCGCAGATAGCGTTGCCCAACATGGCTAACCCGGCCCGGGCGCCTTGGCGACCCGGGCCCTCACCGATGGCCACGGATCAGGCGCCTGACGCGATGATCGCCTCGGCCAGGATCGGCACGGTCTTGGCGTTCAGCCCGGCGATGTTCAGGCGCGAATCGCCCACCATGTAAATCCCGTGGTCCCGCCGCATGGCCTCGACCTGGTCCGGATTGGCGCCGATGCGGGAAAACATGCCGCGGTGCTGCGCGATGAAGCCGAACCGGTCCGACCCGGATAGGCGCTGCAACTCCGACGCCAGCTGTTCGCGCAGCTTCAGCATGCCCAGGCGCATATCCTCAACCTCGGCCTGCCAATCGGCACGCAGCGCGTCGTCCCCCAGCACCATCGTCACCAGCCGCGCGCCATGATCGGGCGGAAAGCTGTAATTCTGGCGGTTGAGGTAGTTCAGCGTCTGCTGGTGCAGCGCGCGCTTGCCCGCGTCCTGCGCCACCACCATCAACAGGCCCGTGCGTTCGCGGTAGATGCCGAAATTTTTCGAACAGGACGCCGCGATCACCGTTTCCGGCAGCTCCGAAGCGATCAACCGGGTCGCGGCGGCGTCCTCCTCCAGCCCGTCGCCAAAGCCCTGATAAGCGATGTCGACCATCGGCGTGGCGCCAGTTTTCTGCAGCAGAGCCACCAGTTCGCGCCACTGCGCCATGTTCAGGTTGGCCCCGGTAGGGTTGTGACAGCAGCCATGCACCAGCACCACGTCGCCGGCTTTGGCATCCGCCAGATCGGCCATCATCCCGTCGAAATCCACACCGCAGGTGTCATCGTCGAAATACCGGTACGGCACCATCTGCATCCCCATATGCTTGAGGATCGACAAGTGGTTGGGCCAGGTCGGGTTCGACACAAAGACCCGCGCATCGGGGTTGGCCATGCGGATGAGGTCAAAGCCCTGACGGCAGGCCCCGGTCCCCCCGGGCGTCGCCGCTGCCGCCACGCTGTCGCGCGGCACGACATCGCCCAGCACCAGCCCGATCATCGCGTCGGAAAACCCGGGATCTCCGGCCAGCCCGGTATAGGATTTGCTCTGCTCGGTCTCCCACCAGCGCTTTTCGGCTTCCTTGACCGCGCGCATGATCGGCGTGTTGCCGTCAGCGTCCTTGTAAACCCCAACACCCAGGTCGATCTTGGCCTCGCGCGGGTCCTCGCGGAAGGCCTGCATCAGCATCAGGATTTTGTCGGCGGGTTGTTCCTTGAGTGTCTCGAACATCAGTTCTCTCCTGTCGCCACGGGCAAGGTCGGGAAGGCGCCCCATTCGGTCCAGGACCCATCGTAAAGCGAATGATCCTCTTTGCCCATGCGCTCCATCGCCAGGGACAGGATCGCCGCGGTCACCCCCGATCCGCAGGTGGTGATCGCCGGTTTGCCCAGATCGACACCGGCCGCCTCGAACACCGCGCGCAGATCGTCCGGCGCCTTCATCGTGCCGTCGTCATTCAGCAGGCTGCGATAATGCACGTTCTTGGACCCTGGGATGTGCCCCGCGCGTAATCCTTCACGCGGCTCGGGCTCTTCGCCGCGGAACCGGCCGGGGGAACGCGCATCGACAATTTCGATATCCTTGAGCTTGGAAGCCGCCGACACTTGCGTCACATCCCGCACCAGATGCGCCTGACGGCGGACGGTCATGTGGCGGTCGCGCACGATGGGCGGCATGTCTTCGACCTCGCGCCCCTCGGCCTGCCACTTGGCAAAGCCGCCATCCAGCACCGCAATGTCAGTCTGCCCCATCAGGCGAAAGAGCCACCAGACCCGTGCCGCAGAAAACATCCCCACGCCGTCATAGACCACAACCTGATGGCCGTCACCTACCCCCATGGCGCGCATCCGGCTCATGAATTTTTCCACCGGCGGGGCCATGTGCGGCAGGTCAGACCGCAGGTCCGAAATCTCGTCGATATCGAAAAACCGCGCGCCGAGGATATGCGCCGCGTCGTATTCGGCGCGGCCGTCGCGGCCCATGTCGGGCAGGTACCAGCTAGCATCCAGCACACGCAGATCAGGGTCTCTGAGATGCCGGGCCAGCCAATCGGTAGAGACCAGCGTTTTGGGGTCGTCTTGGGTCATGGGCGCACACTTCGCGAGCAGTTCAGACCCATTGTCCCTACCCCCGCGGCGCCCATGTGACAAGGGCGTGGCACCGTTCCTAACCCGCTTAAGCGGCGTTACTTGCCCATTGCGTTGCGCAACATGCCGACAATGGCCAAAAGCGCGCCACCTCCGACACCGCCGCTTGCCACCTGGCCAAGAATCGCTGTCAAGTCCATGCCGCCACCGGTCGCGGCGTCGGCCATGCCCCCGGCGCCCAGCATCGACAGGATCTGCCCACCCAGACCACCGCCGACAATCCCGGCCAGCGAATTGAGCAGCGGACCTTGGTTCAGGTTCTTCAGCGCCGCGCCAACAACGTTGCCGCCAACCGCCCCCGACAGTAATCCGATCACCAGTTCCATGGTTCTTCCCCCCGCAAATGGCGGCACAGCACTCGCCACCCGCTGCATAACAAAGCGGCATTGCCCCGCGTCTTCACCGGGAAAAACCGCGGCTTTCTCCCCAGCAAACAGCGTCGGCTTGACCTGCCGGCTGCCGCGCGCCACATTTTTCGCCAGACCAGAAGGGGGGCGAGGCTTGTGAAAAAGACGCCCAAGATCGTGCTGATACTGGGCAGCGGGCCCAACGCGGTTGACGCCGCGCAGTACCCCGCGGACGCCTTTGATGCCTGTGTCGCCATCAACAACGCCTGGCGGGTGCGACCGGATTGGAGCCACCTAGTCTTCCCCGAGGATTTCCCGTCCGACCGCCGGCCCAGTCAGCGCCGCGCGGATCAGCAGATGATCACCGCGCAGGCCTTTATCCCGGCGCAAAACGCCTATGGCGGGGTGATCTATGCCGGCGGCACCATGGCGTTCACCGCCGCCTATTGGGCGCTGCACGCGCTGCGGCCCTCGGTGCTGGCCTTTCTGGGCTGTGACATGGTCTATCCCGACAAGGGGCCAACGCATTTCTACGGCACCGGCGCGCCGGATCCCTTGCGCGCAGATATCACGTTGCAGGATCTGAGCGCCAAATCCGCCCGGCTCGATATCCTCGCGGCCAGGCAGGGCTGCCGCTGTGTGAACCTGTCAACGGCGGAAAGCCGTTTGGTCTTTGACCGCGCGGATATCGCAACGTTGAACGGCCAGCGGGCTGAGGCTCCGCCTTCGGAGGTCGAGGCCGACCGGTTGGAGGCCGCGCTCGGCTACAGCTGCCAGGATGGCCGCTATTGGGAGCGGTTGGAGGCCTATGACCCGGCCGCCCTGCGCCGCGTCGACGCTTTGTGGCGCCGGGCGCATCGCAGCTGGCAACGCGCGCGGCTCGACAACGTCGCCTAAGACCAGTCGCGCGTCACCAGGGCGCGTGGCGGAAAAACCAATCGACCGTGTCCAGCGCCTCGTTCCGTTCCGCATCGCGTTCCTTGTAGATCTCGTGAAACGCACCGTCGATCGCCACGAACTGGCAGACATACCGCCCCGCCGCAGCCAGGCTTGCGTCGTTCAACCGGTCACAAAACCCGGTGTGATGCGACAGATCGGGTGGCGCATCAAACATCTCTGCATATTGCCGATAGGCGCGCAAATCCCGCGTTGCACTCAGCAGCATCACCGGCACGTGGACCATCTGCGCCAGGCTCTCCTCCGCACGCATTTGCCGCAGATACCGCACCGACTCGCGTGCCCAGTTGTTGGTGGTGCCGCCGATCTGCGGGCCGGGCCAGTTTTCCCCGGCATATTCCGCCTCGCGGATCGCGCTCCAGTCATATTCGTCCCACATAAAGGTGCGCAGATCATACCGCGTGCGGCTGTGGGTCATCATGTCCTCGCAGGCCGGCTCAAACTCGCGCGAGCAGGTCTCATAGCTGCCAAAGGTGTCGGCCGCGGCATACGCCTCGCAGCGCGTCTCATCCCACATCGCCGCCACGCTGCAGCGCCACCAGGCCTGCAGGGCCACACCGGTTTCCGAGTAGATCCGTAGGTTCAGCCAGCTCGGATCCGCGTCGGTGAAACTGATGTAGTTCACGTGGATCATCGCACTGACAAACGCAGCGGCCGCAAAGGGATTTTCGGCACCCACCTGCTGGAAGTACCCGATGCCGATGGCGCCCCCCAGCGAGTTTGAGGTCAAAAACAGCCGATGCCCCGCCCCCGCGCCCATAGCGGCAAGGTCGTCCTGAACTGCGTCTACAAAGACTGCGAAATCATCCACATAGTCGGAAAACCGGACGATATGGCTCTTGTCCGGGTCGGGCAGCAGTCGTGGCGACAGCCCCTGCCCGCGGTGATCGATGACGTAAACCGGGCTGTATCCCCGGGCGATGAAATCGATCGCTGTTTCGGCATATTCATACGACGGCTCACCGCGCCCCGGCGCAATGATCAACGCGCCATGCTCGCCCAGCGCACAGCCAAACCGGCTGTAACGCAACCGGTAGCCATCGCGCGGCACAGAAATCACCCGCCGTTCCCAGCCCAGACCATCCTCCGCGGCGCTGCAATCGGCATCACGGGTGAGATAGGCCACCATCTCGTCAAAGACAGTCGCCTCCTCAAGCGCATGCGCCGGCGGTGTTAGAACTGCCCAAACCAGCGCCAGAATGACCAGAACCCGCATGTCGCCCCCCATCGCTTGCGTGTCACACCAGCGTAGGCCGCGCAGACAACACGGGCTTTGCGGGAAATCAATATGACGGGTCAGCCGCCCTGCTTCAGCAGCCGCTGTTTCTGACGGCCCCAATCACGCTTGGCCTCGGTCTCGCGCTTGTCGACGGTCTTTTTGCCCTTGGCGATGCCAATCTTCATCTTGGCGATGCCCTTGTGGTTGAAATAGAGCACCAGCGGCACCAGCGTCATGCCCTTGCGCTGGGTGTCGTTCCAGAGCCGCGACAGCTCTTTGCGTGACACCAGCAGCTTGCGTCGGCGCCGTTCCTCATGCGGAAACATCGCCCGTTCGTAAGGCGCGATGTAAGAGTTCACCAGCCACAGCTCGCCATCCTCCACCGCTGCGTAACACTCGGTGATATTGGCGGTGTTTTCGCGCAGCGATTTCACCTCGGATCCGGTCAGCACGATCCCGCATTCGATATCATCCTCGATCGCGTAATCGAAGCGCGCGCGCCGGTTTTCGGCGATCACTTTGTAGTTCGGGTCGGTCTTGGGTTTCTTGGCCATGGGCGCCAGAGATAGGCACTGCGCGCGCCGCTGTCCATGGGCCTGCTTTACGCTTGGCCGGGTCCTTCGATCATCTCGACCCGCGTCGCGTGCCGGCCGCCTTCGAACGTGGCCGTCAGAAACGCCTCGACGATGTCCAGCGCCAGGCCCTCGCCAATCACCCGCGCGCCCAGCGACAGCATGTTGGCATCATTGTGCTGGCGAATCATCCGGGCCGAGAAGGTGTCGGAACAAACCCCGCAGCGAATGCCCGCCACCTTGTTGGCGGCCATCATGATGCCCTGTCCAGTGCCGCAGAGGATGATGCCCAGCGTGCAATCCCCCGAGGCAACGCGCTCTGCCGCCGCCTGTCCGTGCAGGGGGTAATGCGTGCTCTCGGTCGTGGTCGGGCCAATATCAACGACCTCCCACCCGAGGCTCGTCACATGGGCCGCAACGGCCAGCCGCAATTCAATGGCGGCATGGTCGCTGGATAGCACAACGCGTTTGGAGCTGCTCATGTTGCTGTCATCCCCTGTCTCAAAGCCCTCATGCCAGCATCATGACCCGCGATAGGTCGACATGCCATAGGGCGACAGCAAAAGCGGCACATGGTAATGCGCGTCGGCGTCCGCCATGCCAAAGCGGATCGGGACCTGATCGAGGAACAGCGGCTCCTCCCCCGCCTGCCCGGTGGCGCGCAGATAGTCGCCGCAAAAGAAGATCAGCTCATAGGTCCCGGTCTTGAACTTGCCCTGAGGCAGGATCGGCGCATCGGTGCGCCCGTCGCTGTTGGTGACGGTCTCAGCGATCTTGCGGTGCGAATTGCCCGACACGCGGTAGAGCGCGATCTTGATCCCCTCAGCCGGCACGCCACGGCCTGTATCCAGAACATGGGTGGTCAGATATCCTTCGGCCATCTTGGCGCTCCTTTTTTCCGCAAACCCGGCATCAGGTGCCTCAATAGCAGAGATTGGCAGCAAAAGCGGCGTCCCGGCCCGGCAAAAGGTCTTTTCCGATTTTTTTGAAAATCGCCGCGGATTATTCGGATATACATCAGGATCAGTTTTCGGGGAAGCAATCGGCATGCAAAGATACCCACGTGACCTGATCGGCTATGGGCCCAACCCGCCAGACGCCGCCTGGCCCGGCAGCGCGCGGATTGCGGTGCAATTTGTGCTGAATTTCGAGGAAGGCGGCGAGAACAACATCCTGCATGGCGATGCCGCGTCCGAGGCGTTCCTGTCCGACATCCCCGGCGCTGCGCCCTGGCCGGGTCAGCGCCACTGGAACATGGAATCGCTTTACGATTATGGCGCGCGGGCCGGGTTCTGGCGGCTGCACCGCCTGTTCACCGGGGCGCGCATCCCCGTCACCATCTACGGCGTCGCCACGGCGCTAGCCCGCGCGCCCGAACAGGTCGAGGCGATGAAAGATGCGGGGTGGGAGATTGCCTCCCACGGGCTGAAATGGGTCGAACACCGCGACATGCCCGAGGAAGAAGAGCGCGCCGCGATCGCCGAGGCCATCCGCCTGCACACCGAGGTTGTCGGCACCCCGCCGCGCGGCTGGTATACCGGGCGTTGTTCGGAAAACACCGTGCGGCTGGTCGCTGAAACGGGCGCGTTCGACTATATCTCGGACGCCTATGATGATGACCTGCCGCACTGGATCGAGGTCGAGGAGCGGGATCAGCTGATCATCCCCTACACTTTGGAGGCCAACGATATGCGCTTTGCCACGGCGCCCGGCTGGGTGACGGGGCAGGATTTCTTTGTCTACCTGCGCGACGCGTTTGACGCACTTTATGCCGAGGGGGCCGCGGGCCGCCCGGCTATGCTCAGCATCGGGCTGCATTGCCGGCTGATCGGGCGACCGGGCAAGATCGCCGGGTTGCGGCAATTCATCGAGCATATCCAGGGCCATGAAGGCGTCTGGTGCCCCCGCCGGATCGAGATTGCGGAACACTGGGCCCAACACCACCCGCATCAGCGCCGCGAACGCCCCTCGCAGATGTCCCGCGACCGGTTTCTCGCGTGTTTCGGCGGCGTGTTCGAGCATTCCCCTTGGATCGCCGAGCGCGCCTGGGACGGTGAGCTTGGCCCCGTGCATGACCGCCCTGCCGGGCTGCACAACGCGTTGGCGCGGGTGTTCCGCAGTGCATCGCGTGAGGAGCGTCTGGGCGTGCTGACAGCGCACCCCGATCTCGCCGGGAAACTGGCCGCGGCCAAGCGCCTGACGGCGGATTCCACTGCCGAACAGGCCAGCGCCGGGCTTGATGCGCTGACGGATGACGAACGCGCCCGCTTCACCGCGTTGAACAGCGCCTATGTCGAAAAACACGGGTTCCCCTTCATCATCGCCGTGCGGGACCACAACAAGGCGGGCATCCTGAACGCCTTTGAACGCCGCCTCGATAACGACACGGACGCGGAGTTCGCCGAGGCCTGCCGCCAAGTCGAACGCATCGCCCGCCTTCGGTTGGAGGATATGCTGTGAGTGACATGCATGACCTGATCGGTACCTCTTACGCCTTCCCACCCGGCGGCCTGCCGGGCCAAAACGAAAATCCCGAAGGCAGTGCGGTCTTCACCGAGGCCTACGCCGTGCTCCCCGCAGGCACGATGCGCGACATCGTGACCTCGCTCCTGCCCGGATGGGAAAAAACCCGCGCCTGGATCCTCGCCCGGCCGCTAACAGGCTTTGCCGAAAGCTTTGCGCAATACGCGGTCGAGGTGGAACCGGGCGGCGGATCAAACACCCCCGAACCCGATCCGGAGGCCCAGGCGATCCTGTTTGTGGCCGCGGGTGAGATGCACCTGACCTATGACGGCTTGTCCCACGCGCTGTCAGCGGGCGGATATGCCTATATCCCGGCCGGCACCGCCTGGAAGATCA
This sequence comes from Paracoccaceae bacterium, assembly GCA_030066175.1. Lineage (GTDB taxonomy): Bacteria > Pseudomonadota > Alphaproteobacteria > Rhodobacterales > Rhodobacteraceae > JASJCC01. Next base: position 370 of record JASJCC010000149.1, on the reverse strand, counting down.
GCAACCCTGGCCACACAGACCTAAAATTCCACTGGATCCGCAAACGCTGGCAGCCAGCGGACGGCGTGAAACGACCAGAGGCCTTCGTGACCACGGATGCAGCCGAGCCGATCCGCTGGATGCCGGGCACCGACAAATGGGGCACCACGCGCTTCGCCAACCCAGACGACATCCGCCACGACTGCCACGTCAATATCGTCACCTTCCTGCCCAGCGGGCGCATTCCCTTTGCCGAAACCCATGTGATGGAACACGGACTTTACGTGTTGCAAGGCACCGCGCGGTATCTGCTGAACAAAGATTGGGTCGAGGTCGGCCCGGGAGACTTCATGTGGCTGCGCGCCTTCTGCCCGCAGGCCTGCATCGCCAC
>JASJCC010000029.1 GCA_030066175.1 Paracoccaceae bacterium | reverse complement strand
GGATCATCAGGGCCGAGCCAATGGCGCCGGTAAACCCGCTGGTTTCGACCCAGCGCTGGGTTTCTTCGTCCTGCTGGGCCAGCCAGAACGACAGATCGTCTGGCTCTAAGACATAAAGCGGCCAGGCCTCGGCATCGGCGGGGGCGAAGGTAAAGGGCATGGCGGCGTCCTTTCGGGGATTCGCGCCCACACTAAACCTCCGCTACGCCGCCGCAAGGGGGCAGCGCAGAAAGGCACCCCGCGCCAAGGCACGAGATGCCCGCCCGGACAGGGGGATGTCAGACCGACAGGTCCTGCAAATCCCAAAGCGCTGTCAGCGACCGTTCACCGATCCGCGCCAGGCGCGCCAGCGTGGCCGCCTCGGCCACCGGATCACCGTCGGCGATGCAGCCCATCACGTCCTGCGACACCTGCCGCACGCCACAAAGACCGATCTGATCCGCGATGGCGCCCAGCGCCTTGAGCCCCTTGTAAAGGTCCTCGCGCGGGCCATTGATGGCCAGTTCCTGCACTTGGCAGAGGCGCAAGGCCAATTCCTCCATCGCGCGGCACACCACATCCTCGGCCTGGTGGGCGCCCAACTCGTTGCACAGTGTCTCAAGCTGAGCCGCATCCATGCGCGGCCGCTCGGGCGGTGCCAGATAAATTACAGCGTTCACGTCTCACCCCAAATGGTTCAGTTACCCCACCGCGAGCGACCATCGCAGACGCGCCTTCCCAAAAGGTTTCCCGGGGCTTGCCTTTTCTCTCGAATTTCCATCGAATTCCCGGTAGTTGAGGCACAAAGACCCACCGACCGGAGGCCCGACATGCATCGCGTCCGCCCTTTGCCCACCTATCTCATCCAGCGTTACTTTGGCTGGAAGGCAACCACCTATAAAGAGAACCGCGCCTGGTACCGGCGGCTCGCCAATGAAGGCCAGCGGCCGCGCACGATGGTGATTGCCTGTTGCGACAGCCGGGTGCAGGTGACATCGATCTTTGGGGCCGATCAGGGTGAATTCTTTGTCCACCGCAATATCGCCAATCTGGTGCCAACCTACGAACCGGACGGCATGCATCATGGCACCAGCGCGGCGGTGGAATATGCCGTGACAGCACTCAAGGTGGCGCATGTGGTCGTGCTGGGCCATTCGCAATGCGGTGGCGTGCAGGGGTGCCTGGATATGTGCACCGGCAAGGCGCCCGAGCTTGAGGATACCTCGTCCTTCGTGGGGCGCTGGATGGACATCCTGCGACCCGGCTATGAGGCAATCAAGGACGTCGCCAAAGAGGATCAGGCCCGCGCATTGGAAAAACAGGCGGTTGTCGTCAGTCTGACAAATCTGATGAATTATCCCTTTGTCCGCTCCGCCGTCGATGAAGGAGAGCTGACACTGCACGGGCTCTGGACCGACATTGGCGAGGGTGGTCTGGAATGGTGGGATCCGGCGACGGAAACGTTTCAGGCGGTCTGACCGGGCCGACGTCTTTTTGCCCTCGCGGCATTGCACTCGACCGCGTCTCTCCATAACGTCCGGCAAATTTTTCGCAAAAGGGACCTGCCATGTTGCAATTGGCCGCCGACAACCTGTTGTCACCGATTGTGCTGAGCTTTGTGCTGGGCCTCTTTGCAGCCCTGGCTCGGTCCGATCTGTCAGTGCCCGAAGCGGCGGCCAAGGCGCTGTCGCTCTACCTGCTCTTTGCCATCGGGTTCAAAGGTGGGGTGGCGGTGTCCGATCATGGCATCGACGCCAAGCTGGGGGCAGCTTTGCTGGCCGGTGTGGTTCTGTCCTTCGCGCTGCCGCTGGTCGCCTTTGGCTATCTGAGGGCGATTTCAGGGATGAACCGGACGGATGCCGCGGCGGTGGCCGGGCATTACGGGTCGATCTCGATTGTGACCTTTGTCGCCGGTTCATCCGTGCTGTCGGATGCCGGGATCGTCGCCGAGGGTTATATGGTCGCCGTGGCTGCGGCGATGGAGGCGCCCGCCATTCTCTCGGCCCTGTGGCTGGTGTCGCGCGGCAGCGCGGGCGGCCAGAGGATGAACGCCGAGCTTTGGCACGAGATCCTGCTCAACGGGTCGATCGTGTTGCTGCTGGGGTCGTTTGCCATCGGCTGGATCACCGGGGCCGAGGGGCTGGCCAAGATCGAAAGCTTTATCGTCAGCCCATTCCAAGGCGTGCTGTGCATCTTCCTGCTGGATATGGGTCTGATCGCCGGGCGGGGCCTGCGCGAAGGATCGAAAGTTCTGGATGCCGGCGCCATCGGCTTTGGCCTGACCATGCCGCTGGCGGGTGCCGCGGCAGGCCTGGGCATGGGGCTGTTGCTGGGGCTGAGCACCGGGGGTGTGATGCTGCTGATGGTGCTGAGCGCCTCGGCCAGTTATATCGCTGTGCCCGCTGCGATGCGGGTGGCCCTGCCCGAGGCGAACCCGTCGATTTATCTGACCTTGTCGCTGGCGGTGACCTTTCCGTTCAACCTGACGGTGGGAATCCCGCTTTACCTCGCAGCGGCGCAATGGGCGACAGGAGGCTGAGACCATGCAGACGCACAAAGCCAAACGCGTAGAGATCACCATCGAAAAGATCATGGAACGCCGCCTGACCGAGGCACTGCAATCGGCGGATGTGACAGGCTATTCGGTACTGCCGGTGCGCGGCGGCTCGGGCCGGTCGGGATCGTGGAGCCGCGAGGGCCAGATCAGCCGTGGTTCAGGCATGGTGCAGGTGATTTGCATCATCCGACCAGACCGGCTGGATGCGTTGTTGGAGGCCGCCTTCGAAGTGGTCGAAAGCCATATCGGCGTGGTCACCGTGACCGATTGTGAAGTGCTACGGGCCGAGCGGTTTTAACCCAGCTCCCCCGACAGGCCATTGGTATGTGCCTTGACGCAGGGCCGCCCCAGCCGGTGCGACAGCTCCTTGAGCGGAACGCCCATGGCACGCCCGGTGCAGAGCGCCTCACCCGTCTCGGCTTTTAGGATCACCAGATGCCCTTCGCGAAACGCGATGCCATAGCCCTTGTGTGACAAGCGCGATTTCAGCTCTTGCCAGCTTTGCACGGTTTCAAGGATCGGTGTCAGGAAGCTGCGGAACAAGGCGTTGGTTTCGCAATCCAGCGGCGCGGGGAGGCCGGTGTGTGGAGGGATTTGGAACCCTTCCTTTTCTTTGCTTTGGATACGCATAGGTACTCTCACTGCTCTTTTATGCGACTCACTCTGAGACGCAATTTGGGCAAAACCGAGACCGAAGCGGACCTTTTTCTCGGGTGCGGTGCTGGCGCAACAGTTTGCACCCAAGGATCGGGCCAACGGCGGCACAAAGGCGCGGGCATTCCGCGGCCTTTGATGCCGGACTCGGCGCAATCGAGGATGTTAAGGAGGTTGTGGAAACGTCGTCTTAACGGAGGCGTCCGTTGGGTGCGCAACACCCCGGCAAAGGGGTGTTCGGCGCGGCTGTTAGCGGACCCAAACAAGGGTCCGCGCTTTTGGCGTGCCGGGCGCTTAGGCCGCCAGTTTGCGGCCCATCGGGTGGCCAAAGCGGCGGAACAGCTTGCTGCCCATCGGGCGGTCGCGGCGCGGGCCATTCAGGATGGTCAAAGCGGCGACGCGGCGGGCGCGGGCGGTGCGGGCAAGATCGGACATGTGTCGCTCCTCGAAGTCAGTTCGTATCAGCCTCTTCTGGGCCGGATGTCGACAATGTGCCTCTGCAAATGGGCAAAAAACAGGCCCGGAGCGGTCAGGCTCCGGGCCATTTCGGGATTGTTTGTCGGCGGGAACCGGGCGGAACCCGGACAGCTCAGCCCTTTTTCAACACTTTTTGACCCAAAACTTCGGCAATCTGCACCGCGTTCAGAGCCGCCCCCTTGCGCAGGTTGTCCGACACGCACCACAGGTTCAGGCCGTTTTCGATCGTGGAATCCTGGCGGATCCGGCTGATGAAAGTGGCAAAATCCCCGACGCATTCCACCGGCGTCACGTAGCCACCGCTCTCACGCTTGTCGATCACCATGATCCCCGGCGCCTCGCGCAGGATGTCGCGCGCTTCGTCTTCGTCGAGGAAATCCTCGGTCTCGATATTGATCGATTCCGAATGGCCGACAAAGACCGGTACCCGCACGCAGGTCGCCGTGACCTTGATCGACGGATCGATGATCTTCTTGGTTTCGGCCACCATTTTCCACTCTTCCTTGGTCGAGCCGTCTTCCATGAAGACGTCGATATGCGGAATGACGTTGAAGGCGATCTGCTTTTGGAACTTCTGCGGCGCCACCTCGGATGTGGGGTTGTAGACCGCCTTGGTCTGATCCCACAGCTCATCCATGCCCTCTTTGCCGGCGCCGGACACCGACTGGTAGGTCGAGACAACAACCCGCTTGATCCGCGCCCGGTCATGCAGCGGCTTCAGCGCCACCACCATCTGCGCGGTCGAGCAGTTGGGATTGGCGATGATGTTCTTCTTGGCATAACCCAGAACCGCATCGGCATTTACCTCGGGCACAACCAGCGGCACATCCGGGTCGTAGCGGTAAAGCGATGAGTTATCGATCACCACGCAGCCTGCCGCCGCCGCCTTGGGCGCATAGGTCTTGGTCGCGTCCGAGCCGATGGCAAAAAGCGCGATGTCCCATCCGGTGAAATCAAAGGTGTCCAGATCCTGGGTTTTCAGGGTCTGATCGCCAAAGCTGACCTCGGTGCCGAGGCTGCGGCGCGATGCAAGCGCGGCCAACTCATCGACCGGGAATTCCCGTTCGGAAAGAATGTTCAGCATTTCGCGGCCCACATTGCCCGTGGCGCCCGCGACGACGACCCTGTAGCCCATGGTCTTTCTCCTTGTTTGTGCGGGAACGTACAGGCAGCGCCCCCGTCAGGATGCCCGGCGCGCCAAGACGCGCCGCAATACGGGCGGGTGCATAGCGCAGGTGCTGCGATGGCGAAAGGGCGATTCGGTCGCGCCCCGCGCGGGAGGTGCGGAAACCGCCGCACAATCAGCGCGATTGTTACGGTTTTGTCAGAAACCGGAGCTCATCGCCCGCAAATGGCGGTGCAAATTGGCCGCACTGACAACCCAACTGGTGGAATTCCGCCATGTCGGACGCGGGATCAAAGCGATAAGCTTGCCTAATAATATAGCATCTTCATAACGTTCCGAGGGGCCTGCGCGCGAAGACAAGAACAAAATGCTGCATTGCAGCAAATCGTGCGTTTTGATACGGGACAGTGTGTAAGTGGGCCCAAACGGGCTTCGGGGGACAAAAACAACATGTTTTACGCAATCGTGACAAAGCTGACCCGCGCGCAAAAGCAGGTGGTTTTCACGATTCTCGACCTGCTCATGGTGCCGGTCGCCATGCTGACCACGCTGGCCGTGGCCACCAATGTAACGGCCGATGCCGAAACCCTGATCCGCCTGATCCCGATGATGCTGACGGCATCGATTTCGGCGATTGGCATCAGCTGGGCGCTTGGTCTGCCCAGGATCACGCTCAACGCCTATGAAACCCGCGGTATCGTACGAACGGCGGCTTTTGCGGCCGCTTTGGGCTTTGTCACCGTCTGTCTGAATGAGGCGATGCGCACGGGCCTGCCCTTCGGTGTGATGTTCATCTTCACGCTGGTCCTGCTGGTCGCCTGTGCGTCCTGGCGCATCGTGTTGCGCTACATCACAACGCAGATTTATCGCTATGGGCAAAAGCGGATGCGCGTGCTGATCTATGGCGCCGGACAGACTGGCCAACAGCTTGTCGCGGCCCTGCGCCATGACAACTCGATCAACCCGGTCGCCTTTGTCGACGACAACCCGACGCTGCAAAGCCTGATGGTCTTGGGCCTGCGGGTCTATGCGCCGTCGACCATCAAGGACGTCATCGCGCAAAAGAACATCGACCGCGTCGTGCTGGCCATGCCGTCGATCAGCCGCCCGCTGCAGGCCCGCATCGCGCTGAAACTGCGCAGAAGCGGCGTCGAGGTGCACGCGCTGCCGTCGTTCGCCCAACTGGTGGGTGAGGGTGAGCTGCGCAATTCGACATCGCCGGTGTCGCTGGATGACCTTCTCGGCCGTCACCGGTTGGAGGATACCCTACCCGGCGTCAGCCACGCCTATTCCGAGCGTCGTATCCTGATCACCGGCGCCGGTGGCTCCATCGGGTCCGAGCTCTGCCGCCAGCTGATCGCCTGCAAACCCGAATGCCTGGTGCTGGTCGATCACTCGGAACTGGCGCTCTACAATATCCAGAAAGAACTGCAGGACATCAGCGAAGGCCTGCAGATCGTGCCCGTCCTCGGGTCGGTGCTGGATGCCGACATGATGCGCGAAGTGATGGAAGCGCATCGAGTCGAGGTTGTGTTGCACGCCGCCGCCTACAAGCACCTACCGCTGGTGGAAACCAATGTGCTGGTCGGGCTAAAGAACAACGTGATGGGCACCAAGGTGATGGCCGATGCCGCGCGTGAGGCCGGGGTCGAACGGTTTATCCTGGTGTCGACGGATAAGGCCGTGCGCCCGACCAACGTGATGGGCGCCTCGAAACGCCTGGCGGAACTCTTGGTGCAGGATCTCGCCACGCGTTCGCAAGGCACGCGGTTTTCCATGGTGCGGTTTGGCAACGTGCTGGGCTCCAGCGGGTCGGTGATCCCGCTTTTTGAGGAACAGATCGCCCGCGGCGGTCCGGTGACACTGACCCATGGCAAGGTCACACGCTATTTCATGACGATCTCCGAAGCCGCGCGGCTGGTGCTGCTGGCCGGCTCGTTTGCCCGCGGCGGCGATGTCTTTGTGCTCGACATGGGAGAACCCGTGCCGATCCATAAACTGGCCCGCCAGATGATCGAGGGCGCGGGCTATACCGTGCGCGACGCAAACAACCCCGATGGTGATATCGAGATCCAGATCACCGGTTTGCGCAAAGGTGAAAAGCTGCACGAAGAGTTGCTGATCTCCGCCGACATGCTGACCACGCCGCACCCCAAGATCCTGCGGGCGCAGGAAACCTTCCTGTCAGAGATCGAGATGGCCACCGCGCTCAAGGATCTGCGCCGCGCGCTGGATGCGCTGGATGACGAGGCCGCGCGCGAAGTCATTGCGCGCTGGGTCGAACGGGCGAACCCCAGCGAAGACGAAAACGCGCAGTCGCTTTAACGCCCCGGGATCGCCTCACGCGCCGGACCCGGATCCCAGTTCTCGATGATCTCCGCCGCCTCAGCCGCCGTTTCGACAAAGCGGAAGAGGTCCAGATCTTCGGGGCTGATCGTGCCGGCATCGCGCAGCGCATCCCAATTCACGATCCGTTCCCAGAAGTCCCGGCCAAACAGCACAAACGGCACCCGCGCCATCCGCCCGGTCTGGATCAGGGTCAGCGACTCAAAAAGCTCATCCAACGTGCCGAACCCACCCGGGAACACGCAGATCGCCCGCGCGCGCATCAGGAAATGCATCTTGCGGATCGCGAAGTAGTGGAAGTTGAAGGCCAGGTCGGGTGTCACATATTCATTCGGCGCCTGTTCATGCGGCAACACGATGTTGAGCCCGATCGACACGCCGTCCTCGTCCTGCGCACCGCGGTTACCAGCCTCCATCACACCCGGCCCGCCACCGGTGACGATCACAAAATCCCGGTTGCCGCTCGCCTTGGATTTGCGCGTCATCAGCCGCGAAAACTCCCGCGCCTCGTCGTAGAAATGCGACAGCTCCGCCAGCGTCTGGGTGCGCGCCTTGTCCTTGTTCACGGGATCAGGGATGCGCGCGCCACCAAACAGCACCACCGTGCTGTCGATCTGGTGTTCATCCAGCAGCATCTGGAACTTCAACAGCTCCAGCTGCAGCCGCACCGGGCGCAGCTCATCCCGGAACAGGAAATCGTCATCGGCAAAGGCCAGCCGATATGACGGCGACTGCGTCTGCGGGGTTTGTGGCACATGCGCAGCCGTGTCTCGATCCAGATGGGCGTCGCGAAAGGCGCTGCGGCGGTCGTCTTTCATGATGGGCTCCTTGAATGGGCTCTGTCCCGGTTATAGCGTCCGCCGGGCAAGCGCCAGAGAGGGAAACGGGCGATGGACTGGAAAGCCGAAATTGACGCAGCAGCGGCGCGGATCAAGGGGCATGTGGTTGAAACCCCCGTGATGATCAGCGACCGGCTATGGGACCGGCCCGTGGAGCTAAAACTAGAGCAGGTTCAGCACACCGGCAGTTTCAAGGCGCGCGGGGCGTTCAATACGCTGTTGTCGCAAGAGGTGCCCTCGGGTGGGGTGGTGGCGGCCTCGGGTGGCAACCACGGCGCCGCGGTGGCCTTTGCCGCGCAGGCGCTGGGGCATCACGCGCGGATCTTTGTGCCCGAAATCGCCGGCCCCGCCAAAATCGCCCTGATCGAGCGCACCGGGGCCGATCTGACAGTGGTGCCCGGCGAATACGCCGACGCGTTGGACATGGCGCAGCGCTATGAGGCCGAACAGGCCGCAATGCAGATCCACGCCTATGATGCGGTCCCCACTGTCGCCGGCCAGGGCACCCTGATGCGCGAATGGGAGGCGCAGGGCCTGCAAGCCGACACCGTGCTGGTCGCCGTGGGTGGCGGTGGGCTGATCGCCGGGGCGCTGGCCTGGACCCAGGGCGCCCGCAAGATCGTCGCCGTGGAACCGATGAGCTGCAACGCGCTGCACGCCGCGATGGAGGCGGGCAAACCGGTCGATGTACCGGTCTCCGGCGTCGCCGCCAACGCGCTTGGCGCCCGGCGCATCGGGTCGATCTGCTTTGATCTTGCCCAGAGGCACAACACCGAGGTGGCCCTCGTCCCCGACGGCGCCATCCTGCAGGCGCAGAAAGACCTCTGGTACGCACATCGGCAACTCGTCGAACCCGCCGGCGCCGCCGCCCTCGCCGCGCTGCAATGGGGCGCCTATGTGCCGCAACCGGATGAACGCGTCGCCGTGCTGGTCTGCGGCGGCAACATCGCGCCCGATCCGCTCACCGCGTAACCCTGTGGCGCGTTGAACGGATTGTCGCCGCGCGGACAGCCCGCTATAGGGCTGCAAAACGTTTTTCCAGGGAGTCACCGATGTCCAACGAACAGCTTGAAACCGCGATCGAAGCGGCCTGGGAGGCGCGCGATACCATCACGCCCTCGACCGGCGGGGAAACGCGCGAGGCGATCGAGGCCACGCTGGACGCGCTTGACAGCGGATCGTTGCGGGTGGCGGTGCGGCAGGACAGCGGCGATTGGCACGTCAACCAATGGGCCAAAAAGGCGGTGCTGCTGGGCTTCCGGATCAAGGACATGGAGCAGCATGACAACGGCCCGCAAGGCGGCGGCTGGTGGGACAAGGTCGACAGCAAGTTCAAGGGATGGGGTGACAACCAGTGGCGCGCGGCAGGCTTTCGCGCGGTGCCCAACTGCGTGGTGCGCAAATCGGCCTTCATCGCACCAGGCGTGGTGCTGATGCCGTCATTCGTCAACCTCGGCGCTTATGTGGACGAAGGCACGATGGTCGACACCTGGGCGACCGTCGGCTCCTGCGCGCAGATCGGCAAGAACGTACACCTTTCGGGTGGCGTCGGTATCGGCGGCGTACTCGAGCCGATGCAGGCCGGGCCAACGATCATCGAAGACAACTGCTTTATCGGCGCCCGCTCCGAGGTGGTCGAAGGCTGCATCGTGCGCGAAGGCTCGGTCCTCGGCATGGGGGTCTTCATCGGCAAATCGACCAAGATCGTCGACCGCGAAACCGGCGAGGTCACGTATGGTGAGGTGCCGCCCTATTCGGTCGTCGTCTCCGGGTCGATGCCTTCGAAGAACGGCATCAATCTTTATTGCGCGGTGATCGTGAAACGGGTGGACGAACAGACCCGCTCGAAAACCGGGATCAACGAGCTGCTGCGGGATTGACCGGCAGGTAGCGACGGGGCGCAACGTGGCGAAGCAGCAGGTCTTCACATTGGTGGTCGAGGTTGGCCGCAAGGCTGGCGATGGTCTGCCCAAAAAGGCGACCGGGGCGGCGCTGATGTGTTATGCCAGCGGCGTGGATGAGGCCGAGGCGGTGCGGGAAACCGTGGCGATCCTCAAACAGGCCGATATGGCGCCGCTGGACGTCACCGGCTATGGCACGGCGCAGGAGCGTCGCGACCAGGGCCATGAGATCGGTGCCGACGAACAAGAGCTGATGGACCGCGCGCTGGCGGAGAACGCCGTGATCGTGGCGCAGGTGACGCCCTATTACGATTGATCAGGCGGCGCGCGCCTCGGCCAGGGTGATGGCCTCGAAGGGGCGCAGCACTTTCAGACCGGCACGGGTGTGTTCCGGCATCAGATTGGCCGGCACCTGCGCCAAAAGCGTGCGGGCAAGGTCGTCCTTGCGGCGGCGCAGGCGGCCAACATAAAGGCTTTCCAGCCAGGTACCCGAGCAATCCAGCGCCTCATGCCCCGGCAGCAGCAGGTGGCTGTAGGTCACGGTGCGAAACCCGGTCTCAAACCGTGCGGCAAAGCCGTTCACCAGGCTCGAGGCCGGCGCCAGCACCGCCTCGCGGCCAAAGAGGTATTCCACATCCGTGCCCTCGATCAGCATGCGCTGGGTGGGGGCGACGATGATATCCTGGCGCAGGCCGAAATAGGGCGCGCAAAGCCGCACCGGCGTGAACGACCCCAGCGCCGGCACCGTGCGCGACAGACGCTGCAGCACGGGCACCACCGCACCTTTGGCGGTGCGCACGGTATCGCCACAACGCAGCCGGCTGAGGCGCTGATAGCCGCGCGGCGTGGCCACCGGGGTTTCCGGCAAAAGCGATGGCATCGGCCCCACCGGCTCGCGCTGCTCCGACACGGCAAAGAACACCACGTCGTCGTCCATCTCACACAGCTGCGGGCGTCGGGTCAGGGTATAGAGATCCTCGATCAGCAGCGGCGACGGTGCGGGGGTGGCCTGCACCACCACCTCGTCACTGTCAGGACGTTCCAGCGCCAACTGCCCGACCCCGGCGACGCTGTCCCAACTGAAGGTCAGGCGCAGGATGTCGGTGCGGGCCGCATAGGCGTGCGACAGCACGGTGTGGAACACGTCATCGCCCTGGCTCATCACAAGGGTGATCGACCCGCCCGGCACCACGCGCAGCGAAATCGCGCCCGGCCAGGGGTATTGGCGCTGATACGCCAGCAGGGTTTGCGGCCGCCCCTCGGGCGAAATCCGCGTCTCGATCACGATAGATCCGCGGGTCAGCAGACCATCAGTGCCCGTCGTGTCGGCAAAGAAGTCCGGGCAGACCCAGGACTGGTCGCCGCCCGAGATGGCGATCCAGCTCATGCAGCAATCCGGCGCGACAGCACCCGCGCCTCGTGTGACCGAAGAATCTGCCGTGCCGCGGCGCCATAGCCTTGCCCAGTCTCCACGTCGAGCTCGGGGAACAGCGCGGTGATTTCGGCCAAAGCTTCGGCCTCAAAAAGGTGGGTGGTGCGGGCGCCGGGCAGAAAGCTTTCCGACCAGAGGCCATTGGCACAGAGGATCTCATGCCGGTCAAACAGCAGGTGGACATATTCCACCTCACCGCCTTCCGCCCGGCGGATGGTGCCGTCATTGACCAGATGCTTCGCGGCAGCGAGCACCTCGGGCGCGTCGAACAGCAGATGCGCCTGAATGTCCTGCACCAGCACGCGGTGTTCGGGTGACACCATCACCGTGGCATGATCGCCCAAGGCCCCCGCGGTGATCCGAATGGGCGCCATGACGCCCAAGGCCGCCACCACTCGCCGCCCGATCCAGCGCAAGGGCTGCGCGCCATGATCGCGCGTGGTGACAAGATCGCCGGGCTGCAGGGACTGCACCGGTCGCAGTCCATCAGGCGTGGCGATCTGCGTACCAGCCACAAAGCAAGGCACCGAATCCACGGTGACAAAGCCGGTATCGGTGTTGCCGGTCGAGCTTTCGACGGCATAGGTGAAATTGATCGTCTCGACATCCGCATCCGCCGTCACGTCGAGCGTACCATCCGCGTTCAGCGTGACCTGCTGACCGGTGGCCAGCGTGACCGTGTCGCCCACCGACACCGCGATGCCGTTGATATGGGTGATCGTCAGCGTGCCGCCCGTGGCGTTGATGTCATTGCCCAACACATCCACATTCTTTGTGAACCCGGGCGCAAGCGTCACTTCATCCTCGATCGCCACCAGCGTGGTCTGCACAGAATTCCCCGCAATCAGCAGCGTCGAATCGTAACTGCTATCACTCACGTCGGCGATGCCGATGCGGATCGAGTTCACCTGACCTGCCACCACCGGAATGGTCAGTGTCATCGTGACGGTAAAGCCGTCCATTTCGGTGTTGTACTGATCCGCGGTGTTATCGACATACAGGTTCTGGTTGCTCGTCGCATTGAGGTTGTTGGGATCGACATCGCCATCGCCGACAACGAAATCCACCTGCACGCCATTCACCCAGACCCCGACGAAATCCTGATAGAGCGAGTTCTGAAATTCCGGGTATTCTTCTGAACTGAAGACGAACTGCATCGTCATCGTGTCGCCGGTCGGAATGAAATCGATATCCATGTAAGAGGCGTCAAATGTGTTGGCGCCGGCGGCCGCGTTGAAGTCGGGATTGTTGTTCTGGCCGGTGGTATTCCACGACGTGTTGCTGCGCAGGTTGGATTGCGACGCGTTGTTGGTAAAGCCGCTTAATCGTCCGGTCGACAGCATCACTCCGGTATCCCCCGGCACCACGCCAGGTGAGGTGGCCAGCCCGTCGCTGTAGATGCCCGATGACCGGCTGTCCCCGGTATATGAGGCCGAGATCACCGTGACCCCGTCACCCATGATTTCATTGGCCATTTCCAATGCGGTGGCACCCGTATCGATCGGGATTTCCGTGCCTGCAACCATATCTGCCTCGACCCCGCCGGGTGCAGACGGCACAGACAACACGTGGGAAAGGCCTGGGCCTTTTCGCGTGATTGGTGAAGACTGCTTGCCTGCCTCGGCGTTTTTTGTTGTCTTTTCCAATCAGTAACACGGATCGCCCATCCCGTGTAACAGACTGTTAACCGTAACGTGGCGGGAAGGCCCAAATATTGATGCAAATCTGCCACATTTGCCTCACCGGTTTTGGCGGGTTAGCTGTGCCTGAAAATGCCCGGAGATGCGCATGACCGATCCCGTTGACCTGACCGCCCAGCTTGTCCGTTGCCCCAGCGTGACGCCGGAAGAGGGCGGCGCCTTGCAGCTGTTGCAGGCCCTGTTGGAGGGGGCGGCGTTCACCTGCACCCGGGTCGATCGAGGCGGGGTGGCCAACCTCTATGCGCGTTGGGGCGACAAGGGGCATGCGCGGACCTTTGGCTATAACGGCCACACCGATGTGGTGCCGATCGGGCGGATCGAAGACTGGCTGCACGACCCCTTCGGCGCTGAAATCAAAGGCGGCAAGATGTTTGGCCGCGGCACGACCGACATGAAATCCAGCGTCGCGGCCTTTGCCGCGGCAGCGGTGGATTTTGTGCGCGACACGCCCCCTGACGGCGCCGTGGTGTTGGCGATCACCGGCGATGAAGAGGGGGACGCGGTCGATGGCACCGTGGCTTTGCTCGACTGGATGAAGGCGAACGGCGAACAGATGTCGGTCTGCCTTGTTGGCGAACCCACCTGCCCCGACCACATGGGCCAGATGATGAAGATCGGTCGGCGCGGGTCGATGAACGCGTGGTTCACGCTAACCGGCAAACAGGGGCATTCCGCCTATCCGCACCTAGCGCTGAACCCGGTGCACGCGATGGCGCGGCTGATGATTCGGCTGATAAGCCATGAGCTGGATGAGGGCACCGAACATTTCGATCCCTCAACCCTTGCCATCGTGACCATCGACACCGGCAATCCGGCCTCCAACGTGATCCCGCGCGAAACCCGCGCCTGCGTGAACATCCGCTTCAACGACACCCATACCGGCGCGGACCTGTCCGACTGGCTGCGCGCCGAGGCGGCGCAGATTGACGACGCGTTCGGCACCAAGACCGATGTAAGAATCAAGATCTCGGGCGAAAGCTTTCTCACCCCGCCCGGGCCGCTTTCGGATTTGGTCGCCGCGGCGGTCAAGGCCGAAACCGGTGTCACGCCCGAGCTTTCGACCACCGGCGGCACGTCGGATGCGCGCTTTGTCAAAGACCACTGTCCCGTTGTCGAATTCGGCCTGGTGGGCAAGACCATGCACGCGGTCGATGAACGGGTCGAGGTGGCGCAGATCGAGCAGCTAAAAACGATCTATACCCGCATCCTGAGGGATTATTTTGCCTGAGCGATGGCTGGTCGTCATGGTCAAGGAACCGCGCCCGGGCCGCGTAAAGACCCGGTTGGCACGTGATATCGGGCCCGTCGCGGCCGCTTGGTGGTTCCGCCATCAACTGCGCCGGTTGCTGAGGCGCATCGATGACCCACGTTGGCGGACCGTGCTCGCCGTGGCGCCCGATCATGCCGGCATGCAGAGCCGCGCTTTGCCGCCCCGCCTACCCCGCCTTCCGCAAGGCCCCGGCGATCTTGGCGACCGCATGGCGCGGATGATCCGCTCGATGCCGCCTGGCCCGGTCTGCGTGATCGGCGCCGATATCCCCGGCATCGACCGCGCCGCGATTTCGCAGGCTTTTCGCATCTTGGGATCGCATGACGCGGTGTTCGGCCCGGCCCCGGATGGCGGCTATTGGCTGATCGGGTTGAACCACCGCCGCGCCGCGCCCACTACCTTCCTGCAAAACGTCCGCTGGTCCTCACCCCACGCGCTGGCGGACAGTGTGGCCTCGCTGGGCGGCGCCCGCGTCGGCTATGCCGCGACGCTGCAGGATGTCGACACCGCAGAAGACCTCAAGGCGCTCAACAATCGCCCATGACGGCACCCCCTTCGCGTGCTAGGTGGGGCCTCATGATCAAACTGCCCACCAAACATGACATCCTCGACTGGATCGCCGAGAACCCGACGCAGACGTCGAAACGCGACATCGCCAAGGCCTTTGGCATCAAGGGCGCCGCGCGGATCGACCTCAAGCGCGTGCTTAAAGAGCTTGAGCACGAGGGCCATCTGGAAAAGCGCAAGAAAACCTATCGCGATCCCGATCGCCTGCCGCCGGTCAGCGTGCTGCAGGTCAAGGCGCCGAATGCAGATGGCGATCTCTTTGCCCAGCCTCTGGAGTGGCATGGCGAAGGGGTCGAGCCCATCGTGCTGGTCATCCCCCGCGCCACCGATCCGGCGCTGGGTGAGGGTGACCGCATCCTCGCCCGCCTGCAGGTGGTGCACGAAGAAGACCACAATTACGAAGCGCGCCTGATCCGCCGCATCGGCACCGCCCCGCGCCGTATCGTCGGCATCTTTCGTAAAACCGCCGAGGGTGGGCGCGTGTTGCCGATCGACAAGGGCGCCGACAAGGAATGGATCGTCGCCGCCGACGCCACGGCGGGTGCAAAAGAGGGCGAGCTGATCGAGGCCGAACAGGCCGGGCCCAAGGGCCGCATGGGCCTGCCCCGCGCCCGCATTGTCGAACGGCTGGGCGACCCGACCGCCCCGCGCGCCGTGTCGCTGATCGCCATCCACCAGCACGGCATCCCCGATGATTTTGCCCCTGAAGTGCTGCAAGAGGCCGACGCGATGAAGCCCGCAGGCCTGCAAGGCCGGACCGATCTGCGCGACATGCCGCTGATCACCATCGACCCGTTCGATGCCCGCGATCACGACGACGCCTGTTACGCCCATCCCGATGACGACCCGAAGAACCCCGGCGGCCACGTCATCTGGGTCGCGATCGCCGATGTGGCGCATTACGTGCATCCCGGCTCAGAACTCGACCGCGAGGCGCGCAAGCGTGGCAATTCCAGCTATTTCCCCGACCGCGTGGTGCCAATGCTGCCCGACAGGCTCTCTGGCGATCTCTGTTCGCTGCACGAAGGGGTGCCGCGCGCCTGCATCGCCGTGCGCATGCGCATCGATGCCGAGGGCAACAAGCTAAGCCACAAGTTCGTGCGCGGGTTGATGCGCTCCCGTGCCTCTTTGAATTACCGCGGCGTGCAGGCGGCGATGGACGGCGACCCCAATGACCAGACCGGCCCGCTGCTCGATCCGGTGATCCGCCCGCTTTATGCCGCCTATGAGGCGCTTGTGTCGGCTCGCAACCGGCGCCAGCCGCTGGATCTGGATTTGCCCGAGCGCAAGGTGATCCTGGATGATGATGGCAAGGTCACGTCGGTCGGCATCGTCGACCGGCTGGATGCGCATCGGCTGATCGAAGAGTTCATGGTGCTCGCCAATGTCTGCGCCGCCGAGGTGCTGGGCGCCAAGGCGGTGCCGCTGCTCTACCGGGTGCATGAAGAGCCGCCGATGGACAAGCTGGAAAGCCTGCGCGACACCGCTGATGCCGCCGGGTTCCAGCTGGCCAAGGGACAGGTGCTGAAGACCGCGCATCTCAACAAGCTGCTGCACGACGCCGCCGGCAGTGACGAGGCCGAGCTGATCAACATGGCCACGCTGCGCTCGATGACGCAGGCCTATTACAGCCCGAAAAACTTCGGCCATTTCGGCCTCGCCTTGCAGCATTACGCGCATTTCACTTCGCCCATTAGGCGTTATTCCGACCTGGTGGTGCACCGCGCGCTGATCACGGCGCATGGCTGGGGCGAGGATGGACTCAGCCAGCATGATATTGAGGCGCTCGACGCCACCGCCCAGCATATCAGCGACACCGAGCGACGCTCGATGATGGCCGAGCGTGACACCACCGACCGCTACCTCGCGGCCTATCTGTCGGACCGGCTGGGCGCAGAATTCACCGGGCGGATCAGCGGCATCGCCAAGTTCGGCGTGTTCGTGAAACTGGATGAAACCGGCGCTGACGGGCTGGTGCCGATCCGGTCGCTGGGCAACGAGTATTTCCATTTTGACCGCGAGGCCGGGACGCTGATGGGCGCCGATACCGGCCGGGTGATTGCCCTGGGCCAGCGCGCACGGGTCAAGCTGACCGAAGCGGCGCCCGTGACCGGCGGCATCGCCTTTGACCTTCTAGAGCTTGAGGATGAGGCCGTGCCGCGCGGCACCGGCCATCGTCTTGGCGCGCGTGGGCGGGGCCGTGGCAAGGGCGGTCCGCGGCGGCGCGAAAACAAGGCCCGCAAGAAAGACGCCAAGACCAAACGCAAGGTCACGCGGCAACGGAAATCCCGGCGGTAACCTGCGCCCTGCGATGTGCTGTCACTTTCTGACAGCATCTGGCAGGATGGTCGCGTCATGAGCCGCACGCACCGCCTGTTCCAACTGATGTCCGCCCTACGCCGGCTTCCGTCGCCGGTCACCGCTGAACAACTGTCGGAGGAAACCGGCGTGTCGGTCCGCACGCTCTACCGTGATATCGACACCCTGCGCGGCCTCGGCGCGGTGATTGATGGCGCGGCAGGCTATGGTTACACGCTGATCGAGGATGCGCATCTGCCGCCTTTGGGGTTCGAGGATGAAGAGCTTGAGGCGCTGGTGCTGGGCCTGCGTGAGGTGGCCGCTGTCGGCGATCCGGCGCTGGCCAAATCCGCCGCCTCGGCGCTCGCCAAGCTGCGCGCGCGTCTGCCGGAACGCCAGGCGCACCGGCTGCGCCATTCGGTTCTGGTGGCGCACCGCTTTGCGCCGCCGCCTGCCCCAACGATTGACGCCAGCGCCTTGCGTCGCGCCTGCTGGGAGGAGCGCATTGTGCGCTTTGCCTATACCGACAAGACCGGCGCTGCGTCTGAGCGTGAGGTCAAACCCCTGTCGATCATGCTCTTTGACCGCAGCCATTGCCTGCTGGCCTGGTGCCTCAAACGCAAGGATTACCGGATGTTTCGGCTCGACCGGATGACCGACCTTGCGGAAACCGGCGCTTCCTTCCGGCCCGAACGCGCCCCGCTGATCCGCGATTTCCTGGCGCAACTGCCGCCGGATCAGGGGGACCGCGCTGTTCCGATTTGAAGGTCGCGCGCGGCCTCACAAATGCCGCGCAAACGCGGCGAGCACCTGTTCATAGACCGGGCGTTTGAACGGCACGATCTGCTGCAAGACCTCGTCCGGCGCCAGCCAGCGCCATTCGGAGAACTCCTGATGGTCGTCGGCGTCGATACGAACCTGCTCATCGGTGCCGTGAAAGCGCAGCAGGAACCACTTTTGCTCTTGCCCTTTGAAGCATCCCTTCCAGATGCGCGGCACGATGTCGTGCGGCAGGTCATAAGCGATCCAACCGTCGGTTTCCGCCTCGACCGTCACGAGGTCGGGCGTGACACCCGTCTCCTCCTGCAACTCACGCAAAGCAGCCTCACGCGGGTCTTCGCCCTTGTCGATCCCGCCCTGCGGCATCTGCCAGGCGTCAAATTCGCTGTCCATCCGCTGGCCGACAAAGACCTGCCCGGCCGCATTGGCCAGCATCACGCCCACATTGCGACGATAAGGCAGTTTGGCGATCTGTTCAGGCGTCATGGCGATGTTCCGTTTTGTTCAGAATTAACCTGTTCGGACAGCAAGGACAAATGGGGCAGCAGGCTGCGGGCATAATCAGGTTCCAGTCCCCAGCATGTTGCGATTTCAAAGGCGAGTGCCGCCTGCGCCTCATGCGAATCTGTCGCTTCACCCAATGCCGACAAATCAAAAAGCGGCAGATCACAGCGCGCCTCATCCCAGTCGAGCAAGACGAACCGCCCATCTTCACCGACCAGGATGTTGTCAGCGCAAAGATCCCCGTGCAGGGCGCATTCCGGACCCTCGGGCAAGGCAGACCAGGCCGTCCGGCAGGTCTGGCGCAGGGCAACGGGCATCTCTGTCAGATCGACGTCGCCGCCCGTGTCTTGCCCCAGAAGGTCGCGCGCCGACGCAAAGCCTGGCCGCTGCGGGTAGTCCACGGTCGCTTTGTGAAACCGGTCAAGCACCACGCGCAGGCGGGTTCTGTCCCGGGGGTCAAAACGCCGTCCTTTGCAAAACGGCTCCACCGTCCAACCGTTATGTGACAGGGCGCCGGAAAGGGTGGGGTGCGGCAGAACGGCGTCAAAGCCAGCCGCGTTGGCGTGCGCTGCCAAAGGCTTCAGCCACGCTAGCTGGGCCTCGGATCGCTTGGTTGTCTTGTAGACCCAGGCGCTTTTGTCGTCCCGCGCCAAAAGCACCGTGTTGCGCCGACCGCCGGTCAAGGACTGCAAAGAAAGATCCGGCAAACCCCAGGCTGCCGGATCCGGTTTTGTGGACGGTGTCACGTCGTCGGTTAGTCCTGCGGACCCAACGCCGACAGGCCCTTGAGGATGTCGATGGCATAGGCCAGCTGGTAGTCCTCTTCGCGCAGCGCGGCGGCAGCTTCGGCCTTGGCGCGATCCTCTTCGATCTGGCGGATCTCGTCCTCGGTCAGGCTGTCATTGTCGAGGCTACCGCGCAGATCGGCCTCGGAGCGGGAGAGCAGGCCATTATCCTCTTCCTCGTCTTCCGGGCGGCTGCGCGGTTGTTCGACGACGATGTCAGGCGACACGCCTAGCGACTGGATCGACCGGCCCGACGGCGTGTAATAGCGCGCCGTGGTCAGGCGCATCGCACCATCGCCCCGCAGCGGCATCACCGTCTGGACCGAGCCTTTGCCAAAGGATTTTGTGCCCACCACGATGGCGCGGCGGTGATCCTGCAACGCACCCGCGACGATCTCAGAGGCCGAGGCTGACCCGCCGTTGATCAGAACCACGATCGGCTTGCCCTGCGCCAGATCCCCTGCGGTGGCGTTATAGCGGTCGCCATCGGCCGGGTTGCGGCCGCGGGTCGAGACAATCTCACCCTTTTCCAGGAACGCATCCGACACCCGGATCGCCTGGGTCAGAAGACCCCCCGGATTGTTGCGCAGGTCGAGCACAAAACCGTTCACCGCATCGATCCCGCCAATCTCTTCGACCCGCTCGGCGAGCCCTTCGGAGAGGTTGGGATAGGTCTGATCGTTGAAGGTGGTCACCCGCAGGACAACCGTTTCACCTTGCGTCCGGGTGCGCACCGCTTGAAGGCGGATAGTGTCGCGGATGATCGACACGTCAAAGGGCTCATCCTCACCCTCACGCACCACTGTGATGATGATCTCGGACCCGACCGGCCCGCGCATCAAATCCACCGCCTGATCCAGGGTCAGGCCCAGCACGCTTTCGCCATCCACATGGGTGATAAAGTCACCGGCCTCGATCCCGGCGGCGTCAGCGGGGGTGCCATCGATCGGCGATACGACCTTTACAAAGCCGTCTTCCTGCGTGACCTCGATCCCCAGACCGCCAAACTCACCGCGGGTCTGCACGCGCATATCCGCGGCATCGTCGGGCGGCAGGTAGCTCGAATGAGGATCGAGTGAGGTCAGCATGCCGTTGATCGCAGCCTCGATCAGGTCACCCTCTTCGACCTCTTCGACATATTGCATGCGGATGCGTTCAAAGATGTCGCCGAACAGGTCCAGCTGTTCGTAAACGCTGGTCGGGCGGTTCGCCTCTTGGGCCAGCAGCGGGCCGACGAACTGCGTGGTGGCCACAACCCCGGCCAGCGTGCCGCCAACCGCGGCCAATACGAGTTTCTTCATGGTGTATCCGTTATCCCTTGTCGGTTGCGAACCACGTCAGTGGATCGACGGGCCTGTCGCCCTCTCTCACCTCTATATAGAGCGTTTCCGACCGTGTGGCGCCACCCCTTTCACCGGAAGGTGACTGGATATCACCGGAATCCGCCGCCGCGTTGCCCATCAGGCCAACAGGGCTGCCTTCCGGCAGGACCTGGCCGGCCTCGCCGAACACCGTCTCCAGCCCCGCCAGAACGATCAGCATACCGCCTTGCGGTTCAAGAATCGTGACCAGGCCATAGTCGAGCAGCGGGCCGCGATAGCGGATGGTGGCAGCCGTCGGCGTAGTGACCAGCGCGCGCGGCCGCGTGGCCAGAACGATGCCCGGCCGGGTCACTCCGGCGGCGTCTGCCTCACCCGCTTTTCGCAGGACGACGCCACGCGCCGGCAGGGCGAGGGCACCTTTGCGGTCGGCGATGCGCGGCAGGTTCTGCGGCGCCTCCCCCTCGGCGATCTGAGTGAGGCCCGAGGCAAAGCCATCCAGCGTCTCGGTCGCGGCAATCAGGATCGCCGTGCGCACCGGATCTTCGGTAAAGCGTTTGGGCAAATCGGTCCGGTCGGCGATGGCCTGGCTGAGCGCGGTACGGGCTTTTTGCACACCGGCGAGGCCTTCCTCCAGCGTCGCAACCGCGCTTTGCTGCAGTTGGCGCAGGTCAGTCACTTCTTGCAGATCGGCGCGCAGGGTGGCGGCTTGTTCCGCCAGCCCTGGTGTCACCGTCGCCACCAGCATGCCCGACCGCGCTGCCCCCAACGCGCCTTGCGGATGCAGCAGGTTCTGCGGACTGGCACGCCCGCCCATGCTGGTCAGCACGCCAAGAAGCTGAGCCACCTCGGTCTCTTGTGCAGCGAGCTTCCGCGTCAGTTCGGTTTCACGAATGGCCGCGATGCGCAAGCCATCCCGCATGGCAGCGAGACCATCCTCATAGGCGCGCACCGCCTCGGTCAGCGCCGCCACCCGGCCACGCGCCTTGACCGCGCTGTCGAGCTTGATCGACGCCTGCTCCAACGCCTCCGCCGCGGCCCGGGCGTCCGCCGCAGGGGTCTGCGCCATCACAGGCGCGGCCAAAAGGCCAAGGATCAGAGCGAGATAGATCACCGGATCAGGCTTTCCCCGGTCATCTCATCAGGCTTCGGCAAGTCCATCAGTTGCAAGAGCGTCGGCGCCACATCCGCCAGCCGCCCATCGCTCAGGTGCGCCCCTTCCGGCCCGCCAAACAGGATCACCGGCACCAGATTGGTGGTATGCGCCGTGTGCGGCCCGCCGGTATCCGGATCGACCATCACCTCGCAATTGCCGTGATCGGCGATCACCAGCATCGCACCGCCCGTTTTCTCAAGCGTGGCAACCACTTGCCCCAACCCCTGATCCACCGCCTCACAGGCCTGCATCGCGGCCTGCAAATCACCCGTATGGCCCACCATATCCGGGTTGGCATAGTTCACAACGATCAGGTCATAGCCCGCCTCTATCGCGGCAACGAACCGCTCGGTCACCTCGCCCGCGCTCATCTCGGGCTGCAGATCATAGGTCGCCACCTTGGGCGATGTTGGCATGAAGCGGTCCTCGTGATCCTCGGGCTGCTCCTTGCCGCCATTGAGGAAAAACGTGACATGCGGGTACTTCTCCGTCTCCGCCAGGCGAAACTGCGTCTTGCCGTGTTTCGCCACCCATTCGCCCAGCGTGTTGACGATCTCTTGCTTGGGATAGGCGGTGGTCATGTAGGCGTTGTGCGGGTCGGAGTATTCGACCATGCCGAGCAGCGCGCTGAGCTGTGGTTGGTCTCTTTCGAAGTCCTTGAACTGCGGATCACCAATCGCGGCGAGGATCTCGCGTGCCCGGTCGGCACGGAAATTGGCAAAGAATACCCCGTCCCCTGGCTGCACCCCGGCATAGTCTCCGACGATTACCGGATCGATAAATTCATCTGCTTTTTCATTGGCATAGCTAGCCTCGATGCCCGCCACCGCGCTGGCCACCTGAGGGGCGTTGGCGTCGATCATGGCGCGATATGCCTTCTCGACCCGCTCCCACCGGTTGTCGCGGTCCATGGCGTAGTAGCGCCCCGTGACGGTGACGATCCGCGCGCCTTGCGGCAGCGCTTGCTCAAACGCGGCCACCTGCGCGGCGGCGGATTTGGGGGGCACGTCGCGGCCATCGGTGATGACATGCATCGCAACCGGCAGGCCTGCATCAGTGAGAACTTTGGCCGCCGCCAAGAGGTGATCGGAATGCGAATGCACCCCGCCATCCGAGGTCAGCCCCATCACATGCGCCGTGCCGCCCGCCGCCTTGACCTTGGCCGCGAAATCCAGCAACGCGTTGTTTTCAAAGAAAGACCCGTCCTCAATCGCGAGGTCGATCTGCCCCAGATCCATCGCCACCACCCGGCCCGCGCCGATATTGGTATGCCCCACTTCCGAGTTCCCCATCTGCCCGGTCGGCAGGCCGACGTCGGGGCCGTGGGTGATCAACGTGGCGTTCGGACAGGTCGCCATCAGCCGGTCCATCGTGGGGGTTTTCGCCAGATACGGCGCGTTGGCCGCGGTGTCATTGCTGAGGCCCCAGCCGTCGAGAATGGTGAGGATGACGGGTTTCATATGTCGCCTCCGGTCTGCTCTTGCGCAGGGTGTAGCAGAGGGGGCACGGGATGTGGAGAGGGCCCGGTTAAGGCCACGTGCGGTGGGGTTAATGGGGCGGGTTTGGGTGCTCGGTGTGGCGGGTGAAGGAGCAATCCGTCCTGAAATGTCCGCGTTCGGTACGGATCGATGGGGGCGATCTTGGGCCTTCCGACTGGCGTAGAAGAGCAATCCGTCCGATTCGGCGCGATTTCGGTACGTATTGCTGCTTGGACGCGATGACATTGCGGCAGAATTGGTTAACGCTGGGATTTTGTGGAACCCGCCAGCGTCTGGATCAGCACTCCACTCATTCTGTCCCGCCCGGCGTCAAGCCGGGCCGCGCCCGACCCTCCCCCCGGGAGGGCGCATTGGTGACGTTCCGAGCCGACCTCACGATTTGCAGACTGACGCCGCCTCACACCACTCACCCGAAGCAAGCGCCCACCCAGGCTCGGGCGCGGCCCTCTATCCCTTCGTTGCGTTAGGACCTTCGCCGGCACGAACTTCTGCACACCAAAGGTCTTGAATCCTGCTTGCCAGTGGCGATTTACAAGTCATCAATAAAATTCGGAGCCACAAAATGAAAAAAGACTACTCGAGAATTGTTTCACTTGTGTGCCCGACCTGCGCCTGTGAAGAATTCGCATATGACGAGGAACTGCCCGAGGACTCAAGGATATATACGTGCCAAGATTGCGGGCGGCAATTCAATCACAGTGAAATCATCGACGAGAACGGCACGAGGGTGGAAGACCAAATAGAGGAAATGAAGCAAGAGGTTTTGAAAGATCTCCAAAAAGACCTCAGGAAAGCACTTAAGGGTTTCAAATGAACATCGACCTGATCATGGCGATTGCTTCAACAGTTGCTGTTTTCATTTCATTGGCCGCCTATCTTCATTCCCGAAGAACAAGTTCTGAGCAGAATCGTCTGACAGTGCGAGAAACCGAATATGTTCGTCTAATGATAGATCGCGAACGCAGGGAGCACGCGAAATCTCTGGAGGCGGATGTCTCCGCGCGACTGACCAAAGAAGGAAAGAATGATTGGCGGCTAAAGATATATAATCGCGGCCCGGCCCCGGCTCACAACGTCAAGATGGAAATACTACATCAAAATAGCTTCTTCGAAGCCGATTGGGTCGATGAGAAACTGCCTGTTGCGACGTTGGAGCCTCAACACACCGTATCTATCCACGCATTCGTTCATTCTGGAAAAAACCACTCCCAAGAAGACGTCAAACTGTTCTGGTCTGATGGCTCTGAAATGGAGAAACAGAAGACTGTTACTGTCACACTTTAATCAACGTAACTTCAATTCACCCCTGCAACGCCTTCACCACCAACGCTCCCTCCTCCCGGGCTTTCATGGCCAAAGCGGCGGCGTGGGCTCCGGCGGCGGTGGTGTAGTAGGGGATTTTGTCGTAGAGGGCGATGCTGCGGATGGAGCGGCTGTCTTCGACCGCCGCGGCGCCTTCGGTGGTGTTCATCACCAGTTGGATGCCGCCGTCTTTCATCCGGTCGGTGACGTTGGGGCGGCCTTCGTAGACCTTTTTGACCACTTCGCAGGCGATCTCATGCCCTTCGAGGAACGCCGCGGTGCCGCCCGTGGCGACGATGGTGAAACCCAGATCGATCAGGATTTGCGCGGTCTCGACCAGCTGGGGCGTCTTGTCGTCATCCTTGATCGAGAAGAACACCGCGCCTTCGGTGGGCAGATGCGTGCCGGCGCCCAGCTGAGCCTTCAAAAACGCGCGGGGGAAGGAGCGGTCCCAGCCCATAACCTCACCGGTGGAGCGCATTTCGGGCCCCAGGATCGTGTCAACACCGGGGAAGCGGGCGAAGGGCATAACGGCCTCTTTGACCGAGAACCAGGGCATGTTGGGGTCGGCCAGCGTCATCGGATCGGCGAGCGGCAGCACCGTGTCGTAATCGGCGTTTTCGGGATAGGCGGGGCGCAGCGGGAAGGCCGAGAGTTTCTCACCCGCCATGATCCTCGCGGCGATGGAGGCAATGGCAGAGTCGGTGGCCTTGGCGACGAAGGGCACGGTGCGCGAGGCGCGGGGGTTGACCTCGATGAGGTAGATGACGTCGTCCTTGATCGCGAATTGCACGTTCATCAGGCCGACCACGCCCAGCGCGCGGGCCAGGGCCTCGGTCTGGCGTTCGATCTCGGCCAGGGTGTCCTTGGTCAGCGAATAGGGCGGCAGGGAGCAGGCGGAGTCGCCGGAATGCACGCCGGCCTCTTCGATATGCTGCATGATGCCGGAGACGTGGACCTGCTCGCCATCACAAAGCGCATCGACGTCAAGCTCCACGGCACCCGAGAGGTAGCTGTCGAGCAGCACGGGGCTGTCACCTGAAACCACCACCGCCTCGTTGATGTAGCGCTCGAGCGAGGCCATATCGCGGACGATCTCCATCGCGCGGCCGCCCAGCACGTAAGAGGGGCGGATGACGAGCGGGAATCCGATGTCGTCGGCGATGGCGAGGGCTTGCGCGTCGGTGCTGGCGATGCCGTTTTTGGGCTGTTTGAGACCGAGTTGGTTGACCAGGGCCTGGAAACGCTCACGGTCTTCGGCAAGGTCGATGGCGTCCGGGGTCGTCCCGAGAATGGGAATTCCTTCCGCCTCTAGCGCGTTGGCAAGTTTCAAAGGTGTTTGGCCGCCGAATTGGACAATCACCCCGTGCAGGGTGCCGTTTTCCTGCTCGACCCGCAGGATCTCCATCACGTGCTCGAAGGTCAGCGGTTCAAAATAGAGCCGGTCGGAGGTGTCGTAATCGGTGCTGACGGTCTCGGGGTTGCAGTTGACCATGATGGTCTCAAAGCCCGCGTCGGTCAGAGCAAAGCAGGCGTGACAGCAGCAATAGTCAAACTCGATCCCCTGGCCGATGCGGTTCGGGCCGCCGCCGAGGATGACCACCTTCTTGCGGTCACTCGGGCGGGCTTCGCATTCCACCTCCCCCATCATCGGGGTTTCGTAGGTGGAGTACATGTAAGGGGTCTGCGCCTCGAACTCGGCCGCGCAGGTGTCGATGCGCTTGAAGACCGCGGTGACGCCGAGATTGTGGCGGGCGCGGCGGACCTGGCCTTCGTCGCGGCCTGTCAGCTTGGCAAGGCGGGCATCGGTGAAGCCGAGCATCTTGAGCGCGCGCAGGCCCTCTTCGGTCACCGGCAGGCCGTCGGCTTTGACCTGCGCCTCGGCCTCGACGATTTCGCGGATGCGGGCCAGGAACCACGGGTCGAACATGGTGACGGCGTAGATGTCGTCGTCGCTGAGGCCCTCGCGCATGGCTTGGGCGATGGTGCGCATGCGGTTCGGGGTCTGCTGGCCCAGCGCTTTGGTCAAAGCGGCCCGGGTGTCCGAAGACATCGCGCCCCGGACTTGATCCGGGGCCTCATTCCCCGCGAGGCCCCGGGTCGAGACCGGGGCAGGTGTTTCCACACCGGGAATGTCGATCTCGTCAAACCCGGTGAGGCCGGACTCCATCGACGCCAGCGCCTTTTGCAGCGACTCGTGGATGGTGCGGCCGATGGCCATGGCTTCACCCACCGATTTCATTGCCGTGGTGAGATAAGGCTCGGATCCCGGGAATTTCTCGAAGGCGAATTTGGGGATCTTGGTGACCACATAGTCGATGGTCGGCTCAAAGCTGGCCGGTGTGACCTTGGTGATGTCGTTGTCGAGCTCATCCAGCGTGTAGCCCACAGCGAGCTTCGCCGCGATCTTGGCGATGGGAAAGCCGGTGGCCTTGGACGCCAGAGCCGAGGAGCGCGACACCCGCGGGTTCATCTCGATCACCACCATGCGGCCGTTTTCCGGGTTCACCGCCCATTGCACGTTCGACCCGCCGGTTTCGACGCCGATCTCGCGCAGTACGGCGATGCTGCCGTTGCGCATGATCTGGTATTCCTTGTCGGTCAGGGTCAGCGCCGGGGCGACGGTGATCGAGTCGCCGGTATGCACGCCCATTGGGTCGACGTTTTCAATGGAGCAGACGATGATCGCGTTGTCCGCCTTGTCGCGGACCACCTCCATTTCGTATTCCTTCCAGCCGAGCAGACTTTCATCGACCAGGATCTGCCCCACGGGTGACGCATCCATGCCCGAGCGGCAGAAATGGATGTAGTCTTCGCGGTTATAGGCCACGCCGCCGCCGGTCCCACCGAGGGTAAAGGCCGGGCGGATGATGGCGGGCAGGCCGATCTCGTCAAGCGCGTCCAGCGCCTCGGCCACGCCGGCGTCTAGATCATGTTTACCGTCTGCACCCTTGGGCGCGGTCACAATCGTTGCTTTGGGGTTTTCCAGACCAATCCGGTCCATCGCCTCACGAAAGAGCTTGCGGTCTTCGGCCATCTCGATGGCGTCGCGCTTGGCACCGATCATCTCGACGCCGAATTGATCCAGCACGCCCATTTCCTCAAGCGCCAGCGAGGTGTTGAGGCCGGTCTGCCCACCCATGGTGGGCAGCAGCGCGTCGGGGCGTTCCTTTTCGATGATCCTGGCAACGACCTCGGGGGTGATCGGCTCGATATAGGTGGCGTCGGCGAGCTCCGGGTCGGTCATGATGGTGGCCGGGTTCGAGTTCACCAAGACGACCCGATAGCCCTCTTCCCGCAAAGCCTTGCACGCCTGGGCGCCGGAGTAGTCAAACTCACAGGCCTGCCCGATCACGATAGGCCCGGCGCCGATGATCATGATCGATTTGATATCGGTGCGTTTGGGCATGGTGAAACCTCGTCAGGCGGCAGGGCAGCGGTGCGCCCGCAGGGCTGTGGGGCGCAAATTGTTGCGGGTTATAGACATGCGCAAGCGACGTTCAAGCCCCATCGGTCGTTTGACCGGAATTCGCCGATTCCCGGTCTGCACACAGTGTAAATTGATCTGTGTCAATTTAAGTTGACACTTAATCTGTCAACTTTGCTTGCAAAGCGAGGGGAGTCGACTCATGCGTATTCTGTTTGTGCATCCGAACTATCGGTCTGGCGGGGCGGAGATTGCGGGGTCTTGGCCGCCGGCTTGGGTGGCGTATCTGACCGGGTCGCTGCGCAAGGCGGGGTTTGACGATATTCACTTCATCGACGCGATGACGCATGACATCACCGATCCTGATCTGGCCGACCGGATCGAGGCTTTGCAGCCCGACGTGGTGGGTGTCACCGCGATCACCCCATCGATTTACCGCGCCGAGGAGGTGCTGCGCATCGCCAAGGATCGCGCGCCGAACGCTGTGGGTGTGCTGGGCGGTGTACACGCGACCTTCATGTACAAACAGGTGCTGTCCGAGGCGCCCTGGGTCGACGTGATTGTGCGCGGCGAAGGTGAAGAGATCTGCGTCAACCTGATGGAGGCGATCCGCGACGGGCGCTATCCGGCGGAGCGTCACACGATCCACGGTCTGGCCTTTATCGATGGGGACGAGATCCGCGCGACCCCGGCGGCAAGCACCGTCAAGGACCTCGACGGCATCACACCCGACTGGTCGATCCTGGAATGGGACAATTACATCTACATCCCGCTGAACCGCAAGGTTGCGATCCCCAACATGGCGCGCGGCTGCCCGTTCACCTGTTCGTTCTGTTCGCAGTGGAAATTCTGGCGCGACTACCGGGTGCGCGATCCGATCAAGGTGGTGGATGAGATCGAGGATCTGGTGGAAAACCACGGCGTCGGGTTCTTTATCCTCGCCGACGAGGAGCCCACCATCAACCGCAAGAAGTTCATCCAGTTCTGCCAGGAGCTGATCGATCGCGGCCTGCCGGAAAAGGTGCAATGGGGCATCAACACCCGCGTGACCGACATCTATCGCGACCGCGAGTTGCTGAAATTCTACCGCGAGGCCGGGCTGGTCCATGTGTCTTTGGGCACCGAGGCGGCGGCGCAGATGAAGCTCGATCAGTTCAACAAGGAAACCAAGGTCGAGGAAAATAAGACCGCGATCCGGCTTTTGCGCGAGGCCGACATCTTCACCGAGGCGCAGTTTATCGTTGGTCTCGACAACGAGACGCCGGAGACGTTGGAAGAGACGTTCCAGATGGCGTGGGATTGGCAGCCGGATCTGGCCAATTGGGCAATGTATACGCCCTGGCCGTTCACGCCGCTGTTCCAGGAGCTGAAGGACCAGGTCGAGGTGTTTGACTTCTCGAAGTACAACTTTGTCACCCCGATCATGAAGCCGGCGCAGATGGAGCGGGGCGAATTGCTCGACGGGGTGATGAAGAATTACCGGCGCTTCTACATGCGCAAGGCGCTGTTCCACTATCCGTGGCGCGGGTCGGGGTACCGGCGGAAATATCTGCTGGGTTGCCTCAAGGCCTTTGCCAAGGCCGGGTTTGCGCGGACCTTCTATGATCTGGGCAAAGCGGGCTATTGGGGGCCGCAGACCAAGGGGTCGGTCGATTTCCACTTTGACGAAACCCGGCAATTGGCCGAGGCGCAGTTGGAGGATTGGGAGGCCGCGGCGGACCGGGCCGCACGGGCTGCTGCACGCCGCGAGGCGGTGAAGACGCAGATGAAAGAGCGGGCTGAGGAGCGCAAGGGGCTGAAGATGCCGAACGGCGCCGAGGTGCGTGTCTGCGGCGGCGGCGACCAGCAGATGGAAGACGCCTGAGATGCTCGACGCGGCAGGCATGACGGTGGAGGGCCGGATTGGCCCGAACGCCATCCTGCAGATGCTGCCGGTGGTCGAGGCGCAGTTGGGGCCTGATGCGTTACGCGATTTAATGGACCGGGCGCATGTGCATGTGCCCTCGGGCGACCACATGATCCCCGAAGGCCCCGCCGCGCGGCTGCATCAGCAGCTGCGCGCGCTGTGGCCAGAGCGGGCGGCGGGCATTGCCGCGCAGGCCGGGCGCGGCACGGCGGAATATATCCTGGCGCATCGCATCCCGCGTTTAGCGCAGGTTGTGTTGCGTGCCCTGCCCGCGCCGCTTGCCGCGCGGCTGCTGAGCCAGGCGATTGCGCGCAATGCCTGGACCTTTGCCGGTTCGGGTCGGTTTGAGGCGCTGTCGCCGTGGGATTTCGTGATCCACGACAACCCGATTGTCCGCGGCGAACGCAGTGCGGCACCGCTATGTCATTGGCATGCAGCGGTTTTTGAGACGCTCTATCGCCGTCTGGTGCATCCCGCCGCGATCTGCCGCGAAACCCACTGCGCCGGAAATGGCGGCTCGACCTGCCAGTTTTCGCTGCTTATCCCCAGCTGATTTTGAACCAATCCCCTGTTTCGTCCGTTTAATCGGTCAAACAGAGGGGACGTCAGCATGTATCCATCCGCCATTCTCTTTGGCTCGGTCGGCACGATCACCGAGTCGAGTGAGTTGCAGCGCCAGGCCTTTAATGCGGCTTTCGCAGAGGTGGGGCTCGACTGGCGATGGGATGCGGGTGAGTACCTGTCGATGTTGCATATGCCCGGCGGGGCAGAGCGGATCGACGCCTATGCCAAGGCGCAAGGCGCACAGGTCGACGCGCAGGCGCTGCATGCGCTGAAGGTCAAACATTTTGAGCGGATGGCGCTGCAAAACGGGCTGACCGCGCGCCCGGGCGTGACCCGGCTGATCGATCAGGCGCGTGGTTTGGGGGTGAAGATCGGCTTTGTCACCACCACCGGCCCGCAGACCTTAGGGCTGGTGCTGGGCGGGCTGGCGCGTGACATTTGTGCCGGCGATTTCGACGTGATCCTGGACCGGTCGATTGTGAAGCGGCCCAAGCCCGATCCCGAAGCCTATGAGACGGCGCTCAGCTATCTCGACCTGAAACCCAATCAGGTGCTGGCGATTGAGGACACACCGGAAAGCGCGCAAGCTGCGCTGAATGCGGGCATTGCCACGGTCGCCTTCCCGGGTCTGGCCGCGCAGGATCGGACGTTCCCAGGCACCGTTGCGCAGCTAGACGCGCTGACGCCCGATCTCTTGCATACCGACCTGAGCGGTGGGACTGCGACCTACTCCGCGGCGCGCAGCATGTCGGACTCTGTCGCCGCGTAAAGGTAGTTGCGGGTGGCCGGCACTACGTGCTGGCGGCGCGACAATTGGAAGTGGAACACCGCTTGGCCCTGTTCCTCAAACGCCATTTCGCTGGCGATCAGGTAAAAGCGGAACATGCGGATGAAGCGGTCGTCATACATCTCGCGGATGCGGTCGATCTGTGCGTCGAACCGTCGGCGCCAGTGGTTCAGCGTTGGGCCGTAATGACCGCGCCAAACCTCGATATCGGCCATCCAGAGATCGTTGCGCTCAATCGCCGGGGCGAGGTCTGAGAGCGACGGGATATAGCCGCCAGGAAAGATGTATTTGTCCATCCACGGGCTGGTTGGCGAGGGTGGGACGGTGCGGCCGATGGTGTGGATCAGCGCGACGCCGTCATCGCTGAGCAAATCATGCACCTTGCCGAAATACTCGCGGAAATGCGGCAGGCCCACATGTTCCAGCATGCCGACGCTGACGATGCGGTCAAAGCGTTCGTCCAGCTTGCGATAATCCAGCAGGCGGAATTCGATGCGGTCCGACAGCCCTGCCGCCTCGGCCCGTGCGCGCGCGGTGGCCAGCTGGTTTTCCGACAGGGTCACGCCGGTGACGCGCGCGCCGTAATCGCGCGCCAGGGTCAGCGCCATGCCACCCCAGCCGCAGCCGATATCCAGCACGTGTTGATCGGGCTCCAACAGCAGCTTGCCGGCGATATGCGCCTTTTTGGCGCCCTGCGCCTCTTCCAGCGTCATGTCGGGCCGTGCGAAATAGGCGCAGCTATACTGCATGTCGTCGTCGAGAAAGAGCCGGTAAAGATCATCCGACAGGTCATAGTGATGCGCCACGTTGCGCCGCGAGGTGCGCGGATCGTTGCGCAGGACAAAGCCGCGGATCGCGTTGCGGAAGCGGTAAACGAGGTCATGCCAGCCGGGCATGCCACCCGCGTTCTGGTTGCGCACCAAGAGCGTCAGAAGCTCGTAAAGCCGGTCGTCTTCGACCACCAGCGTGCCGTCCATATAGGCCTCACCCAGCGCCAACACGGGCCGCAGGCACAAGGGCCGCAAGGCCGTTTCATCGGTCAGGGTAATTGCGGCTTCAACTTGGCCCCCCGGCCCATAGCTTTGCCGCCGTCCATCCGGCCAGGTCACATCGAGCCGGCCCATGACAATCAGCTGCCGCAACAAGCGGTCGAGCATCTGTTCCCACATCGTCACCTCCCACCTGTGACCACATGTTCAAAACGCCTTTTCATTGAAAAACCTAACAGAAGGGCTGATTCCCTCCAAATCGCGGTTTGCTTGACTTGACTTCCAAGGCCATCGCGGGTGTATCGGCGGCTGATCAATTCCGCGACCGCAAGGGGCACCCGACATGCACGCCTATCGCAGCCATTCCTGCGCCGACCTGACCAAAGCCAATGTGGGCGAGACCGTGCGCCTGTCGGGCTGGGTGCATCGCATCCGCGACCATGGCGGGGTGCTGTTCATCGACCTGCGCGACCATTACGGCATGACGCAGGTGCTCTGCGATCCCGACAGCCCGGTCTTTGCCGAGGTTGAAAACGTGCGCAGCGAATGGTGTATCCGCATCGATGGCGAGGTGAAGGCGCGGGACCAGAGCCTGATCAACCCCAAGCTGCATACCGGCGAGATCGAGGTGTTCATCCGCGACATGGAGGTGCTGGGCGCCGCTGATGAGCTGCCGCTGATGGTGTTCGGCGATCAGGAATACCCCGAGGAAACCCGCCTGCGCTATCGCTATCTCGACCTGCGGCGCGAGGCGATGCAGCACAACATGACCCTGCGGTCGGACGTGGTGGCAAGCATCCGCCGACGGATGTGGGACAGCGGCTTTCGCGAGTACCAGACGCCGATCATCACTGCGTCCTCGCCCGAGGGGGCGCGCGATTTCCTGGTGCCCTCGCGCCTGCATCCGGGCAAGTTTTATGCCCTGCCGCAGGCGCCGCAGCAGTTCAAACAGCTGATCATGGTCTCGGGCTTCGACAAGTATTTCCAGATCGCACCCTGTTTCCGCGACGAAGACCCGCGGGCAGACCGCTCGCCCACCGATTTCTACCAGCTCGACATGGAGATGTCGTTTGTCACCCAGCAGGACGTGTTCGACACGATCCAGCCGGTGATCCAGGGCGTGTTCGAAGAGTTCGGAAATGGCCGCGAGGTCGACCAGTCGTGGAAGCAGATTTCCTACAAGGACGCGGCGCTCTGGTACGGCACCGACAAACCCGACCTGCGCAACCCGATCAAGATGCACGATGTGTCCGAGCATTTCCGCGGCTCGGGCTTTGCGATCTTTGCCAAGCTGCTGGAGCATGAAGGCAACGAGATCCGCGCCATCCCGGCCCCGCATGGCGGTTCACGCAAGTTCTGTGACCGGATGAACGCCTTTGCCCAGAAAGAGGGGCTGCCGGGAATGGGCTATATCTTCTGGCGCGATCAGGGTCAGGGGATGGAGGCGGCCGGTCCGCTCGCCAAGAACATCGGCCCGGAACGCACCGAGGCGATCCGCAAAGAGCTGCACCTGGGTGTGGGTGATGCGGCGTTCTTCCTGGGTGGCAAGCCGCACAGCTTTGAACGGGTCGCCGCCAAGGCGCGGGACGTGATCGGCGAGGAAATGGGGCTGACCGACAAGAACCGCTTTGCCTTTGCCTGGGTCGTGGATTTCCCCATGTACGAGGCCGACGACGAAACCGGGGCCATCGATTTCAGTCACAACCCGTTTTCGATGCCGCAAGGCGGGGTCGAGGCGCTGGACGGCGATCCGCTGAGCGTGTTGGGCTACCAGTACGATCTGGCCTGCAACGGCTATGAGATCGTGTCGGGCGCGATCCGGAACCACAAACCCGAGATCATGTTCAAGGCGTTCGAG
>JASJCC010000142.1 GCA_030066175.1 Paracoccaceae bacterium | reverse complement strand
GCCAGGACTTCAGAGGGAATCGCCGGCCAGCGTTGCCCGTCCGGGTGGGTTTCGGAATAACGATAGCCGCGCCGGTCGCTGATCCAGCCGAACCGCCCCGCGGCGCTCATCCGTACTGACATCGGCTTGCCCCGCGGTGTGACCGGCTGCACCAGCGGCGCCAAAGCCACCACCTCACGCAGCCGCAACACCAGCGATTCCTGTGCTGCGCGGTCCAACAGGCCCGGATAGATGCGGAAGCCGCGTTGTTCGATCATCTGCACGGCGTGCCTCTTTTCGCATCAAATCAACTCAACCCGGCGCTTGCAGGGCCTTGGGACCCTCCTTATATACCCCCAGAATGCGCTGGACAGGGGTCTGTCCGGCACCATTTGCAAACCTACCGGGGCGGGATGCCAAAACGGGTCCATATGCCTCGAGCTATCGCCTTGAAGAAAGAAGGGATCGAACAATGGGTAAAGTGATCGGTATCGACCTCGGCACCACCAACAGCTGCGTCGCCATCATGGACGGCTCGCAACCCCGCGTTATCGAAAACTCCGAAGGGGCGCGTACGACGCCCTCGATTGTCGCGTTCACCGATGATGAACGCCTTGTGGGACAGCCGGCGAAACGCCAGGCCGTCACCAACCCGGAAAACACCATTTTCGGCGTCAAGCGCCTGATCGGCCGCCGCAACGACGACTCCAACTTGCAGAAAGACCGCAAGAACATGCCGTTCATCGTCATCGATGGCGGCAATGGCGACGCATGGGTTGAAGCCAAGGGTGACAAATTCTCGCCCAGCCAGATCTCGGCCTTCATCCTGCAAAAGATGAAAGAGACCGCCGAATCCTACCTTGGCGAAGAGGTGGATCAGGCCGTCATCACCGTGCCTGCCTATTTCAACGACGCACAGCGCCAGGCCACCAAGGACGCCGGCAAGATCGCCGGCCTCGAAGTCCTGCGGATCATCAACGAACCGACAGCTGCCGCGCTGGCCTACGGGCTCGACAAGAAGGAAAGCAAAACCATCGCGGTCTATGACCTTGGCGGTGGTACTTTCGACGTCACCATCCTGGAAATCGACGATGGCCTTTTCGAGGTGAAATCCACCAACGGCGACACGTTCCTGGGTGGTGAAGACTTCGACATGCGGATCGTCAACTACCTGGCCGACGAATTCAAGAAAGAGAACCAGGTGGACCTGACGCAGGACAAGATGGCCCTGCAGCGCCTGAAGGAAGCGGCCGAAAAGGCCAAGATCGAGCTGTCGAGCTCGTCCCAGACCGAAATCAACCAGCCGTTCATCTCGATGGGTGCCAACGGCCAGCCGTTGCACCTGGTGATGAAGCTGACCCGCGCCAAGCTGGAGAGCTTGGTGGGTGACCTGATCAAAGGCTCGATGAAGCCGTGCCAGGCCGCGCTGAAAGATGCCGGTCTCTCGACCGGTGACATCGACGAGGTTGTGTTGGTCGGCGGGATGACCCGGATGCCCAAGGTCGTCGAAGAGGTGACCAAGTTCTTTGGCAAAGAGCCGCACAAGGGTGTGAACCCCGATGAAGTCGTCGCCATGGGCGCCGCCATTCAGGCTGGCGTTCTGCAGGGCGACGTCAAGGATGTGGTCCTGCTCGACGTGACGCCGCTGTCGCTGGGCATCGAGACGCTGGGCGGTGTCTTCACCCGACTGATCGACCGCAACACCACGATCCCGACCAAGAAATCTCAGGTCTTCTCGACCGCCGAGGACAACCAGAACGCCGTGACGATCCGGGTGTTTCAGGGTGAGCG
The DNA here is from genome assembly GCA_030066175.1 of Paracoccaceae bacterium. Classification (GTDB taxonomy): domain Bacteria; phylum Pseudomonadota; class Alphaproteobacteria; order Rhodobacterales; family Rhodobacteraceae; genus JASJCC01. The sequence goes on along the minus strand of JASJCC010000142.1, from coordinate 8,754 downwards.
TGAAATGGCCGCGGACAACAAGATGCTGGGCCAGTTCAACCTTGAAGAAATCCCGCCCGCGCCGCGCGGCATGCCGCAGATCGAGGTGACGTTCGACATCGACGCCAACGGCATAGTGTCGGTCAGCGCCAAGGACAAGGGCACCAACAAAGAGCAGAAGATCACCATCCAGGCATCGGGTGGTCTGTCGGACGAAGACATCGAAAAGATGGTGCAAGAGGCCGAGGACAACGCCGAGGCCGACAAGGAGCGCCGCGAACTGATCGAGTCGCGCAACCAGGCCGAAAGCCTGATCCACTCGACCGAGAAGTCGATCGAAGAGCATGGCGACAAGGTCGATCCCTCGACGGTCGAGGCCATCGAACTGGCGGTTGCGTCGCTCAAGGACGATCTGGAGAAGGAAGACGCCAGCGCCGACAAAATCAAGTCTGGCATCCAGAACGTGACCGAAGCGGCCATGCGTCTGGGTGAGGCGATCTACAAAGCCCAAGCCGAAGAGGCCGAAGGCAGCGACGAGGCCGAGCCGGCCGATGCGCCGCGCGGCGAAGATGACGACATTGTCGACGCCGACTTCGAGGATCTCGACGACAACAAGCGGGCCTGAGGTCAGGCACGCGGAACCAATCAGGGGCCGGTCCGGACACCGGGCCGGCCCCGGGCGTTTCGCGGAAAGGAGGACGTGAATGTCCAAGCGTGACTATTACGACGTGCTCGGCCTGTCCAAGGGCGCTTCGGCCGACGAGATCAAGAAGGCCTATCGCGGCAAGGCCAAAGAGCTGCACCCCGACCGCAACGCCGACAACCCGGATGCCGAGGCGCAGTTCAAAGAGGCCAACGAAGCCTATGAGGTTCTGAAGGACGCCGAGAAAAAGGCGGCGTATGACCGCTTTGGTCATGCGGCGTTCGAAGGCGGCATGGGCGGTGGCGGTCGGCCCGGCGGTATGGGCGGCAACGCCGATTTCGCCAGCGCGTTTTCGGATGTGTTTGATGACCTCTTTGGCGATTTCATGGGTGGTGGCCGCGGTGGCGGACGCCAACGGGCCGCGCGCGGATCGGACCTGCGCTACAACCTGCGTGTCACGCTGGAAGAGGCCTATGGCGGCCTGCAGAAAACCATCAACGTGCCCACCTCGGTGCAATGTGAGAAATGCAGCGGCTCGGGGGCTGAAGGCGGGGCCGAACCCACGACCTGCCCAACCTGTTCCGGCATGGGCAAGGTCCGCGCGACGCAAGGGTTTTTCACAGTCGAACGTACCTGCCCGACCTGCTCGGGCCTCGGGCAAATCATCCAGAACCCGTGCACCGGGTGTGGTGGCAATGGCCGGGTGCAAAAGGAACGCGCGCTGTCGGTCAACATCCCGGCCGGCGTGGAAACCGGCACCCGTATCCGCCTGGCCGGTGAGGGCGAAGCCGGCATGCGCGGCGGGCCTCCGGGTGACCTCTACATCTTTATAGATGTCACGCCGCACAAGATCTTTGAACGGGAAAGCACCGAGCTGCACTGCCGCGTGCCGGTCTCCATGGCCGCGGCGGCCTTGGGTGGCGATATCGAAGTGCCGACCATCGATGGCGGCCGGTCGCGGGTGAAAATCCCCTCAGGCAGCCAGTCGGGCCGCCAGATGCGCTTGCGCGGCAAAGGCATGCCCGCCCTGCGCGGCGGCGGCCACGGGGACATGTTCATCGAACTTGCGGTGGAAACACCGGTCAACCTGACCGCGCGGCAAAAGGAACTGCTGCGCGAGTTTGAGGACCTGAGCGAGGATAACAACCCGGAATCCAAGAGCTTTTTCAGCTCCGTCAAGAATTTTTGGGACTCGATGAAGGGCTAAGTCCTCAGGCGATCCACCAGAAAGGCGGCCCCAACAGGCCGCCTTTTTTTGTGCGCCGTTAACCCGATTTCGCCCGCAGATATCCCGCCAGCGCGTCAAAACTGTCCATCTGGGCATAATCCGCCTCGGGCATCTCAAGGCCAAAGCGTTTGCCCAGTGCGGTGACGAGGTTCAGGAAATCCATCGAATCGATGTCGAATTCCTCACGCAGATCAGCCGACATATCGACATCGTCCAGCTCGATATCCGGGGCGATGCGGTGCAGCTCTTCGGCAAGGGCGGTTTCGAAAGAGTCTTGGGTCATAATGCCTCCGGTTTCTGTAGGTTCTTGTCGATGGCGCGCAGGAACAGCGCGCCGCGATGGCCGTCGCTGACCCGGTGGTCGGCGGACAGCGTCAAAGTTGTGGCGAGGCGCGCGGTCACGGCGCCATCCTGCACCACCGGCTGCAGCCGCGGCGTCCCGATCCCGATGATCGCCACCTGCGGCGGGTAGATCACGCCATAGAGTTGATCGACCCCGCGGTCGCCCAAGCTCGAGAGCGTGATCGTGGCATCCGACAATTCACGCGCGCGGAACCGGCCTTCGCGGACCCGCCCCACAAGATCGCGCAGCGCGGCCATCAGGTCATCCAGGCTCTGGTCCTGCGCGTCAAAGAGAGCAGGCGCGACCAGCCCGACGCTACGGATGTTGATCGCCACCCCCAGGTGCACCGACGGGTTCGGGGTGAACTGACCGTCGACGTTGTGGCCATTGAACTCGGGGTATTTCTTCAGCGCCTTGGCCACGGCCCTGCCATAGATCGCGCCGTGCAGCAGACGATCATCCGGTGCGCGGTCGGCATTGGCGCTCTTCAGGAACGCATCCACCGCCGTCAAGTCGAGCGTCTGAGAAAGGTAGTAATGCGGAATCTCGCGTTTGGAGCGTGACATGGCCGCTGCAATGGCCGAGCGCATGTCGCTTTCCGCCGAAGGTTTGGGGGTGGGCGCTGCAACAGGCACCGCCACACCGTCCGCCATCGCCGTCACCTCCGCCCGTCCGATCACGTGGTTCGGATCGTGCGGCAACTGGCTGAGGTCGATGCCCTTTTCCGCCGCCAAACGCCGCGCCGCCGGGGTGATCCGCGCGCGCGTGCCGGGTTCGGCTTTTGTGGCCGGCGCGGGGGCCGGAGGTGGTGGGGCGGCCGGTGTTGGTGCTGCGACAACAGGCTCGGGGACAGGTTCAGGCTCCGGTGCCGGCGCGGGCGCCGCAGGGGCAGGGGCGGCGGTTTCGCCGGGCTTCAGGATCTGCGCCATGGGCGCGCCGACGGGCACGGTCTGGCCAATCTCGACCAGCCAGCTGTCGAGGATACCATCCTCGAACACCTCGATCTCGATCACACCTTTCTGGGTTTCGACCGCGCCGATCACGTCGCCGCGTTTCACTTCGTCGCCGGGCTTCATGGTCTGTTCGACCAGCGTGCCCGCCTCCATATCGGCCCCGAGCGAGGGCATCAGAAAGAGGCTCATGCCGTCACCTGCATCAGCTTTTGCGCCGCCGCCACGATCTTGGGGACCTGCGGAATCGCTGCCTGTTCAAGGTGTTGCGCATAGGGGATCGGCACCTCTTCGCTGCAGACTCGGGCGGGCGGGGCGTCCAGCTCAAAGAACGCGTCTTCGGCGATTTGCATGCCGATCTCGGCAGCTATGCTGCCGGTGCGCCAGCCTTCGTCGACGATCAGCGCCCGGCGGGTGCGGCTGACCGATTCGAGGATCGTCGGCATATCAAGCGGTCTTAACGTGCGCAGGTCGATGACCTCGGCAGAAATGCCCGCGCCGGCCAATTGCTCAGCCGCGTCCAAAGTTTTGAACAAAGACCCGCCATAGGTGATCAGCGTCAGATCGGTGCCCGGACGCCGGATCGCGGCCTTGTCGATGTCGACGGGGCCGGCGTTTTCACCCAGCTCACCGGTGCGGTTATAGAGCATCACGTTTTCGAAGATCAGCACCGGGTCGGGATCTTCGAGCGCGGTCCAGAGCATGCCGCGCGCGTCCTCCATCGTTGCCGGGGTGAGCACGCGCAGGCCGGGGATGTGGCCGTACCAGCCCTCAAGGCTGTGGGAATGCTGCGCGGCTAGCTGTTTGCCCGCGCCGGTGGCCATGCGGATCACTACCGGGACGCCGAACTGGTTGTTCGACATGTGTCGGAAGGTGGCGGCGGTGTTCATGATCTGATCGAGCGCCAGCAGGGAAAAGTTGACGGTCATCACCTCGACAATCGGGCGCATCCCGGCCATTGCAGCGCCGATGCCCGCCCCGGTAAAGCCCGATTCCGAGAGTGGCGTGTCGCGGATGCGGTCGGCGCCGAACTGGTCCATCAGCCCCTTGCTGACGGCGTAACAGCCACCGTAGGCGCCCACGTCCTCGCCCATCAGAAACACCCGGTCGTCGCGGGTCATCGCATCGACGATGCCGGCCTTGATCGCCTCGCGATAGGTGGTTTGCACCGGTTTGCCCGGGTCCACCTTGGCCGGTGGATCGGGCCGTTCCGGCGCCACGACAAAGTGGGTCAGCGTCTCCAAAGGCTCATCCGTGCCGGCCTCGGCAAATGCGACGGCCTCGGCGATCTCGGCATCGATCTCGGTGGTAAGAGCGGCGATTTCGTCGGCATGCAGCAAGCCGTTTTCCTCAAGCCAGCCCTGGAAGCGTACGATCGGCCCCTTTTCGCGCCATTCGGCAATCTCGGATTTTTCGCGATAGAGCTGCGCGTCGAACATGGAATGGGCGCGGAAACGATAGGTGTTGCACTCCAGAAACTGCGGCGCGCCGGTATCGGCGATGGCCTTCAGCGCCTTGCGCGCGGCGGCTTCGACCGCGACCACGTCCATCCCGTCCACCTGTTCCGAGGTGATGCCATAGCTGCGTGCCTTGGTGGCAATCTCGACCTCGGATTCGGTGCGCGCGATGGCGGAACCCATCGCATATCCGTTGTTTTCGCAGACAAAAAGCACCGGCAGGTTCCAAAGTGCTGCGAGGTTCAGGCTTTCGTGGAACTCGCCCTCTGCCACGGCCCCTTCGCCGAAAAAGCAGACCGTAACGGCGTCGCTGTCGATCATCCGGTCAGCGAGGCCCAGCCCCGCAGCCATCGGTAAACCACCCCCCACGATGGCGTTACCGCCGTAGAAGTTGTGGTCCTTGCTGAAAAGATGCATCGACCCGCCGCGCCCACCGGCGCAGCCTTGGGCCTTGCCATACATCTCGGCCAGCACGCTGCCCATCGGCACGCCACGGGCCAGCGCGTGGCCGTGTTCGCGGTAGGTGGCCACGACGCGATCTTCGGTGGTCAGCAGCGGGATGATCCCGGCGGCAATCGCCTCTTCCCCGTCATAAAGATGCAGAAAGCCGCGGATCTTTTGCTGGGTGTAAAGCTCGGCGCATTTGTCCTCGAACCGGCGGATGCGGATCATTTCCCGCAGCAAGGCGCGGACATGGTCGTGGTCGAGGCGGGGTTTCACATGCGTGACTGTCATGACTCATCGCTTTCCAGGGTTGAGATATCGCCTTCGGGCAGGCCCAGTTCGCGCGCCTTGAGCAGGCGGCGCATGATCTTGCCCGACCGGGTTTTCGGCAGGTTGGTGCGGAATTCGATGCTTTTGGGCGCGACGGCCGGCCCCAGCTTTTTCCGCGCGTGGCCCATGAGGTCGAGCAGCAGATCGTCTGATGGCTCATTGCCGGGCTTCAGCGCGACGAAAGCCTTGACGATCTCACCGGCGGTTTCCTCGGGCACGCCGATCACGCCGGCTTCGGCCACAGCGGCATGCTCCATCAAGGCGCTTTCCACCTCGAACGGGCCGATCAGGTGGCCGGCGCTTTTGATCAGGTCATCGCTGCGCCCGACAAACCAGAAATAGCCGTCGGAATCGCGCATCGCCTGATCGCCTGTTAGGTACCAGCCGTTGGAGAAGCACTTGTTATAGCGTTCCTCCTGGTTGAGATACATGCGCATCATCGACGGCCAGCCCGCGCGCAGGGCCAGTTCGCCCATCGCCAGCGGTTCGGTCAGCTCATGCGCGCCCTCATCGGTCACCTCGACAACCCCCGCCTGAATCCCCGGCATCGGCCGGCCCATGGACCCGGGTTTGACATCGGCGCAGGCGTAGTTTGCGATCATGATACCGCCGGTTTCGGTCTGCCACCAATTGTCGTGAAACGGCATGCCGAAGTTCTCATTGCCCCAGACCACGGCCTCGGGGTTCAGCGGTTCCCCCACGCTGGCCATAAAACGCAGGTTGGAAAAGTCGTGGCCTTCCATCGCACCCGCACCGGCCTTCATCAGCATGCGGATCGCGGTGGGCGCGGTGTACCAGACATTGACCTTTTCGCGTTCCAGTGTGTCGTACCAGCGATCGACGTCAAATTCGGCCTCGTCGATGATCATGCTGACCCGGTTGGTCAGCGGCGCGATGATTCCGTAGGACGTGCCGGTGACCCAGCCGGGGTCGGCGGTGCACCAATAGGTATCCCCGGGATGCAGATCGAGCGCGAGCCGCCCGGTGGTGTGATGCGCGGCGACGGCGGCATGTACGTGTACGACGCCTTTGGGTTTGCCAGTAGTGCCCGAGGTAAAGTGCAACAGCGCGGTTTCCTCGGGGTCCATCGGTTCGATGTCGAATGCATCCGAGGCCGCGTCCATCAGCGGCGCCAGATGCACACAATCCTCAGCCTCCCCATCGGTCAGGAACACCTCGCGCAGCGCGGGCAGGCGGTCGCGCAACCCCTTGAGCTTGCGTTTGTATAGCCGGGCGGAGGTGACCACCGCGTTGCCGCCACCGATCTCCAGTCGCGAATGGATGGGCTCGGGCCCGAAGGCGGAAAACAGCGGGCAAAAGACGCAGCCGGCTTTGATCGTGCCAAGGGCAGCGATGTAAAGCTCGGGCACCCGCCCGTGTAGCGAATAGACCCGGTCGCCCTTTTGCAGGCCGCGCGCGCGCAGCACGTTGGCAAACTTGTTGGTCTGGCGCTGCATCTCGGCATAGGTGAAATCGGTGCGATTGCCCGCCTTGTCGATCCAGCGCAAGGCCAGCTGATCGCCGTGCCCTGCGGCGACGTGGCGGTCGATCGCCTCGTGGCAGATATTGAGCTTGCCATCCGGCAAACCGTCGATCAGCGCGCGCGCGTCGTCCCACGAAAAGTCGGCGCGAAAGGCGTCGTAATCGGTCATGTTCGCACCGCTCTTTGCGGTGTCGGGTTTCACGATGGTCGGTGTCTTCATCCCAGCTTCTCCCGGACTGTGATGGGTGTCCTAACCCTAGGGAAGCTGCAGCAGCGGTGAATGATTTAGATCAACCTTTTGGTGAGAGGCGATTTTGTCCCAGCCTCAAACCCGGCGCTTGATCCAGAGTACGGACTTTATCAGTTCCGGCAGGATCAAGAGCGGCAACGCCAAGAGCGCGATCTGCGTCCATTGATCCAGGCCAATGGGCACCGTGTGCAAGAGCACTTGCAGGGGTGGCCAGTAGACGGCGGCCACTTGGGCCAACACGGTTGCAGCCAATGCAGCAAGCAGCAGCGGGTTCGACAGCCACCCGATCCGCCAGCAGGGTAGACGTAGCGACCGGAAGGCAAAAACGCTGACCTTTTCGAAGATGACCATGGCGGTAAAGGCGGTCGTGCGCGCCAGATCAACGCCTTGATCCATGGTGCCGAAAAAGATCCAGAGGCAGGCGGTGCCGGTATAAAGGCCAAAACAGAAGATCATCGCCACACCGCCGATCCCGAGAATCGGATCGTCCTTCTTGCGGGGTGGGTCGTTCATTTGATCCGGCTCGGACCGCTCCAACCCCAAGGCCACCGCGGTGACCCCATCGGTCACCAGGTTCATCCAGAGGATCTGTGTGGCCAGAAAGACGAGCGGGCCGCCGATGGCGATATTGACCACAAGCGCCACTACCTCGCCGGCGTTCGACGACAGCAGGTAGCGAACGAATTTGCGGATGTTGGCAAACTGCCGCCGGCCCTCGCCAATGGCGCCGACGATGGTGGCAAAGTTGTCGTCGAGCAGCACCAGATCGGCGGAATCGCGCGCCACCTCGGTGCCGCGGATGCCCATGGCCACGCCGATATCGGCTTGTTTCAGCGCAGGCGCGTCGTTCACGCCGTCGCCGGTCATGGCAACGATTTGGCGGTCGGCTTGTAGGGCAGCGACGATGCGCATCTTGTCGGCGGGGCGGGTGCGGGCAAAGATCACGTCGCCGCGCAGGATGTCTTCGAGCGTGGGATCGTCGATCTCTTCCAACTCGGCGCCGGTGATGGTGCGCGCCTCGGGCAGGCCGACGGATTTGGCGATGGCGCGGGCGGTGATCGCGCCGTCACCGGTGATCATGATGACGCGGATGCCGGCGCTTTGAGCCGAGGCGACGGCGGCGCGGACTTCGGCCCGCGGCGGATCGATCAGGCCGACCAGCCCGAGGAACACCATGTCATGTTCGGTGATTTCCACCGTATCAGGGTGGCGTTCCGCCAGTGCAATGACCCGCATGCCGTCCGCGGCCATGGACTCATAGGCCGCGCGGATCTCGGCGGCCTTAGCCTCGTCCAGCGGCTGCGGTTCCTCGCCGTTTTGCAAATGGCTGCACAGCTCCAGCACCTGTTCCGGCGCGCCTTTGGTCACGATCAACGCGCCCTGGTCGGTGGCAAAGAGCATGCTCATGCGTTTTCGTTCGGAGTTGAACGGCACCTCGGCCAGCGGTCCGGTTTCCGGCGCGGGCGGGTGCCAGCCCTTGTAGGCCAGCGTCACCAGCGCACCTTCGGTGGGCGCGCCGGACATCACCCAATCCTGCCCCCGCCGCGTCAGCCGCGCATGCGAACAGAAAAGCCCGGCGCGCAACACCCGGGCGAGCGATGGATCATCCTCGGCCCGGATCCGCCGCCCATCCGCCGCGATATGCCC
>JASJCC010000028.1 GCA_030066175.1 Paracoccaceae bacterium | reverse complement strand
CGCAGGATCTTGCCCGAGCGGGTCTTGGGCAGCCGGTCCACCACGGTGCAGAGCTTGAACGCCGCCACCGGGCCGATCTTTTCGCGCACCAGCTTGACACATTCGGTGGTGATCTCGTCATGCGGACGGTTCACGCCGGTGGTGAGGCAGACAAAGCCCATGGGCAGCTGGCCCTTGAGCTGATCGGTTACGCCGATCACCGCACATTCGGCGACGTCGGGATGGGCGGCCAGCACCTCTTCCATGCCGCCGGTCGACAGGCGGTGGCCGGCGACGTTGATGACGTCATCGGTGCGCGCCATGATATAAAGATAGCCGTCCGCATCCACGATGCCCGCATCACCGGTTTCGTAATAGCCGGGGAAGGTGGTGAGATAGCTTTTGCGAAACCGGTCCTCGGCATTCCACAGCGTCGGCAGGGTGCCCGGCGGCAGTGGCAGTTTGACGGCGATGGCGCCCAGTTCTCCGGCCGGCATCGGGTTGCCGCCTTCGTCGAGGATCTGCACGTCGTAGCCTGGCATCGGCACGGAGGGGGAGCCCACCTTGACCGGCAGCGCCTCGATCCCCGCGGGCATGCCGGCGATGGTCCAGCCGGTTTCGGTCTGCCACCAGTGATCATAGATCGGCTTGTCGAGCACCTTTTGCGCCCATTCGATGGTGTCGGGATCGGCGCGTTCGCCCGCCAGGTAAACCGCGCGCAGGTTCGACAGATCGTATTTCGCGACAAACTCGCCTTTGGGGTCTTCGCGTTTCACCGCGCGGAAGGCGGTGGGGGCGGTGAAGAATGTGCGCACATTGTGCTCAGAAATCACTCGCCAGAAGGTGCCCGCATCGGGGGTGCCGACGGGCTTGCCTTCGAACACGATGGTGGTGTTGCCGTGGATCAGCGGGCCGTAGCAGATATAGCTGTGCCCGACGACCCAGCCGACATCCGACGCCGCCCAGAACACATCCCCCGGATCGACATTGTAGATCGCCTTCATCGTCCAGTTCAGCGCCACCATGTGGCCCGCGGTGTGGCGGACGACGCCCTTGGGCGCGCCGGTGGTGCCCGAGGTGTAAAGGATATAGGCGGGGTGGTTGCCCTCGACCGGGACACAATCGGCGGGGTCGGTATTCGCCTGAAACCCGTGCCAGTCAAAATCATAGCCATCCTTCAGCGCCGCGACCTCTTGTTCGCGCTGGAAGATCACGGTGAAGGCGGGCTTGTGTTCGGCCAGTTCAATCGCGCCATCGACCAGCGGTTTGTAATGCACAACGCGCCCCGGCTCGAGCCCGCAAGAGGCGGCAATGATTGCCTTGGGCTGGGCATCGTCGATGCGCACGGCCAACTCGTTTGAGGCAAAGCCGCCAAAGACAACCGAGTGGATCGCGCCCAGACGCACGCAGGCCAGCATCGCCTCCAAAGCCTCGGGCACCATCGGCATGTAGATGATCACCCGGTCGCCTTTCTCGATACCCTTGGCCTTGAGCGCCCCGGCGAGTGAGGCCACGCGATCGCGTAGTTCGGCATAGGTGATCTTGTGGATCGTGCCGGTGATCGGGCTGTCATGGATGATCGCCAACTGATCGCCGCGGCCGCCTTCAACATGCCGGTCTACCGCGTTCCAGCAGGTGTTGACCATGCCGTCGGCAAACCATTCATAGAGGTTCTCGCCCGGGCTGGAGAGCGCCTTGCTGGGCTTGCGATCCCAATCGATGGCCTCGGCCTGCGCCATCCAGAAGCCTTCGGGATCGGCTTTCCAGCTTTCATAGACGTCCTTATAGGTCATGGCCCTCTCCTCTTGATGTCTTGCAAGCTGGCATAGGCGAGCGGCGCGCAGGCGGGCAAGCCTGTTACCGCAAGTCAGGACAGATTACCGCAGAGGATTTGCAGAAATGGGCGGTTTGGGCTTGCAAACTTTTGCAAACCCACTGGTATCCATGCTGCGAAAAGTAAACCTTTTGCCGGTTTGCAAATCTGCAAATGCGCGTTGGCAGATCAGCCGTAATACGCCACCGGCGTACCGGCGATGGCGGCCATGTTCAGCAGGCCGCGGGCGGTGATGCCGGGGGTGACGACGTGGGCGAGGTTGCCCATGCCCATCAGGATCGGCCCGACCTCGAGCCCGCCGGCCTTCATCTTGAGCATGTTGCGGCTGGCCGAGGCGGCGTCGGCATGGCCAAAGATCAGCACATTGGCGGCACCGGTCAGCCTTCCGCCGGGCAGCAAGCGTTCGCGCAGATCGGGATCGAGCGCGGCATCGACGTTCATCTCACCCTCATACTGGAAATCCGTCTCCATCGCGTCGAGGATGGCAATCGCGTCGCGCAGGCGCTTGCCCGAGCCTTCGGTCTGGTTGCCGAATTGCGATTGCGAACAGAAGGCGATGCGCGGCTCGACGCCAAAGCGACGGGCGTGGCGGGCGGCGCCGATGGCGGTCTTGGCCAGCTGTTCGGGCGAGGGCAGGGACCAGACATGCGTGTCGGCGATAAACAGCGGCCCATCTTCAAGGATCATCATCGACAAGGCGCCATGCGGTTGGCGGGTATCGTTCCCCAGCACTTGCGTGACGTAGTTTAGATGCCAGCGAAACTCACCAAACGTGCCGCAGATCAGGCTGTCGGCCTCGCCGCGATGCACCATGACGGCGCCGATGGCGGTGGAGTTGGTGCGCATGATCGCCCGGGCCAAATCCGGTGTTACGCCACGGCGGCACATGATCTGGTGATAACTGCCCCAATAGTCGCGGTAGCGCGGGTCGTTTTCCGGGTTCACGATCTCGAAGTCACGGACGGGGCGTACGGTCAGGCCATACCGTTCGCAGCGCGCCTCGATCACCTCGGGGCGGCCGATCAGGATCGGTTTTTCGGTGGTCTCTTCCAGGATCGCTTGGGACGCGCGCAGCACACGTTCATCTTCGCCTTCGGCAAAGACGATGCGGCGCGACGCCGTGGCGGCGGCCTCGAACACCGGGCGCATCAGCAGGGCCGATTTATAGACGCTGGCGTCGAGCCGCTCCTTATAGGCTTGCAGGTCGGGCACCGGGCGTTCGGCCACGCCTGACTCCATGGCCGCCTTGGCCACGGCGGTCGACACAACGCCGGAAAGGCGCGGGTCAAACGGTTTCGGGATCAGATAGTCGGCGCCAAAGGTCAGCTGCTCGCCGCGATAGGCGGCGGCAGCCTCGGCGCTGGTGGTGGCGCGGGCGAGCGCGGCGATGCCCTCGACACAAGCGATTTCCATGGCGTCGTTGATCGTGGTCGCGCCAACGTCCAAAGCCCCCCGGAAGATGAAGGGAAAGCAGAGCACGTTGTTGACCTGGTTGGGAAAATCGCTGCGCCCGGTGGCGATGATCGCATCGGGCACCACCTCGCGCGCCAGATCGGGCATGATCTCGGGCGTGGGGTTGGCCAGGGCGAAGACGATGGGCCGTTTGGCCATCCGGGCCACATGCTCGGGTTTCAGCACCTCAGGGCCGGAGAGGCCGAGGAAGAGGTCAGCGCCGTCGATCACATCGTCCAGCGTGCGCTTGTCCGAGGCCTGGGCAAAGGCGGCCTTTTGCGGGTTCATATCCTCGGCCCGGCCTTCATAGACCAGTCCGTGGATGTCGCAGAGCCAGATTTTTTCGCGTTTCACTCCAAGCTTGACCAGCATGTTGAGGCAGGCAATGCCCGCAGCCCCGCCGCCGGTGGAGACGATCTTTATGTCCTCAAAAGACTTACCCGCCACGTGCAAAGCGTTGGTCGCGGCGGCGCCGACGACAATCGCGGTGCCATGCTGATCATCGTGAAACACTGGGATGTTCATCCGCTCCCGACAAATTCGTTCAACGATAAAACAATCAGGCGCCTTGATGTCTTCGAGGTTGATCGCGCCAAAGGTCGGGCCCATGGCGCAGACGATGTCAGCCAGCTTTTCGGGGTCCGGTTCGTCCAGCTCGATGTCGAAACAGTCGATATTGGCGAATTTCTTGAACAGGACCGCCTTGCCCTCCATCACCGGTTTCGAGGCCAGCGCGCCGATATTGCCAAGGCCCAAAACGGCCGAGCCATTGGACACCACCGCCACCAGGTTGCCACGTGCCGTATAACGCGCTGCATTGGCCGGATCAGCCTTGATTTCAAGGCAGGCCTCGGCCACGCCGGGCGAATAGGCCCGGGCCAGATCGCGGCCATTGGCCAGCGGTTTGGTGGCGCGGACCTCGAGTTTTCCGGGCTTTGGGTGTTCGTGGTAGAACAGGGCGGCCTGGCGGAGTGTCTGGTTCGGTGAGTCGCTCATGGCATTGCCCCTGATCTGAATGGTTTAGCGTTAAACCAATTCCTTCCCTAGCGGAAGGATGCGCCCGTCGGGTACCAGTTTCGCGGCCGTCTTGCAAATCGACTGGGCATCGCCTGGCCCGGTTCCGCTTGCATTCGCGCGCGTCAATTCGCACCATGGCGGTCCGATGGTTTGGGAGGGGGCGCATGAGCCTGAGAGACGCAGCAACAAAGGTGCGGGAAAACGCCTATGCACCCTATTCGCATTTCAAGGTTGGGGCGGCGCTTCGCAGCACCTCGGGCGCGGTGTTTGTGGGCTGCAACGTGGAAAACGCGGCCTACCCCGAAGGCACCTGCGCCGAGGCGGGTGCGATTGCCGCGATGGCGGCAGCCGGTGACACCGAGATTGCCGAGGTCTACGTGATCGCCGACTGCCCCAACCCGGTGCCGCCCTGCGGCGGCTGTCGGCAAAAGATCGTCGAATTTGCCCGCTCGGACGTGGTGGTGACGATGGCCACCGTGTCGGGCCGCGAGTTGCAGATGACCGTGGCCGACCTGCTGCCCGGCGCCTTCAAACGCAGCCATATGGACGACGACTGATGGACGCACGGCGGGTCATTGCGCATCTGCGCCGGGGCGAAGAGCCGAGCCCTGAAGAGATCAGCTGGTTCGCGCTGGGCCTCGCGGATCACAGCGTCAGCGATGCGCAGGCCGGGGCCTTTGCTATGGGCGTCTGCCTGCGCGGGCTAAGCGCCGCGGGTCGCACCGCGCTGACACTCGCGATGCGCGATTCCGGCCGGGTGCTGGATTGGCAGATCGACGCGCCTGTGCTCGACAAACATTCGACCGGCGGAGTGGGGGATTGCGTCAGTCTGGTGCTGGCACCCGCACTGGCGGCCTGCGGCGTGGCGGTGCCGATGATTTCGGGCCGCGGGTTGGGTCATACCGGCGGAACGCTCGATAAGCTTGAGGCGATCCCGGGCTACACCGTCAATCCCGACGAACGCCGCCTGCGCGAGATCATGGCGCGCACCGGCTGTGCCATCGTGTCGGCCAGCGCCGACATCGCGCCGGCGGACAAACGGCTCTACGCGATCCGCGACGTGACCGCGACGGTGGAAAGCCTCGATCTGATCTGTGCGTCGATCCTGTCGAAAAAGCTGGCCGCAGGGCTGGAGGGGTTGGTTCTTGACGTCAAGGTGGGCAGCGGCGCGTTCATGAAGACCGCGGACGAGGCACGCGCTTTGGCCCAGGCGCTGGTGTCGACCTCGAACGCTGCGGGCTGCAAGACCACCGCGCTGATCACAGACATGACCCAGCCTTTGGCCTCATCGTTGGGCAATGCGCTGGAGGTCGATGTCTCGATGCGGGTGCTGACCGGGGCCGAAAAAGGCCCGCTTTACGATCTTACTGTGGCTTTGGGGGCCGAACTGCTGGAAAGCTGCGGGGTCGGCGGTGGCGAAGCGGCGGTGCGCAAGGCCATTGATACCGGCGCGGCCGCGGAACGCTTTGGTGAGATGGTCTATCTGCTGGGTGGCCCGCGCGGCTTTGTCGAAAGCTGGCAGCGCTTTCTACCCGAGGCGCCGGTGATCCGCGAGGTGCCCGCGCTCGAAAGCGGCAAGATCACCGCAATGGATGGCGAGTCTCTGGGGCTTTGTGTGGTGGACCTGGGCGGCGGGCGCCGCGTGGAAACCGACACTGTGGACCCGGCGGTGGGCCTCTCGGAAGTGCTGCGCATCGGTGACACGGTGGCCAAGGGCCAGCCGCTGGCCCGCGTGCATGCCGCGCGCGAGGATCAGGCCGACCGCGCCGTCGCGGCGGTGCAGGCGGCGATCTCGTTTCAAGGTACGCCGCAAGACACGCCGCTGGTCATCGAGAGGATCACCTGATGCGGGCGTTTCTGGTGGTCATGGATTCGGTTGGCATCGGCGGCGCGCCGGACGCGGGCAGCTTTTTCAACGGCGACGTGCCGGATACCGGCGCTAACACGCTCGCCCATATCGCGCAGGCCTGCGCCGAGGGGCGCGCGGAGGAGGGCCGCTCAGGTCGGTTGCACCTGCCCAACCTCTCCGCGCTGGGATTGGGCAAGGCGGTGACTTTGGCCTCGGGGGAGGCCGCGCCTGGTCTCGAGGCTGAGATCACCGGCCGCTGGGGTGCGGCTACTGAGGTCTCGAGCGGCAAGGACACGCCGTCGGGCCATTGGGAGCTCGCTGGCCTGCCGGTGCCCTGGGATTGGCACTACTTTCCCGACACGCGCCCGGCCTTTCCGGACGCTCTGGTGCAAACCGTGTGTGAGATCGCGGGCACCGACGGGATCCTTGGCAATTGCCACGGTTCGGGCACGGTGATGATCGAAGAACTGGGCGCGCAGCACCTGCAGACCGGTTGGCCGATCTGCTACACCTCGGCCGACAGCGTGTTCCAGATCGCGGCGCATGAGGGCAGCTTTGGCCTGGAACGGCTGCTGGACCTGTGCGAACGACTGGCGCCGCATCTGCACGCCATGAAGGTCGGCCGCGTGATCGCCCGCCCCTTTGTTGGCGAAGAGGGCGCCTTTACCCGCACCGCAAACCGGCATGATTACGCGATCACGCCGCCGGAACGTGTGCTGACCAACTGGGTTCAGGAGGCCGGGCGCAAGGTGTTTGCCGTGGGCAAGATCGGCGACATCTTTTCCATGCAAGGCATTGATGAGACATACAAAGGCCCCGACGCACAGCTGATGACCCATCTGGGCGAGCTGATCGACACCGCACCCGAGGGCAGCCTGACCTTCGCCAATTTCGTCGAGTTCGACAGCCATTACGGCCACCGTCGTGACATCGCGGGATATGCGCGGCACCTGGAATGGTTCGACGCCGCCTTGGGGCCGTTGTTGGGGCGCATGCGCGGTGGCGACATGCTGCTGATCACCGCCGATCACGGCAACGATCCCAGCTGGACCGGCACCGACCACACCCGCGAACGGGTGCCGGTGCTGGTGGCAGGCCTTGGCGCAGGAGAGCTGGGGCAGGTTGGGTTTGTCGACGTCGCCGCCTCGGTCGCGGCCCATCTGGGAGTGCCCGCGCAGGGGCCGGGGCGGAGCTTCCTGTGATGGACGAAGACACGCTTGACCAGATTGCCGCGTTGCCCAAGCTGGAGCTGCACCTGCATATCGAAGGCGGCGCCCCGCCCGCCTTCATCCGCGGCTTGGCGCAAGAGAAAAGCGTTGACCTCAGCGGTGTCTTCCGTCCCGACGGGTCTTATGCCTTTCGCGATTTTGTGCATTTCCTGTCGGTTTACGAGGCGGCGACCTCGGTGCTGCAATCGCCCGAGGATTACGCCCGGCTGGTGACCGCGGTGCTGGAGGAAAGTGCCGCCAATGGCGTGGTCTATACCGAGGCCTTCCTCAGCCCCGATTTCTGCGGCGGTGGCGATGTGGCGGCTTGGCGCGAATACCTGCAGGCGATGATCGAAGCGGCCGAGGCCGCCGAGCGTGCCAACGGTATCACCCTGCGCGGCATCGTCACCTGCATCCGGCATTTCGGGCCGGAACAGGCCAAGACCGCAGCGCTTTGCGCAGCGGAAACGGCGGGCGATTGGCTGGTGGGATTCGGCATGGCCGGGGACGAAAACAAAGGCGAACAGAAGGACTTCGCATACAGCTTTGACATGGCACGTGAAGCGGGATTGCACCTGACCAGCCATGCCGGCGAATGGCGCGGCGCGGCGGAGGTGCGCCGGGCGATTGACGATCTGGGTGTCTCGCGCATCGGCCACGGTGTGCGCGCAATCGAGGACCCGGCGCTGGTCGAGCGCCTGGCAGAGGATGGCGTCGTGCTTGAGGTCTGCCCAGGTTCCAACGTCACTCTAGGCGTTTACCCGAACCTTGCCGCGCATCCGGTTGAAAAGCTGCGCGAAAAGGGTGTTCGGATCACCCTGTCGACCGACGATCCGCCGTTTTTCCACACCACGATGCGCAAGGAATACACCGATCTCGCTCGCACCTTTGGCTGGGACGCCGAGGTCTTTGCCGAGATTCACAAAACCACGCTTGAGGCCGCATTCTGCACCGAGGAAACGCGCCAAAGCGTTGCCAAAAGACTGGAGATCCCATGAACGAACATCTGACCGTCGTTGACCACCCGCTGGTCCAGCACAAGCTGACCATGATGCGCGAAACTGATACGCCCACCGCCGTGTTCCGGCAATTGTTGCGCGAAATCAGCCACTTGCTGGCCTATGAGGTGACGCGCAGCCTGCCAGTCACGATGAAGGCCATCGAAACGCCGCTCTGCGAAATGGACGCGCCGGTGATCGAGGGGCGCAAGCTGGCGCTGGTGTCGATCCTCCGCGCGGGCAATGGTTTGCTCGATGGGCTGCTCGAGTTGATCCCGCAGGCGCGGGTCGGCTTTGTCGGGCTTTACCGCGACGAGGAAACGCTGCAGCCGGTGCAGTATTACTTCAAGGTGCCGACGCAGCTGGATGAGCGTCTGACCATCGTGGTTGACCCGATGCTGGCCACCGGCAATTCCTCGGTTGCGGCCATCGATCTGGTCAAGGAGGCCGGGGCCACGGACATCCGGTTTTTGTGCCTCCTCGCCGCGCCCGAGGGGGTTGCCCGGATGAAAGAGGCGCATCCGGACGTGCCGATCGTGACAGCTTCGCTCGATAGCCATCTGAATGAAAAGGGATATATCGTTCCGGGCCTGGGCGATGCCGGAGACCGGATGTACGGCACGAAATAAGCGATTTCAAAGCTTTACAGGCGACTGTCGATGGGGCATGTTTTATCCACATCTGTGGGGGCAGACATGACATTGAAACGCTTGGCAATTCTTGCAATCGCCGCCGCGTCTTTTGGACTCGCGGCGCCTGAGGCGCAGTCTCAGAATCGGATTTGGGACGTCCCGGCCAATCTTCCGCCCGAAGGGTTCAGAGGCCGGCAATATGTGGATAATCGCGGCTGTGTCTTTGTGCGCGCCGGGTTTGACGGAGCCGTCAACTGGGTGCCGCGTGTGACCCGCGATCGGCGTCACATCTGTGGTCAGCGGCCAAGCTTTGGTGGCCAAGTTGCGGCACAAGAGGCTGCACCTGCTCCAGCGCCTACGCCCCGTGTGGCAGCGGCCCCGGCGCCAGCCCCTGCGCCGCGTGTGATCACGCCGGCCGCCGCGCCACAGTCCACGACGGAAGTGCGTCGTGCCCCGGCCGCGGCACCGGCGCCGCAAGTGCGCCGCGTAGTGCGCGCGCCGGCCTCGAAACCCGCGGCCGCTCCGCCGCCCCGTGTCATCCGTCCGGTGCCGGTGCAGCAGCCCAAGCCGGCCGCCCCGGCGATGCGTCGCGTGGCCGTCAGTACTGACCCGGCGGGCTGCAGCGGTACCTCCGGTATGGCGCCGTTTTACGTGCGCGGCCCCGATGGCGTCGCGGTGCGCTGTGGCCCGAACCGCACGCATCGCGTGATGGTGGTGCGCCGCGCCACGTCGGTTGACCCCGCCGAAGGCACCCGTGTCCGTCAGATGCAGCCGGCGCAGGACAGCGCGCTTTATCGCGGTGGCTGCAGCGGCACGACGGGCATGGCGCCCTTCTATGTGCGCGGCGCCGATGGCGTGGCGATCCGCTGCGGCACGCAAAGCGCGCAGATCAGTACGCAAGGCCGGCTCACGCAGTCCCGCATCGTGCCGCGGCATGTCTATGAACAGCGCAGTCAGTCCGTGGCGATGGTGCCCGCGGGCTACCGTCCGGCCTGGACCGATGACCGGCTGAACCCGTACCGCGCCTATCAGACCGTTGATGGCTATCGCTCGACCCAGATGGTTTGGACCAACAAGGTACCGCGCCAGTTGGTGGCGACCTCGGGCAGAGCGGCGCGGATCAAGGATCCGGTGATCGTCGGGCGAGCAGCAACCGTGTCGACGCAAGGGCGCGAGGCCGTTGTTTCGACCCGGTCGGCGCCCAACCGGCCTGCCGCCGCCAAGGCGCGCTATGTGGAGATCGGCGTGTTCACCACCGATGCCAAGGCGCAAGTGGCGGTGCAGCGGCTGCGCGCGGCGGGCCTGCCCGTGCGTGTTTCCACCACCCGCTACAACGGCGCGCCGGCGCGCCGCGTGGTGCTGGGGCCGTATGCGGGCAACAGCCTGCAGGCGGGCCTTGCGGCCGCACGGCGAGCGGGATATCCGCAAGCCTATCTGCGCTGAGGGTGTCAACCGTCGCAAATGCCCTGAAGCCGGACCCAATCGGCGTCTGACAGCACCTCTTTGCTGCCTTGCTGCGCGCGTGGATCGGCCTCGATCAGGGCCAGCGTGGTCTCACCCGTGACGTCAATCGCATAGGCATATGGCGTGCTGCGCAGTTCGGCCTGGGCAAAGGCGGCGAGCATCCGTTCGGAGGGAATGGCAGCGGGGGCCTGGCGCAGCAGCGTTTCGGCATAGCCCTCCAGCGCCTCGGGCGGCAAAGCGCCGGTGGTCAGCAGGCGCAGGCTGGGGATCAGCCCGGCATGGCGCAAGAGATCATGCAGCGGATCGGCCGCCTCGGCGCGCAGGTGTTCGGCCAGCACAAAACCGGCCGTGGCGTCGGCGTCTTCGTGATCTTCGACCGTGGCACGGTCGAGCAGGATGATCCCGCCGGGCAGATGCGCGCTGCCGGGTACGCCACTGCGCAGGACGACCAGATCCTGATCGCGGCCGGGGCCCAGCACCCGCAATGCCATACGCTGCAATGCTGGCGCGGCGGAAGGCGCCGCGCAGGGCTGGCCTGTGACGCGGGTAACGCGTTCCAGCAATTGCAAACCGATCTCGGCACGTTTGACAGGGGGCACGACCTTGACCGTGTGCTGCACCAGCGCGTCGGGCAGCCAGAGCGTGACCGCGGCGATGCCGGCGGCAAGCACGGCCCCAGTCAGAAAGAAGCGCAGCTTGCCCGGATGCGGGCGGGCGCGTTCGATGCGGCGGGTGATGCTCTCGATCCCGTCGATCATGTTCTTTTCATCCGCCGCGATCTCAAGCGTTTCGTCAGGATCGCCGTCGGGATGAAAGAGCGCCGGCAGCTTGCCGCGATTGGTGCGGGTGACTGCCGCCAATGACCAATGCGCCAGCGCCCGGCCGGAGGTGTCGGAGATGGTCAGCGTGGCCTCGCCCAGCGACACAACCACTTCACGCCGCTGCGCTTCGGCGTCCGCACGCCAAAGGCCCATGGCCTCAAGCCGATCATATCCTTTCAGCGCTGTCATGCCTGGCTGCTCTGCCTGCTCTTGTTAGGTCAGAGCCTAGCATGCGTGCGCCCACGCGACAATCGTATCGCGCGGGGCCACCACCCGCAGGTCAGAGCGCCTGGGCCGTCTTGCGCAGTTCGAATTTCTGGATCTTGCCGGTCGAGGTTTTCGGCAGTTCCTGAAACACCACCTTTTTCGGCGTCTTGAACCCGGCGAGCTTGTTGCGGGCAAAGGCGATCAGCTCGTCTTCGGTCGCCGTGTGATGGTCTTTCAGCTCGACAAAGGCGCAGGGCACCTCACCCCATTTTTCGTCCGGTTTGGCGACAACGGCGCAGAGCAGCACCGCCTCATGCCCCATCAGCACGCCTTCAACCTCGACCGAACTGATATTTTCGCCACCCGAGATGATGATGTCCTTGGCCCGGTCAGCGATCTGCACGTAGTTGTCAGGATGCATGACGGCGATATCACCGGAATGGAAATAGCCGCCTTCAAAGGCCTCCGCCGTGGCCTCTGGGTTCTTCAGATAGCCCTTCATCACCGCGTTGCCGCGGATCATGATTTCTCCCTTGGTTTCGCCATCCTTAGGCACCGGGTTCAGCGCCTCGTCGGTGACCTGCAGGTCTTCCATCATCGGAAAGGCGACGCCTTGACGGGCTTTGATGGCGGTCTTGTCATCGTCAGGCAGCTGACCCCAACGGCCTTGGTTCCAGATACATTCGGTGACATGGCCATAGGTCTCGGTCAGGCCGTAAACCTGCATCACGCTAAAGCCCAAGAGCTCGATCTTTGCCAGCGTGGCAGGGGCAGGCGGCGCGCCGGCGGTGAAGACCTTGACGGTGTGGTCAAAGGGCTGGCGCTCTTCCTCAGGCGCATTGACGATGGTGTTGAGCACGATGGGCGCGCCGCCGAAATGGGTGACCCCTTCGGTGGCGATGGCGTCATAGATATTGCGCGCGGTCACGTCGCGGCAGCAGACAATCGTGCCACCCACCATCGGCATCAGCCAGGTGTGGTTCCAGCCGTTGCAGTGAAAGAGCGGCACGATGGTCAGATAACGCGCGTGGATCGGCAACTGCCAACTGACCACGGTGCCCATGCACATCAGATACGCCCCGCGATGGTGATAGACGACGCCCTTGGGCCGCCCGGTGGTGCCCGAGGTGTAATTCAGCGCCAGGCTTTCCCACTCATCCTCGGGCATGTGCCATTTGAAGTCCGGATCCCCCGAAGCCAGAAGATCCTTATAGGTCTGATGATGGCCCGAGGCATGCGCACCGCCGAAATCGTCGGCGACCTCGATCACCGTTGGGGCGGGGCCCTCCATCACCTCGATCGCTTCGGCCAGAACCGGCATGAATTGCGGATCACAGAGCACCACGCGGGCCTGCCCGTGGTCGAGGATATAGGCGATGGTGTCGACGTCGAGCCGCGTGTTGATCGTGTTCAGTACCGCTCCGCAGGCGGGCACGCCGAAATGCGCCTCGGCCTGGGCGGGGACGTTGGGCAGGATCGTTGCGACCACGTCGCCGGACTGCACGCCCATCTTGGACAAGGCCGAGGCCAGCCGCGTGCAGCGTTCGAGATACTCGGCATAGGTTTTGCGATGCGCGCCATAGACGACGGCCAGGTGATCGGGCCAGACAACCGCGGCGCGTTTCAGAAACGATAGCGGCGATAGCGGCACAAAGTTCGCCGCGTTCTTTCCCAATCCGCTTTCATCCGCCAACCAGCCCATCGCGTCCCCTCCTGTCTTTTTCGCGCGGGCAACTATGCGCGGGTTTGGCGCGGTGGAAAAGCCCTGCTTTGGGGATTTTCGCGGCCAGCGGGGCGGGTTAGGCTGCGCGTATGATCATTTCCAAAGGCCGGCGGTATATCTTTGTCCATATCCCCAAAACGGGTGGGACGTCGCTGGCCATGGCGTTGGAGGACCGCGCGCATCGCGATGACATCCTGATCGGCGACACGCCCAAAGCGATCAAGCGGCGCGGGCGGTTGAAGGGGTTGGCGGCGCGGGGGCGGCTGTGGAAGCACTCCACCTTGGCCGATATCGACGGAGTTCTCAGCCCAAAGGAGATTTCGGGCATGTTCTGCTTCACCCTGGTGCGCAACCCGTGGGACCGGATGGTCAGCTATTATCATTGGCTTTTGGAGCAAAGCTTTGATCACCCGGCGGTGACGCTGGCGCAAAGCCATGATTTCGCAGGGTTTCTGCAGCATCCCCAAACGCAGCTATCGATCCAGAAATCCCCGGCGCGCTGGTACCTGACGGATGCCTTGGGGCGCGAACACACGTCATTGATCCTGCGGTTGGAGCATCTGCAAGACGATATCGGCCCTTTGGCGGATCATCTGGGGTTCTTGCCCCAAATCCCACATCTCAACCCGTCGCAGCGCGACCGGGATTACACCACCTATTACGATGACAGCTTGCGCGATGTCGTGGCACAGGTCTGCGCCGAAGACATCGCACGGTTTGGCTATCGCTTTGGCGCTTAGGGGCAGAGGCCGCCGATGCGGATATACTTGCCATAGACCCAGCCGGTGGGGTTGGGCTGGCCCCACAGCGGGTTCAGGCAGCGCCCGGTCATGCAGCCGACGTAATACCAGTTGCCCGAGCGATCCATCACCACGATCTCGTCCCCCAGATAGAGCTCGCCCAGTTGGGCATAGCGCGACCCCGGGCCGGTGCGCACCGCCAGAAACCCGTTGCCCTTGGCGTGATTATACTGGCTGACCGGACGCAGGCCGACCGTATAGCCGGTGCAATCGCCGGCATGTGATGGCGTGGCGGAGACCGCCAAAAGACCGGCGACCAAAGCCGCAAGAATGCGTGACATGAAAACCTCCTCTCACACTGTCGACGCGCCGCCTTGTCGGAGACGCGTCGTGACGGGCAGAGTGTAGACCGGCCGACGCATGCGCACTTTGACATACGTCAGGCGGCGGCCTAGCGCAGCGGATTGAAGAGCGCGTCTTCCATCTGGCAATCACGCGCCACGTCGCGGCCGCAGGGCACCGGGGTCAGGTCTTTTGAAAGGCACAGCCGCGCCTCTTGGATGCGGCCCTCTTTGCAGGTGATGGTCAGCATGTCGGCTTCCCATGTTGGGTTGGCCTTGAGAAACGCCTCTTCGACGACGCTGGCAGGTAGCTTGACCGGTTTGTCGAGCTGGCGGAACACCGCGGGGCGGTTCACCGCCTCGTAGGCGCGGCGCGACAATGCGAAGTAATCGCTAGCCGCAAGGCCCGAGCAGCTGCCATGTTTGCGCCACTGGTGCCAGGCGAGCCCCGGCGTGCCCATGATGTCAGCCATGGCCGCGGTCATCGTCCGCGTCGGTGCACGTTCAGCGGTCGGGCAAAAGGACGGCCAGCCGCGATTGTATTGCGGCCAAAGCCCGTGCAGGATCCAGCCGTGATCGCGGTCACATTGCGGCGACCGGCGCGCATCGCCTTCCAGCGCGCACCAGGTGGGCGACCAGCTGAGCGACAGCACGTAGTAATCAAACGCCCCGGCCTTGTCGCCCTCGGCGCGGGCCAGACCGGCCGACAAGAGCAGGATTATCAGAAACCGCATTTTCTCTTCCCTCTTGGCGTTGGCGCCACTATATACCCGCCAAGTTCCCCGACAACGGAAACTCGCCCCGGTCCTCCGGGGCGGCCGGACCGAAAGGTCAGGCGCCGGGGAAGACATGGCTTAGGAGACGATGACATGGCCAAACTGCTGCACCCCAAGGCGACCGCCGTCTGGCTGGTCGACAACACCACGCTCAGCTTCAAGCAGATCGCGGATTTCACCGACATGCACGAGCTGGAAGTGCAGGGCATTGCCGATGGTGACGTGGCGGCGGGGGTGAAAGGCTTTGACCCGATTGCCAACAACCAGCTGGAGCAGGCCGAGATCGACAAGGCCGAGAAGGACATCCTTTACAAGCTGAAGCTCAAGTTCAACCCGGCCGCGCGGGACGAAGAAAAGCGCCGCGGGCCGCGGTATACGCCTTTGTCCAAGCGGCAAGACCGCCCGGCGGCGATTCTGTGGCTGGTGAAGTTCCACCCGGAACTGGCTGACAGCCAGATCTCGAAACTGGTGGGCACAACCAAGCCGACGATCCAGTCGATCCGCGAACGTACGCATTGGAACATCCAGAATATCCAGCCAATCGATCCGGTGGCTTTGGGGCTCTGCAAGCAGTCCGAGCTGGATGCCGCTGTCGCCAAGGCCGCGAAAAAGCAGGAAGCGGTGATGAGCGACGATGAGCGCCGCAAGCTGGTCAGCACCGAGCAGAGCCTCGGGATGGATACCGAGCCGCGCCTGCCCTCGGCGATCGAGGGGCTGGAGACCTTTAGCCTGTCCGATCCGCGCGGCGAAGAGGACGAGGATGAGGACGAACGCGATTTCGCTGACGCCGACAGTTTCTTCAACCTGCCGGGTGATGGCGACGCGGACAAAGACGAGGACGAAGAGGAAAAGCAGGGCTGAGCCTGTTCTCCCTTCTTGAGAATGCGAAGGCCCGGCGCTTTGCCGGGCCTTTTGCTTTTGCCCGGCGCGGGGTCCGTGTCAGAGCGGTTTGCGGGCGGTCATGGCGGCGCTGATGGTGCCGTCGTCGAGGTAGTCGAGCTCACCACCGATGGGCACACCTTGGGCCAGCGAGGTGAGGGTTACGCGGCCTTCGAGCTGGTCGGCGATATAATGCGCGGTGGTCTGGCCATCGATGGTGGCGTTGAGCGCGAGGATCACCTCGGTGATTTCCTCGCTGGTGATCCGGGTGATCAGTTGCGGGATGCGCAGATCGTCGGGACCGATGCCGTCAAGGGCAGACAGCGTGCCGCCAAGCACGTGATAGCGCCCCGCAAAGACGCCCGCGCGCTCCATCGCCCAGAGATCGGCCACATCCTCGACCACGCAGAGCAGCCCGTTGGCGCGTTTTTCGCTTTCGCAGATCTCGCAGATATCCCGCGTGCCGATATTGCCGCAGTTGAGGCATTCCCGCGCCGTTTGCGCGACGCGGGTCATCTGATCGGCGAGCGGTGTCAGCAAGAGCGCGCGTTTGCGGATCATGTGCAGCACCGCGCGCCGGGCCGAGCGTGGCCCAAGGCCCGGCAAGCGGGCCATCAGATCGATCAGCGCCTCGATATCGTTGCTGTCGGACATGGCGTCTGCGGACCGGTGTGGCGCAGCTTAGAACGGCAGTTTCATGTCGGCGGGCAGGCCCAGCCCTTCGGTCAGCTTGCGCATCTCTTCTTCCGAGCGCTGGGCGGCCTTGGTCTGGGCGTCTTTGATGGCGGCGAGGATGAGGTCTTCGACGACCTCTTTGTCGTCACCGTTGAAGATCGACGGATCGATGTCGAGGCCTTTGAGTTCGCCTTTGGCGGTGGCGGTGGCTTTGACGAGGCCAGCGCCGGATTCGCCGGTCACCATCATCGCGGCCAGGTCTTCTTGCAGCTGCGCCATCTTGGCCTGCATTTCCTGTGCGGTCTTCATCATCTTGGCCATGTCGCCAAGCCCGCCTAGTCCTTTGAGCATGTGTGTCTCCGATTGTGTCAAAGCCGCGTTGTGCGGCGTTGGGTGTGTGTTGCTGCACGACATATCGCAGCCGCGGCGGTAATGGACAAGGTGGATGCTGTGCGCCGCTCGGCTGCGCCATCGCCCCGCCCACCATCCCGTGGATGTGCTGGTGTGATCATTCCTCGAACGGATCCCATTCGTCCTCGACCTCGGGCAGGGCGTCGGCCTGGGCTTCATCAGCGAGGTCCTGGGCGGTGCGGATGTCCTTGATCTGGGCGTTGGGGAAGGCGGCGAGGGCGGCCTTGACCAGTGGGTGTTCCGCCGCTTCGGCCTTGAGCGCCAGATCAGCGGCGTCGCGGGTTTCCAAGATGGTAGGGGTGTTGCAATCGTTGACCACGGTGACGGCCCAGCGATTGCCGGTCCAGCGTTGCAGCGCCGCGCCAAGCCTTTGGGCAAGGTCTTGTGGCGCGCCGTCGGTGGGGGTGAATTCGATGCGGCCGGGTTGGTAAGCGGCGAGGCGCAGATTGCCTTCGACCTCGACCAGCAGTTTGACGTCGCGATTGGCGCGGATCAGGTCGACCACATGGGCAAAGCTGGGATAGCGCGCCAGAGCCTGGTCGGTGGCCACGGCGAGGACCGGGCTGCCAGCGGAGGCGCTGGGGCCGCTGGGAGCGGGATGGGTTTGGACGGGTAGGCCTTGCGCCGAAGTCGTGCCGCCCGCTGGGCTTGTGCTTGTGACGCCCGGTCCGGGGGGCGGTGGCGGTGTGTCTTGCAGCTTGCGTACCAGCTCTTCGGGCGAGGGCAGGTCGGACACGTGGGTCAGCCGGATCACCGCCATCTCGGCGGCCATCATGGCGTTGGGCGCCTGGGCCACTTCGTCCAAGGCCTTGAGCAGCATTTGCCACATCCGGCTGAGTGGGCGCATGCTGAGACCGTCGGCGAAGGACAGGCCGCGATTGCGTTCATCCGGACCGATGGTGGGATCCTCGGCGGCGTCCGGCGTGATCTTGACCACGGAAATCCAGTGTGTGAGTTCGGCCAGATCGCGCAGTACCGCCAGAGGATCGGCCCCATCGGCGTATTGCGCAGCCAGCTCGGTCAGCGCACCGGCCGCATCGCCGCGCATTATCCGTTCAAAGAGGTCCATCACCCGGCCGCGATCGGCGAGTCCGAGCATCGCGCGCACCTGATCGGCCGTGGTTTCCCCCGCGCCATGTGAGATTGCCTGGTCCAAAAGTGAGGTCGCATCGCGGGCTGAGCCTTCGGCGGCGCGGGTGATCAAAGCCAAAGCATCCTCGGCAATCTCGGCGCCTTCGGAGGTCGCGATCCGGCGCAGCATTGTGATCATGTCCTCAGGTTCGATCCGGCGCAGGTCAAAGCGCTGGCAGCGTGACAGGACCGTGACCGGGACCTTGCGGATCTCAGTGGTGGCGAAGATGAACTTCACATGTGCGGGTGGTTCCTCGAGCGTTTTCAGCAACGCGTTGAAGGCCGAGGTCGACAGCATGTGCACCTCGTCAATGATGTAGATCTTGTAGCGCGCGCTGGCCGCCCGGTAATGCACGCTGTCGATGATTTCACGAATATCGTTGACCGAGGTGTTGGAGGCCGCGTCCATCTCCATCACGTCGACATGGCGGCCTTCCATGATCGCCACGCAGTGTTCGCATTGCCCGCAGGGCTCGGTCGTCGGGCCGCCTGCGCCATCGGGGCCGATGCAGTTCATGCCTTTGGCGATGATCCGGGCGGTCGTGGTTTTGCCGGTGCCGCGGATGCCGGTCATGATGAAGGCCTGTGCGATGCGGTCGGCATCAAACGCGTTTTTCAGCGTGCGCACCATGGCGTCCTGACCGACAAGATCGGCAAAGGTTTCGGGGCGATACTTGCGGGCAAGCACCTGGTATTGCGGCGTGTCGGTCATGGCGGTCTTTCGCTTTGCCGGCCAAAGGTAAGGCCCCGCGCGCCCGGCGTCCAC
This sequence comes from Paracoccaceae bacterium, assembly GCA_030066175.1. GTDB lineage: Bacteria > Pseudomonadota > Alphaproteobacteria > Rhodobacterales > Rhodobacteraceae > JASJCC01. The sequence continues at coordinate 15,370 of JASJCC010000028.1, read as the reverse complement.
CGCATAAGCAAGGCTTGACGCACTGCGCGGGGCTGGTAGCGTGGTGGGGCCTGTGCAGGGGGCATCCGGGTCCGCGGAAAGCGTGGTGACGCACCTGTCTGACCGACTGACATATTTCCTTTGCGGAACTCTTTGCCCAAACCAGCGGACCGATGGGCGGTGACAGGAGACCCCGCAATGCCCAACACATCCATTCCTTCGCTTGACCAGTTGCGCCGCGATGCCAAGGCCTTGAAAAAGGCCTGGGCAAAGGGCGAAGAGCACGCCCGCCAAAGGCTGATGCAACGCCAGCCGCGCGCTGGTCTGGACGCTTTGAAACACGCCGATTTCCTGCATGTGATTGCGCAGGAGCAGGGCTTTGCCACCTGGCCACAGCTGGTTTTTGCCGTCGAGACCAAGGGGCTGGACCGTGCCGGACGAGAAGAGCGGCTGAAGATTGCGCTCTATCACGGCCAGCACTGGGTGGTGGATAGCCTTGTGTATGTTGCCGGTCTGGCGCGGGGGCATTTTGGCCTGGCCTGCGCGCTTTATGATCTGGAAACGGTCCGGGATTGGCTGAAGCGCGACCCGGCGGTTGCCACGCAGATGATTGGTGGGCGCAGGCCGATGCTGCACTTGGCGTTTTCGAAACACATCCATGCGCGCCCCGATCTGCAGGCGGATATGCTGGAGATCGCCCGCCTGCTGGTGGAGAACGGCGCGGATGTGAATGACAGCATGCCGGTGTCACCCGAGGAGGATCATCCGCTTTCGGCGCTTTACGGCGCGATTGGGCATGCCGGCAACATGGCGTTGGGGCAGTGGCTGCTGTATCATGGGGCCGATCCGAATGATGGCGAATCGCTCTATCACGCGACGGAGCTGGGGCATCATGACGGTCTGCGTATGCTGCTGAAGGCCGGGGCCGACCCGAAAGGGACAAATGCCTTGCTGCGGGCGATGGATTTCCATGACGTCGTCGCGGTGCGGATGCTGCTCGATCATGGCGCGCGAGCGGATGATTTTGACGACAGCGAGGTGGGGGGTGAGGCGCCCTGGACCGTGCCCGCGCTGCATCAGGCCGCGCGCCGTGACTGCGACCGTGAGATGGCCGACCTGCTGATTGATGCCGGCGCCCGGCCGGACCGCGTTTACAAGGGAGCCCACACCTATGCCTATGCGCGCGTGTTTGGCAACCACGCCGTGGCCGAGGCGATCGCAGCACGCGGTGCTGCCGTGCCGCTCAGCCGTGACGAGGCGTTGCTGGCCCGCGCCGCGGACGGAGAGGAGAGCCTGGGTAAGACCATCGATCCGGCTCAGCTACCGCCCGCCTATGCCGACATCATCCGGGTGATCTTGCATCTGCCGGGCAAGCTGGGTCACATCAAGCGGCTGGTGGCGCTGGGAATGCCCAATGACACGCCGGATGAGTTCGGCCTCACCCCGGTGCATACCGCCGGGTGGGAAGGCCTGCCCGAAATGATGGCCTATTTCCTGTCGCTGAAGCCCGACCTGACTCATGTGAACGGCTTTGGCGGCACCTTGCTGTCAACGATCATTCACGGGTCGGAAAACGCGCCGGATCAGACCGGGCGCGACCATCTGGCCTGCCTTGAGATGGCGCTCGGCGAAGGTGTTCCTCTGCCCCGCACGTCCCTGCGTTTTGCCGGGCGCGAGGATGTCGCGGCCTTCCTGCAAGACTGGGCCGAGGCGCATCCCGACCAGGTTGTCTAAACGTCCACAGCCCGCTGTGCATAAAACACTATGCCTGTCGCTGGCTTTGTGTATCATCGCACCGTTACGAGTGGCTCTGGGGGGAGACCATGCGACGACGCTGCGTTGGTACGCGCAGGTTTGCCGAAGATCGCCAATGGCGTGGCTTTCGCGCTAGGCCGCGGCTGGACCTTCGGAGATTGCTCGTCGCAAAGCCATCCCCACGGCACATCGGAACGGTGTGCCCGCCCTTTCCCGGCGGGTGTTGAGACGGGAGATGTCAATGTTCGCGACACCCTTGGCGCAGGACGCGTCTGAGCCGATCGTCATCCACGCGCTGCCGGTCGGCGGCGGTATCCTGGCGCTTTCCCCCTTGCCGGGGGCCGGCGGGGATTACGCCGCTGATATGGATCATATTGCGAGCTGGGCACCGGCCTTTGTTGTGTCTTTGGTCACGGATGTGGAACTGGTCGCGGCGGGCGCGCGCAATCTGGGGGCCGATATACAGGACAAGGGCACACGCTGGCTGCAGCTGCCGATTGGCGATTTTGGCGTGCCGGACGCGGCGTTTGAGACGGCTTGGAAAGATGTCAGCGCGCGTCTGCGGCAGGCGTTGCAAGGGGGCGGCCGGGTGCTGGTGCATTGTCGCGGCGGTTGTGGCCGCTCGGGCATGGTGGCGCTGCGGCTGATGATCGAGGCTGGTGACGCACCGGACGAGGCCTTGCCGCGCCTGCGGGCGGTGCGCCCCTGCGCGATCGAGACCGACGCTCAAATGCGCTGGGCGATGCAGGCCGAACGCCAACCGGCAGTCTTTGTCCGGCATACGGACTAGGCGGCTATAGCCGCATCGCAATCACACCGGCCACGATCATCCCGGCTGCCATCCAACGCCAGCGGTCCACCGGCTCGCGCAGCCAGATGGCCGCAATCAGCAGCGCAAAGAGGATCGAGGTCTCGCGCAACGCGGCGACCAAGGCGATCGGCGCCTGCGTAAAGGCCCAGATCGCAATCCAGTAAGAGGCCATCGACAGCACCGAGGCGCTGAGGCCGACCCCAAGCATCGGGCGCAGCACCAGAAACGCCGCCCGCCCGCGCGTCATCAGGGCCAACAGCGCCATGCCCACTCCATTGAGCACAAACATCCACATCAAGTATCCGGTGGCCGACCCGCTCATCCGCGCGCCGATCGCATCGACCAAAGTGTAAGACGCCGTGAAGCCCGCTGTCCCCAGCGCCCAGGCCAGCGCCCGCCCGCGCAAGCGGCTGGCCGCGTTGCCGCCCACCAGCGCCATGGTCAGGATACCGGCCGAGATCAGCAGCGCCGCCGCGATATGCGCCGGGGCCAGCGCCACGCCCATTACCGTGACCGAGATCCCCGTCACAATCAGCGGCGCGGTGCCGCGGGCCAGCGGATAGGTCTGGCTCAGATCACCATGCGCATAGGCCTGCACCAAAAACAGCTGGTAGCCGATATGCAACAGCGCCGAGGCCAGCAGCCAGGGGTACGACACCGGGTCGGGCAGGGGGGCAATGGCGATGATCGGCAGGGCAAAGGCGCCGTGCCCCAGCGCCAAGAGCAGCATGGCCGACGCCCGGTCCCCACCGATCTTGATCACCGAATTCCACGCAGCATGCAGCGCGGCAGCGGCGAGAACGGCGAAAAAGACGGTCAATTCCATAGGGATCCCGTGTGACGGCCACGATGATAGTGACGTTTCACGACCGGGATGGAAAGCGCGCTGTCTTGGTCTTGCATGCGGGGGGTGTGGTGAGAGGCTGGACAACGACCCAAGCGGGGCTCGTTACGGCTGCTTCCTTCCGGACCTGACCGGGTTGGCGAGGCGCCTGCCCGCGCCAACCTCTCGACGCCGTATTTAGGGGGTTGCTGCGCAAGATGCAATGGGCCGCGCCATCAGAAGAGGGTCGCGCTTGCCCCCGCTGCGCGGTAGGGACGGGGGATGGAGACGCCGTTTGAGATATTCCTGGCCGCCCCGCCGGGGTTGGAGTCCGTGCTACGTGCCGAGGCGGCGGAGGCTGGTTTTCTGGCGCCTGTGGTTGTGCCCGGGGGAGTGACATTCCAAGGTGACTGGCCCGATGTCTGGCGCGCCAATCTGCAGCTGCGCGGGGCCGGGCGGGTGCTGGCTCGGATCGGCGGCTTTCGCGCCTTTCACCTTGCCCAGCTTGACAAACGCGCGCGCAAATTCCCTTGGGGCGAGTTGCTGCGCGCCGATGCACCAATCAAGGTCGAGGTGACGTCCCGCAAGTCCAAGATCTATCATGCCGGCGCAGCCACGCAGCGGATTGCGCGGGCGATCACCGAGACGTTGGGGGCTGAGGTCAGCGCGGATGCTGAGCTGCGCCTGCTCGCCCGGATCGAGGACGATCTGGTGACCTTCAGCATCGACAGCTCTGGCGAGGCCCTGCACAAACGGGGCCACAAAGAGGCTGTCGGCAAGGCGCCGATGCGGGAGACCCTCGCGGCGCTCTTCCTGCGTGCCTGTGGCTATGACGGCAGCGAGCCGGTGGTCGATCCTATGTGCGGCTCAGGCACCTTTGTGATTGAGGCGGCGGAGATCGCCGCTGGGCTGCTGCCCGGCCGATCACGTCACTTTGCCTTTGAACATCTGCGGACGTTTGACGCAGAGAAGGTCGCCGCGTTGCGTACGGCCACGCAGCGCTCGCCGACCCATCGCTTCCATGGCTTTGACCGCGACGACGGCGCCATCCGGATGAGCCAAAAGAACGCCGAACGCGCTGGGGTGGCCGATTGGACCCAGTTCACCCGTCAGCCGATCAGCGATCTGACCCCGCCGGAAGGGCCACCTGGCCTGGTGATCGTCAACCCGCCTTACGGCGCACGCATCGGCAACAAGAAACTGCTCTACGGTCTCTACGGCGCTTTTGGGCAGGTGATGAAAGTGCGTTTCGCCGGTTGGCGCGTGGGTCTGGTCACCAGCGAAACAGGGCTTGCGCGGGCAACCGGGCTGCCCTTTGGACCGCCAAGTGCGCCGGTGTCTTTCGGTGGGCTCAAAGTGCGGCTTCACCAGACCAAGGTGCTTTAGTTACCCCTTTCAAAACTCACTCGGGCAAACAAATGGGCCAAAGACGCCGATGCAGGTGCCGCTGGTGTCCATGAACTCCATCCGAGCAACGCAGTAGAGCCCCCGATCTTTGTTATGCACATGCATGCCCGTGCAGTTGGCTTTGAATTTCAGTTTCGAGATCGGCCGGGCTGGGTGGTCAAAACTCAAATTCGGACGCCATCAGAAAATCACGTGCCCAACCTGACCTAGCGGTTGCTGTCGGGCAAGACCTTTCCAGGGTTGAGGATGCCGCGCGGGTCGAGCGCGGTTTTGATGGCCCGCATCGCCTCGAGCGCGACCGGATCCTTGCGTCGGGCCATCGAGGGGCGTTTGGTTACGCCGATGCCATGTTCGGCCGAGAATGATCCACCGAATTGCAGCACCTGATCCTCGACCGCCTCGGTGATCGCGTCATGCACGGCGGGATCGCGGCTTTCGGGCCAGACGGCGTAATGCACATTGCCGTCGCCCAGATGCGCGACAACAACTGGCTCAGCGCCGGGATCAAGCGCTGCCAAGCGCGGCGCCATGGCGTCGAGGAAAGGCCCGACCTTGTCGACCGGCACAGCGATGTCGTTGTTCACGAGCGGCTGGCGCGAGAGGCAGACCTCACCGGCCGCTTCGCGCCGCTGCCACATGGTGGCGCGCTGGGCTTCGGATTGTGCGACCACGGCGTCGAGCACCAAGCCGGCCTCGAACATCTCGGCCAGCACCTCTTCAAGGTAGCCGGCGACCGGCACTGTACCGTCGGCGTCCGGGGTGACATCGCGTGGGGCTGTGGCGCCGACCTCGACCAGGATGGTCACGTCATAGGTCTGATCAAACGGCGGAGGGGTGTCGGGGTAGCGGACTGAATAGGCGCGGAAATATTCGGGCGTCATGTATTCAAACGCCTCCACCGAGCCGCCAGTGGCCTCTTGCAAGCGGTTCAGTAGCTCCAAAGCGGCTGGCAGCGAGGCCGCGGCGACCATTGCGGTGGCATAGGCGCCAGGTTTGGGCACAAGCTTCAGCACCGCCTTGGTGATCACGCCAAGCGTGCCTTCGGCCCCGATCATCAGGTGACGCAGGTTCAGGCCCGAATTGTCCTTGTGCAGTTCCGACATCAGGTTCATCACCCGGCCGTCGGCCAGCACCACCTCGATCCCCAGCACCAGATCGCGGGTATTGCCGTAGCGCAGCACGTTTGACCCGCCCGCATTGGTCGACAGAAACCCACCCACCCGCGCCGAGCCACGTGCGCCGAAGGTCAGCGGAAAGGCCAAACCCTGTGCGTCGGCCGCGTCATGCAGTTGCGACAGCACCACGCCCGCCTCGACCACGGCGAGCCGCGCCTCGGGCCGGACCTCAATAACGCGGTTCATCCGGTCGAGCGACAGCATGATCGCGCCGTCCCCCTTGGTGCCGCCCGCAAGCCCGGTATTGCCGCCGACGGGCACCACCGGCGTGCGCGTGTCATACGCAATCCGCAGGATCGACGAGACTTCTTCCGTCGAGGCAGGTCGCACAACGCATAAGGGGGTCCAGGTGTAGGCATGAGTCCAGTCGCTGGCCCAGGGGGCGGCGTCCGCGCCGGTCAGGACCGCCGCTTCGCCGACAACGCCGCGCAATTCGTCCAGCAGGCTCACCGCGGCACCTCAAAGGTCAGCGAGGCCCAAAGGCTTTCCCAGACCGGGTCGTTTTCCGTCTTTGCCTCCAGCGGGCGCATCACCACCGCGTCGACCAGATAGGCATGCCCGGGTTTGACCGGTAGGGTGACGCGGCCGCGGTTGTCCGTGCGGTGCAGGGTGACGTCGACGCTGCCATTGGGCGCGCGTTCAAAAAGCTCAACCTGCACATCCCGGCGTGGCTTGTTTTCGTAAAGCACCTGGACAGGAAAGCCGCGGGCCATATCGTCGGTATAGGGATTGGCGAGGGCCACAATCTCGGTCAGCAGACCGACCTTCTTGTCGCGCCCCTTGCCATCCCCTACGGCCATCAGGCTTTTGCCATGCCGGGAATAGCGTTCGCGGAACCCGGTTTGCGGCAAACCGCGGTCAAGGTGCTGCTCCAGCGCCCAGGTGAAATCCTTATGCGTGGTGAAATTGATGAACTTCTGCCAGTCGGTGTAGCGCAGGTTGAGATCGCGGGTGACATGCACCACCGTCACCAACCCTTCGCCTTTGACCGCCATATTCAGCGCGGGGCGGTCGCCGGCGCGGCCTTCGACTGGCAAAACCGAGCGCCCCATCACCAGATCGAAGCGGCGGAAATTCGGCGGGACGTACCCGTAGGCGGAGCCTTTGAAGTTCTCACCCACACGGATTTCGGCCACAAGCGGCGCGCTTGGATCGACGACATAGGCGGTCGGATCGATCCAGAATTCATGCGCCGCAACCGGGGCGGCAAGGCAGAGCGCAAGGGCGGTGATCAACGCTCTCATGGCGCGGCCACCAGGGTTTGTTTCTGCGTGCCAAGCCCTTCGACCGACAGCTCCATCACGTCACCCGGGCGCAGGAAGACTTGTGGGGATTGCCCCATGCCCACGCCGGGGGGCGTGCCGGTGGCGATCAGGTCGCCGGGCTGCAGCGACATGAACTGCGACAGGTGTGAGACGATCTGCGCCACGCCAAAATGCATCGTTGCGGTCGATCCGTCCTGATAACGCTGGCCATTGACCTCAAGCCAGATCGCCAAGTTCTGCGGATCGGCAATCTCATCGCGTGTCACCAACCACGGCCCAACCGGGCCGAACGTATCGGCCGATTTGCCCTTGATCCACTGGCCCGAGCGGCGCAGCTGAAAGTCGCGTTCGCTGACATCGTTGATCACGCAATAGCCCGCGACATGGTCCAGCGCCTGCGCTTCGTCCACGTATTTCGCTGGACGGCCGATGACGATGCCCAACTCGGCCTCCCAATCGGTCTGCTGCGCGCCGCGTGGGATCACCACGTCGTCGTTTGGTCCGTTGATGCAGGAGGTGGCCTTGGAAAAGACAATCGGCTCTTCAGGCAGTTGCATCCCGGCCTCTTCGGCATGGTCGGCATAGTTGAGCCCGATGGCCAGGAACTTGCCCACCCGACCGACACACGGCCCAAGCCGCGGCGCGCCCTCGACCAGGGGCAAAGATGCCGGATCAAGCCCGCGCAGCCGGTCGAGCGTTTCGGGCAAGAGCGCATCCCCCGCCACGTCGTCGATATGCGCCGACAGATCGCGCAGCGCGCCGGCGGCGTCGATCAGCCCGGGGGCTTCGGCGCCGGGGGCGCCATAGCGGACAAGTTTCATGGGCTCCTCCCTTGCGGCGGTGACCGCGTCAGGCCGTGCTGCGCAACCGGTCTTCCAGGTCTTTGGCGAGGACCGCCATCCGATTGCTGAACTTGCGGCTGATGCTGGATTTGGCAAGCTTGAGCGATTGCACCAACAGCCGGGCCGACAGCGTCTTGGGCTGTAGAACCGTCACGATGCTGATCCGGGTGCGGCCGCGCGACAGGGCCACGCATTCGATCCTCGTGTGGGTTTCCAACCCGCCGGTCACGCTGTCGAACACCAGTTGCTCGGGTGGGGTGAAGTCAGACAAGGTGACGTCAGCGGTGCGCGTCTTGCCGCGAAAGCGAAAGGTGGCTTTCCAGCTCATCCCGGCCGCCGGGCCGGCCAAATTATCGGTCCGCTGGATTTCGACACCTCGCCGCAACGCGCGGCGTTCGATGGCCTCAAAATCGGTCAACTGCGCGAACACCCGGTCCAGTGGCGCTTCGATGTCTTCTCTTGCTGAAAGCTCCATGGTTTTGCCTGCCTCCTGTCCCCACCTTCTTAGTTGGCGGCAGTTTCTGCTTAATCAAGCCGATCCGCAAGCCAGTTGCGCAGCAGGAAATGCGCAATTGCACCTTTCCGGGCGGGCAGCAGATCGCTGCGCGCACCGCTATAGGCGTCAATCAGGTCTTCGCGGGTGACCCATCGGGCGTCTTCGATTTCGGCGGGGTCGATATTGATGTCGTCGTCCAGCGCCTCACCCTGACAGCCGAACATCAGCGAGGCGGGAAAGGGCCAGGGCTGGCTTGAGAGATAGCGCACCGCGCCGATGCGCACACCGGCTTCTTCGAACACTTCGCGGCGGACGGCGGCCTCGATCGTCTCACCCGGTTCGACAAAGCCCGCAAGGCAGGAATACATTCCCTCGGGCCAACCGGGGGAGCGACCCAAAAGCGTGCGGTTGCCGCGGGTGATCAGCATGATCACCACCGGATCGGTGCGCGGGAAATGATGCGCGCCGCAAGCGGGGCAGATGCGCTGCCAGCCGGCCTGATGGATGACCGACGGCTGCCCGCATTTGGCGCAGAACCCGTGCGTGCCATGCCAGCCGGTGATCGCCTTGGCGGTGGCGGCCAGTTCGGCATCGCGGGGGGACAGCCGGGTCATGATTTGGCGCAGCTCGGCAAAGCGCGCGTCGCCGCCGATCAGCGGGTGGCTCTGTTCGCTGTTGTCGATGAATTTGCCCACATCCCCGGTTTCTTCGGCCGGCGGTTCCCAGCCCGAGATGTCATGCGCAAAAACCGCCGCCGCCTCTTGCCCCAAGAGGATCGGCGCCTCGCCTGTCTGGGCCAGAACCGGGTGGTTCATGGGCAGGCGGGTCAGGGCCAGATCGTCTGTGCCCTGCACCAGCGGCTTGCCCTGCCAGGTCAGCACACAGCGCGCTGCGGGGTCTTGCATGGCGGCGGCGAGGGCGCCCACGTCGCTTCGCAGATGCGCCGCGCGGTCGAGGCCTGATCCGCCAAAGGTGACCGTCTCTGCGTGTTTCATCTGCGCCTCCTCCGCCTTTGAGCGGACCATGCCGCCGCTTGCCGCCCTTGCCAAGCCTGTCGGGAATGATCACGCCAAATTCAAGTGCGCGCGCATTGCAATCAGGGGGGAAATGTGGACTCTGACGCCTCAACCCTGGGCCATAAAACGGCAAAAAGCGCGCCCGGCGGGGATTGGCGGGACCCTCGCTCACCGGGGTGACCATGGTGAGAAAGAGCGAACGTTGCACAAGACAACCTCCAATGGTTCCGGAACAGATCGGCCACGTGTGGCATTGCGGGTCCTGGGCACCTCGGACGTGCATGCGAACCTGCTTGGGCACGATTATTACACCGACACGCCGTCGCCAAAGGTGGGGCTGGCGCGTACCGCAACGCTGATCGCCGAGGCGCGGGACGAGGTGGAAAACAGCCTGCTGTTGGACAATGGCGATTTCCTGCAGGGCACGCCGCTGGCCGATTACATGGCCTTTGAACACAAACTGTCCGAGGATGAGCTGCACCCGGTCATCGCCGCGATGAACCACCTGCGCTATGACGCGGCAACCATCGGCAACCATGAATTCAACTATGGCCTGCCTTTTCTGACCCGCGCGGTGGCGGGCGCGGAGTTTCCCATCGTGCTCGCCAACGCCGTGCGGCGCATTGGCGACAACCCGGCGCTCGACACACCGCTGTTCCCGCCTTGCGCCGTTCTGGACCGCGCGGTGACCGATCAGACAGGCGCCATGCATACCCTGCGCATCGGCATTCTGGGCCTGACGCCGCCGCAGATCCTCACCTGGGATCATGCGCTTTTGTCCGGTGCTGTCGAAGTCCGCGACATCGTCGAGACGGCGGAGGCCTATGTGACCCTGCTGCGCGACAAGACCGATCTGATCATCGCGCTTTGCCATTCCGGGATCGAGGTGACCGCGCCCTATAAAGGGATGGAGCATGCGGTTGTGCCGCTGGCCGCGCTGGACGGGATCGACGCCGTGATCGCCGGCCATGCGCATATGACCTTCCCCTCACCCAGCTATGTCGGCCACGCTGCGCTCGATCTGGATTTGGGCGCGGTGCACGGCACGCCGACAGTGATGCCTGGCCTCTTTGGCAGCCATCTGGGGGTGATCGACCTCGATCTGGAATTGCGGCCCGACGGGTGGGTGGTAAATGGCGGCACCGGGCGGTTGCGCCCGATTGCCCCTGCTAGCGACGGACATCAGGAAACGCCCAACGACCCCGGCCTCGTCACCGTCACGCAACAGGCGCATGAGGCGACGCTGGCCCACATCCGGCGGCCGATTGGCCGAACTGAAGCGCCGATATCGTCCTATTTCGCCCGGGTTGCGCCCTCGGCCTGCGTCAAGACCATCAACACAGCGCAACGCTGGTTCGTTGCCCGGCAGATGGAGAACACGATCCACGAAGGGCTGCCCATCCTCTCAGCCGCCGCGCCCTTCAAGGCGGGCGGACGTGCGGGACCTGCGCACTTTACCGATGTGCCCAAAGGCGAATTGGCGCTCCGGCACCTGGCGGATATCTATGCCTATCCCAACAGCATCGCCGCGGTGCTGATCTCGGGCGCGCAGGTGCGGGGCTGGCTCGAACGGTCGATGGGGCAGTTCCACCAGATCAACCCCGGCGCGGTTGACGCGCCTTTGTTGGTCGATGGGTTTGCCAGCTATAATTTCGACATCCTCGACGGTGTGCAGTTCGAGATTGACCTTTCGGTCCCGGCGATGTTCGACGTACAGGGCGTGCGTTTGAACGACGGGCCGGGGCGGGTGCGCAACTTACGCTACGAGGACGCGCCGATCGATCCGGAGGCGATGTTCATCGTAGCTACAAACAACTACCGCGGCGGTGGCGCTGGCCATTTCCCCGGCGCGGATGGCAAGACGATCCTCTTTAAAAGCCTGACCACCAATCGCGATGTCCTGCAAAGCTATGTCAAGGCGCAGGGCGCGATTGCCCCCAAGCCGGGGCGCGACTGGTCGTTCCTGCCGATGCCCGGCACCAGCGTGACGTTCCGCACCGGCCCCGGGGCGCGCGCGCATCTGGGGGATGTGGATCTTGACCTGCAAGAGATTGGCGAGGATGCCGATGGCTTTCTGCTCTATCGTCTGAGCCTCTGACCCTCCGGTGATTGCCCATCTGCACGTTTGCTGATTGACTGACCGGCAGAGAGGGGCAGGCGCATGGGGATCAGGTTTTTTTCGGACAAGGATCGCCCGGTGCATCTGGGACCCTATCCGCTGGAACGGCTTGAACGGGTTGAGTCCGTCGACCTGGCGCAGGTGCCGGCGATGCAGCCACTGTCCTTTCGGCGGGACGACCGCCCCGAGAACATCGTCAATGCCATGAGTGATTATCAGGCCATGCTCGACGCGATCCGCGATGGGTTGGTCAACCGGACGGTGTCGGAGATCCCCTCGGATCCCACGGAACGCGCCAACCATCTGAAAGCCTTTGGCTATTTCAACGATGCCAGTATGGTCGGCGTCTGCGCTCTGTCGCCCGAAGCCCGCCTGGCAGAACCGGTTGCCAACCCCGGCATCGACCGGCTGGCAGAGGATCTGCGCACCCGTCAGACCAAGACGTTGGCCTCAGGCATTGATGTCATCATGGCGGACCTCAAGGACAGTATGGAGGCGCCGCCCAGCGGCATCGACGGGCACAGCCACGCCATTGTGTTCCTCTACGAAAACCCACGTGCGCCGCGGGCAGGGGAACGCGGGACCGACTGGTTGGAGGAGGCCACCGCCCATCGCGGCGCGCTCTTGGCCAATGAAACCGCCGCGGTCCTGGGCAATTACATCCGCCTCTTGGGCTTTGACGCCAAGAGCCACTCGGCCAGCGCCTCGGATGTGGACCTCAACACGCTCGCCGTTGCCGCCGGCCTGGCTTGGGCCGACGATGACACGCTAGTGGCGCCCTATATCAGTGACAGCTTTGGCCTCGCCGCGATCACCTGCACGCTGGAACTGACGCCCGACAACCCCCTCGCGCCGCCCTCCGAGCAACCGTGGTTCCGCACCCAGGGGCCGGCCTGGTGGCTGGGCAAGGGCTTTGCCAAGTCGCGGCTCAACCGCGATCCCTATGCGCGGCGCGACTTTGTCCAGGGCGCGCATCCCTTTGAGCGGCTGAAACGCGTCGACACCCCCACCACCTATATCGATGAGCCTAACGTCGCCCGCGTCCCCAAGCGCACCGACATGTTTGCCCGCGCGCAATTCGGTGACATGGGCAAGGCGCTACAAAAGAACGCGGCGGGTGGGTATTACGCGCGCAAGACGGCGCCCTCGTCAGCGCAGCGGCGGGCCTTGGGGGCGTTTGTGCTCTTGCAGGATGGCGCGCCGAACCCGGATGGCGCGCGCCCCAGTGATGCGCAGCGCAATGCCGACAACGTCAAGGCCGCGTCTTATTTCCTGGGCATCGACGCGGTGGGGATTTCGCGCTGTCCCGACTGGACCTGGTATTCCCACGATGCGCTGGGTGAGCCGATCGACCCGCCGCATGATCAGGCGATCAGCATGATCATCGATCAAGGGTATGAGACGATGGAAGGCGCCAGCGGTGACGATTGGATCAGCGTCGCGCAATCCATGCGGGCGTATTTGCGCTTTTCCCTTTTAGGCGGGGTGATCGCGCGGCAGATCCGCAACCTCGGCTACAAGGCCAAGGCGCATACGGTCATGGATGGCGAGGTGCTGCAGCCGCCCCTGCTGCTGCTGAGCGGGCTGGGCGAGGTCAGCCGGATCGGTGAGGTGATCCTGAACCCCTATCTCGGCCCGCGTCTGAAATCCGGCATGGTGACCACCGACATGCCTTTGGCGCAGGACAAGCCGATCGATTTCGGCCTGCAGGCGTTTTGCGAGGCCTGCAACAAATGTGCCCGCGAATGCCCGTCGGGGGCGATCACCGCCGGGCCGAAGCTGATGTTCAATGGCTACGAGATCTGGAAATCCGACAGCCAGAAATGCGCCACCTACCGCATCACCACCGAAGGCGGCGCGATGTGTGGACGCTGCATGAAGACCTGCCCTTGGAACCTCGAAGGGCTCTTTGCTGAGGCGCCGTTTCGCTGGGCCGCCTCCAACGTGCCCGCCCTGGCGCGCCCGCTGGCGCGGCTGGATGATCTGGCCGGACGGGGTGGGTTGAACCCGGTCAAGAAGTGGTGGTGGGATATCGAGTTGCAGGAGGATGGCGGCTATCGCCCGACGCGTCACGCGATCAACCGGCGCGACCTGCAGACCGATCTGGACCTGCGCTATGAGGATCAGACCCTCGCCGTCTACCCCGCGCCTTTGGCCCCGCACCCTTGGCCCTACCCCTTCCCGATGGACCGTGAGGCGGGGATCGAGGCCTATCAGGCGATGCTCACCGCTGAGCAGTATCAGCTGAAGCAGGCCACTGGTCAGAGCGATCACCTGCACCGCTATCACGTGCCCGGCGACGCGCCGGTTATCCGGGTGGAGGTTACCAAGGCGGAACAAATGACTGTGGATGTCACCAAATACGAATTCCGCGCCCTCGATGGTGGCGACCTGCCGGAATGGACGGCCGGTGCGCATCTCGACATCGTCGTGGTGCCGGAATTCTTGAGGCAATACTCGATGTCGGGCGACCCGGCGGACCGGTCGGTCTATCAAATCGGGGTGCTGCGCGAGGATACCGGGCGGGGCGGGTCCAAGATGCTGCACCGGATCTTTCAGCCGGGGCGCAAGATCTTTATCTCGAAGCCGATCAACCACTTTGAGCTGGTCGAGGACGCGACCAAGACGTTCCTGATGGGCGGCGGCATCGGCGTGACCCCGATGATCGCCTTTGCGCATCGCCTGCATGCTCTGGGCCGGGCGTTTGAGCTGCACTATTCGGTCCCCAGCCGCGCGCGCGCCGGGTATCTCGATGATCTCGCGGCGATGCCTTGGGCCGATCATGTCCACCTGCATGTCAGCGACGAAGGCAGCCGCGCTGATCCGGCGGCGATCCTGGCGGGCTACCAACATGGCTGGCACGTCTATACCTGCGGGCCCGACCGCTACATGCAGGCGGTTTTGGCCGATGCCGAACGCGCAGGCTTTCCCGAAGACGCGCGACACCTGGAGTATTTCAGCGTGCCGGAACAGCCCGAATGGGAGAACTTCCCCTTCAAACTGAAACTCGCACGCTCGGGCCGGGTGCTGGACGTGCCAGCAGACAAAAGCGCCACCGATGTGCTGGCCGAAAACGGCATCCACGTGGACGTCAAATGCTCGGACGGCATTTGCGGCGTCTGCCAGTGCGGGTTGATCTCGGGCGCGGTTGAGCACCGCGACTTTGTGCTCTCCAAGGCGCAGCGCGAAACCCGCGTGATCCTGTGCCAAAGCCGCGCGGCGGAACCTGACGGTGTGGTCGAGGTCGATCTATGAGAAAGCAACGTCACATTCGTGTTTGAAAGAACGTGTTAGCTTCGGTTGAATGAGCTCACTGCATTTGCAGAATTGCGTCACGACAAGCGCTTGTTTTAGGGTTTTCAGAAGAGTAGCCAATGAAAACCGATGAGCCGACAATCGCACTTATCATCGAAAACGGTGCAAAAAAATGCACTTTGGTCGGCTTTATTTCACAAGCCGAGGTCTGAGCAGACTGCGCCTTTTTGCTGGCCGGTTTGTCCTGCGGACTCAGGAACGGGTATGCCGGGAGAGGTGTATCGGTCGAGCATGAACACAGCCGGTTAGATTTCCGCGACCTTGCGGTTGAAGCCTCTCGACATCAGGGATTGGCCCAGCAGCTTTTTTACGGTTCATCTTGCGCGCGACGCGGCTTTGGCGGTGGTCGCCGCGCCATCTTCGCCAG
>JASJCC010000143.1 GCA_030066175.1 Paracoccaceae bacterium | reverse complement strand
AAAGCCACCCAGCGCGAGGATCGCCATGCCGCGATGGATCCAGCGGGTGCGGTTGCCACCCTTGTCAGACAGAAAGCCCCAGTTGGGCCTGGTGATCTGAATACCGTAATGCAGGCCGACAAGCAGCCCGGGCAGCATCGCCGGCAGCGCGAGTTCGACTACCATCAGTCGGTTTAGGGTCGAAGTGGTTAGCACAACAATGGCGCCCAGCGCCATCTGCACGAGGCCCAGCCGAACAATCCCGATCCAGCCCAAGGTCATGGCAGCACCTCAAGCCCGCGCAGGGCAAAGGCCGACACCATCATGCCCGAGATATACATCACAACGCCGGTGCCGTTGTACCAGGGCGCCTTGGCCTTTGGGTCACGCAGCATCACCGTCATGGCCCAGATCTGGCCCAGCGCCAGGATCAGCACAGCGGTCGCGTGTACCGGGCGGCCCCAGCTGGCGAGCGCTAGGATAACCAGAGCCTGTGGAACGATCATGACGATACAGGCGATTTTCGCCGCCAGTTCCGGGCCCAAGGTGACAGGCAGGGAGTTCACGCCCATCTGGCGATCCCCTTCCAATGCCTTGAAGTCGTTCAACGTCATGATCCCATGCGCGCCGATGCCGTAGAGCGCGGCGATCAGGATGATCTGCGGGCTGGGCAGCGCCTGCGCCAAGACGGCGGCGCCTGTGAACCAGGGCAGGGTTTCGTAGCTAAGCCCGACCAATCCCGGCCCCCACCAGCCCGAACGCTTCAACCGTACCGGTTCCGCCGAATAGGCCCACGCGGCGAGCACGCCTACGCAGGTGGCGACAAAACCCCAGAGGCCCAGTAGGGAACCGACGGCCAAAGACAGCGCCGACATCGCCAACGCAATCCACAAGCCCCAACGCCCGGGGATCCGGCCCGAGGGGATCGGGCGGTCGGGTTCGTTGATGGCATCCACATGCCGGTCACACCAATCATTGGCGGCCTGGCTCATCCCACAGACAATCGGCCCGGCCAGGATCACACCCAAGAGGGCGAGCACCCAGTGTTCGCCGAAGGATGCGCCAGTCGAGACCATACCGCACAGATACGCCCACATCGGCGGGAACCATGTCACCGGTTTGATCAGCTGCAGCATGGCAGCCGGCTCGGGCGTCTGACGAATGTGTAAACTTATGCTGACAGTCATGTGTCAACTAGACACGACATTTCGAGTCGGCGCAAGAAAAAGCCACTGCCTGCGACGATGCCGACGGGGTTTTCCAGAGGGGTAAGAGAGGCTGTCAGACGCGGGCTTAGTCTTCGACGTCCGCGTCTTTGTTCAACAGGCCATATTTGCGCAGTTTGACATAGAGGCTCTGCCGCGACAGGCCGAGCATTTCCGCTGCCGCCACGCGGTTGTTGCGCGTCAGGTTTACCGCGGTCTCGATGCACATCTTTTCGACGACATCCGTGGTTTCCGACACGATTTCCTTGAGCGTGGCAGAGCCGACAAGCTCCATCACGTTGCGGCTCGATTCCTCGGTCGTCTGCACCGGCGTCTTGCGGATCGCGTCGACCCGGCTGGCGTCGCGGATGACAAAGCCGAGCTCGGGTTCCGAGCGGTCATTGAGATAGGTCACCGACATCTCGACCGCGGTCTTGGCGCCGAATTCGTTCATGATCTTGGTGGAATACATCCGCATCTGACCAGCACGGCGGGCGTTTTCGATCAGCACGCTCATATCGATCTGGCCCCGACCCAGGAAATCCCCCAGGTTGCGGCCTTTGACATCCACCAGATGCGCTGCGTCGACCAGATCGAGAAAGCTGTCATTGCAGGTGTCGATCTGCCCGGTCACCGAGGTAAACACCATCGCGTCTGAGCTTTTCTCGAACAGCACATTCAGGTTGAAGCCCAGGCCATCCAGCTGCGCCATCGTTTCATCGGCGCTGGTGACCCGGCAGATCAGCACACGTTCCCCGGCTGCGCGGAACACGTTGGGCACGATCACCACGCGCTGGCGGTTGCGCCGGGTAACAACGTCGAAGCCCGACGTGTTTTCCGAGATCGCGGTATTCACCAGGCTTTCGATGAACTCTTCGCGCCGCTTGTCGCGGAACTCCTGAGAGAACGACGCCCCGATCAGATCGTCGCGTGTTGACCCGATCAGCGCGGCCGCGGGTTCGTTCAGATCCTTGATGGTGCCGTCATTGACCGACACAAAGACGATGGCGTCCCGCACACTGCGCAGCAGTAAGCGATAGCGCGCGTCGAACTCGCGTCGCGCTTCATAGCCTTGCTCCAGCGACATCTGCGCCTGCACCAGCTGTTGCTGCGTTTCAGCGATTGGGCGCAGATCACGGCCCAGCAGCAACAGGTTATTTTCATTGCCAAAGGGATGAAAGCTGTAGCGTACAGGGAATTCCCACACCGCGTTGTCGGTGTGGTTCAACTCGACCGATTTCAGCAGGGTTTCCCCGCGCGCAAAGGCATCGAGCACCGCCTGCAGCTTGGGCGTGCTTTCGGTTGTCAGAAACTCGCTGACTTGCCGACCTTCCCAATGGTCGAGATTGCCAAAGCTGGCATTCGCCGGGTTAATCAACACAGAGAGGATTTTACCCTCTGCCGTTACAACCAGAGCAATATCTGAGGCGGCAGAGATGAGACTGGACAGGAACTCCGGTTCAATCAGGGGAACAGATCCACTGCTCCAAAAGCTTGATCCGTTGCTATTCATCCTATCGTGCCACAGACCTGGTCGTAAGCCTCTTCTTGTCGCAAAGCTTGAACGCAACCTTTACATCACGCGTCACCAGATCGACCCCGGTCTTTTCCTTGACGCGGTCGGTGAGGTTCAGCACCAGGCCGCCAAGCGCTATCGGGGGGGTCACGTTCAGCCCAGCCCGGATGCGTTTAACCATATTGGCAACTGTTGCAAGCCCGTCCGTACGGGAACAGGAGAACATCACCAAATCATAGTGTTCATCCATCAACACCCGCAGGATCGTGCTGGCATCCGGCCCGAACAAAAGCCGCACCGACGCCCCCATCCGCCGCAATTGCGCCGTCGCCACATGGGGCCCAAGCGTATGCGTGTCGTTGGAAAGCAGGATCAGCAGCGTGTTGACGCCTTCGGCATGTTCGGCCGGCTTGGCCGACCAGGGCGGCGCCAGTAGCGTCAGCAGACCCTGAAGACGCGCGGTGGCGATTGTGACCTTGGCAAAGCCAATAGCATCGTCGGACCACATCACCCCCAATTCGCGGGCCGCTTCGGGGATGTAGATGTCGACGATCTGTTCGGGCGCTACGCGGCTGTCCTTGAGATCGTTCAGCAGCATCTCGGCATTGAACGCGCCATCGCGCAGCGTCGCCTTGACCAGTTTGTGGACCACGCTGGTTCGGATGGTCTGCGCCGTCACATCGGCCTTGTCATTGAGAACCGAGATCACCGCCGACGCCAACGCCGAGATGTCCGGGCGCGCGTCATCGTCCAGACCGCGGTCGTCCGAGCTGTTGTCTGTTGCCATATCAAAACCCTCGCAACTCCATTGCTCGGACCAGATTTGGCGTAGCCAGCCCAAAGAGCGCTGTCATTGTCGGAGACGGTGGACAAAATGTCAAAAGGAATTGACACTTTGTCCTCTAGCTGAGCGATATCAGGGGCATACCCCCTCAAAAACGGCCTTAAATTACTGGATTTTTCCGATATCCACACAGAATCAGACAAATCCGCGCAGATTCCAAAGTGTCCAGTTTCAGAGTGTAAGTTTTAATTGACACTTTTGGGCGTCGCCCTGTACGCTCTCCCTGTCATGTGCACGGAATCGATGATGTCTGCCACCAATACAGAAGAATCGGGGGGAGTGTTCCTTTACACGCCCGAAGAACGCGCAAGGCGCGATTCCAGCGTCTGGACCCTGATTCAGGGGATTCTGGCGCCGCTGCAGTTCATCGCCTTCATCATCTCGCTGGTCCTGGTGCTGCGCTACCTGGCTTGGGATGTGGGCTATCAGGCGGCCACGGTGTCGATCCTAATTAAGACCGCGTTTCTCTACATCATCATGATCACCGGCGCGATTTGGGAAAAGGTCGTGTTTGGCCAGTACCTCTTTGCGCCCGCCTTCTTCTGGGAGGATGTGTTCAGCTTTGTCGTGATCGCGTTGCACACAGCTTATATATGGGCGCTCTGGACACAGGCGCTGACCCCGACGGAATTAATGTGGCTCGCGCTGGCCGCGTACGCCGCCTATGTGATCAACGCCGGGCAGTTCCTTTTGAAACTGCGCGCCGCGCGTCTCCAGCAGGAGGCGATGGCATGACCGACCGTTTCGCCCCACCCCCCAGCCGCGGCTGTTCGAACACGCCGGTTCTGAAGGAACGTGGCCAGCACGAGGTGTTCTGCGGTCTCACCGGCATCATCTGGCTGCATCGCAAGATGCAGGATGCGTTCTTTCTGGTCGTCGGCTCGCGCACTTGCGCGCATCTGCTGCAATCAGCGGCGGGTGTGATGATCTTTGCCGAACCGCGCTTTGCCACCGCCGTGCTCGAGGAAACCGATCTGGCCGGGATGGCCGACGCGCAGGAAGAGCTGGACCGCGTCGTGACCGAGTTGTTGCAGCGCCGGCCCGATATCAAGCAGCTTTTCCTCGTCGGTTCGTGCCCGTCTGAGGTCATCAAGCTCGACCTGGCCAAGGCGGCCGAACGGATGAGCGCGCAGTTTGCGCCGCATGTGCGGGTGCTGAACTACTCCGGCTCGGGGATCGAGACCACCTTTACCCAGGGCGAGGACGCCTGCCTGGCCGCCATGGTGCCGGTGCTGCCCGCCAGCGATGCGCGGGAATTGCTGCTGGTCGGCGCGCTGCCGGACGTGGTCGAGGAACAGGCGATCGGTCTTTTGGAGGCGATGGGCATCGGCCCAATCCGTGTGCTGCCTGCGCCCAACCGCGACAGCGAATACGGCGTGGGGCCCAACACGGTCTTTGCGCTGACGCAACCCTTCCTGACCGACACCCATGCCGCCCTTGGGCGCCGCGGCGCCCGTCACATCGCGGCCCCGTTCCCCTTTGGTGAAGAGGGCACCACCCAGTGGCTTTGGGCCATCGCGCAGGAATTCGGTGTCTCGCCCGAGAAATTCGCCGAGGTCACCGAAAAGCCCCGCGCCCGCGCCCGCAAAGCCATCGCGCAGGCCTCCGAGGTGCTGAACGGCGGATCGGTTTTCTTCTTCCCCGACAGCCAGCTGGAAATCCCGCTGGCACGGTTCCTGACCCGCGAATGCGGGATGCAGGCCATCGAGGTTGGCGCGCCGTTCATTCACCGGGAAATCATGACGCCGGATCTTGATCTGTTGGCCGATGGTCCGACACTCGCCGAAGGACAAGACGTCGACAAACAGCTGGAACGCTGCCGCGCCGCCCGGCCCAACCTGACGGTCTGTGGCCTGGGCCTCGCCAACCCGCTTGAGGCCGAAGGCATGACCACCAAGTGGGCCATCGAGCTCGTCTTCACCCCGGTGCATTTCTACGAACAGGCGGGTGACCTGGCCGGCCTCTTCTCGCGCCCGCTGCGCCGCCGCGCGCTCCTGCAGCAGGAGGCCGCGGAATGAAGCTGACGGTCTGGACATATGAAGGCCCGCCGCATGTCGGCGCCATGCGCGTCGCGACCGGCATGAAGGGTCTGCACTACGTGCTGCACGCGCCGCAGGGCGACACCTATGCCGATCTGCTCTTTACGATGATCGAACGCCGCAACCACCGCCCGCCGGTGACCTACACCACCTTCCAGGCCCGCGACCTGGGCAGTGACACCGCGCATCTCTTCAAGACCGCCTGCCTTGAGGCTTATGACCGGTTTCAACCTGAGGCGATCATTGTCGGTGCGTCCTGCACCGCCGAGCTGATCCAGGACGATCCCGGTGGCATGTCGGAAACCCTGGGCCTGCCGGTGCCGGCGATCCCGCTGGAGCTGCCCAGCTACCAGCGCAAGGAAAACTTCGGCGCCGACGAAACGTTTTACCAGATAGTCAAAACACTGGCGAAACCGGTGGAAAAGACCGCGCGGGTCACCGCCAACCTGATCGGCCCGACCGGTCTGGGTTTCCGCCACCGCGACGACATCACCGAGGTCACCGGCCTGCTGATGGAGATGGGGGTCGAGGTGAACGTGGTCGCACCGATGACGGCCAGACCGTCCGATATCGCCCGGCTGGGCGCAGCGCATTTCAACGTGCTGATGTATCCCGAAACGGCCGAAACCGCCGCCCGCTGGATGGAGCGCGAGTTTGATCAGCCCTACACCAAGACCGTGCCAATTGGCGTGGGCGCCACCCTGGATTTCGTCGCCGAAGTGGCGAAACTGGCAGGGGTAGAGCCGAAACTGGATGAAACCCGCCTGCGGATGCCCTGGTATTCGGCCAGCGTCGATAGCACCTATCTGACTGGCAAACGTGTGTTCCTCTTTGGTGATGGTACGCATGTTGCCGCTTGCGCCCGCATCGCGCGGAACGAGATGGGGTTCGAGGTCGTCGGCCTTGGGTGTTACAACCGCGAACAGGCCCGCCTGATCCGCTCGGTCGCCAAGGATTTCGGCGTCGAGCCTTTGATCACCGATGATTACCTCGAGGTCGAACGCCGCATCGAAGAGCTGGCACCCGAACTGATCCTCGGCACCCAGATGGAGCGCCATATCGGCAAGCGGCTGGGCATTCCCTGCGCCGTGATCTCGGCTCCCGTGCATGTGCAGGATTTCCCCGCGCGCTATTCGCCTCAGATGGGGATCGAAGGCGCCAACGTGATCTTCGACACTTGGGTGCATCCGCTGGTCATGGGTCTGGAAGAGCACCTGCTGACCATGTTCCGCGAGGATTTCGAGTTCTATGATGAGGCAGGTGCCTCGCATCACGGGCACAAAGCCAAACCGCGTCCCGTGGAGGATACCCGTCCCGGGCTTGACCCGGGACCTCAGGTAGCAACCAACAGTGAGGCCCCGGATCAAGTCCGGGGCACGGGCAGCATTGAAGTCGTGTGGCTGCCTGCGGCGGAAAAAGAGCTCAAGAAAATCCCGTTCTTCGTGCGCGGCAAGGCCCGGCGCAACACCGAAACCTTCGCCGCCGAACGCGGCGTGGCCGAGATTTCCGTCGATACGCTTTACGAGGCCAAGGCCCATTATGCGCGATAGTTTCGAGCATATCCCGGCGTATAACATCGCCATCATCACGCTGGACAGCCACGCCGCCGGCCCGGTGGCGCGCGCGTCTTTGCGTCTGGCGCAGGACTTCCCGGGCCTGATCGTCACGGTACACGCTGCCGCCGAATGGGCCGAAAACCCTCAGGCGCTGGTCGAAGCGAAAACAGCCATCGCCAACGCCCATATGATCGTCGCCAACCTGCTGTTCCTCGAAGAGCACGTCAAACCAATCATCGACGATCTGCACGCCGCGCGGGACCGCGTCGACGGCATGATTGGCGTGATCGCTGATGGTGAGATCATCAAGCTGACCAAGCTGGGCAAGCTCGATATGTCAGCGCCTGCCTCGGGGCTCATGAAGATCCTCAAGACGCTCAAGCCGAAATCAAAAGCGTCGGAGACGGAAAAGGGCGAAAAGCGCATGCAGCAGCTGCGCCGCCTGCCCAAGATCCTCAAACTCATCCCCGGCAAGGCGCAGGATCTGCGCAGCTGGTTCCTGGTGATGCAGTACTGGCTGGGCGGGTCGGACGACAATATCGAACAGATGGTCCGTTACCTGCTGGGCAAATACGCCAACGGCCGGCAGGAATGGCTGGGGGCCGAGGGCGCGCTGCCGGTGGAATACCCCGATGTGGCTCTGTATCATCCCGATTTGCCCCATCGCATCACCGAGGACGCGCGCGACATCCCCGGTCCAGCGCAACCGGTGGCCACTGTCGGCCTCTTGATGATGCGGTCTTATGTGCTGTCGAACGACACCGCGCATTACGACGCGGTGATCCGCGCGTTTGAGGCCAAGGGCATGCGCGTGTTGCCTGCCTTTGCCGCTGGCTTGGACGGACGTCCGGCCATT
The DNA here is from genome assembly GCA_030066175.1 of Paracoccaceae bacterium. Taxonomy (GTDB): domain Bacteria; phylum Pseudomonadota; class Alphaproteobacteria; order Rhodobacterales; family Rhodobacteraceae; genus JASJCC01. Next base: position 2,458 of record JASJCC010000143.1, on the reverse strand, counting down.
GATGCGTTTTTTCGCGACGAACACGGCGTGAAGATCGACGCGATGGTGTCGCTGACCGGGTTCAGCCTGGTGGGCGGGCCGGCCTATAATGACAGCAAGGCCGCCGTGGATGTGCTCAAGGGCCTCGACATCCCTTACATCGCTGCGCATCCGCTGGAGTTCCAGACGCTGGGGCAGTGGGCCTGTTCCGATCAGGGGCTGGGGCCGATCGAGACCACGATGCTGATCGCGCTGCCCGAGCTGGATGGTGCGACCTCGCCAACAGTATTTGGTGGGCGGCACGGGCCCGAGGGTTGCCAGGGCTGCAGCTATGCCTGCCCGATCTCATCCGAAACCAAGGAAATGGCCCCGTGCCGTGAGCGGATCGATAGCCTTGCGGAAAAGGCGCTGCGCTTTGCCAGCCTGCGCCGCAAGCAGAACGTTGAAAAGAACGTGGCGGTGGTGCTGTTTGGCTTTCCGCCCAATGCCGGCGCCGTCGGCACCGCGGCTTATCTGAGTGTCTTTGAAAGCCTGCACAACACGCTGTTGGCGATGCAGGGGCAGGGCTATGACCTTGAGGTGCCCGACACGGTTGAGGCGCTGCGCGACGCCGTGCTTGAAGGCAATGCGCGGCAGTACGGCCAAGAGGCCAATGTCGCCGCGCATGTGGACGCCGACACCATCGTGCGCACTACGCCGCCCTTGAAAGCCATCGAGGCGGTTTGGGGGCCGGCGCCGGGCCGCGTGCAATCGGATGGGCGCGGCGTATTTGTGCTGGGCAAGCAGTTCGGCAAGGTCTTTGTCGGGGTGCAGCCGACCTTCGGCTACGAAGGCGACCCGATGCGCCTTCTGTTCGAAAAGGGCTTTGCCCCGACGCATGCGTTTGTGACGTTCTATCTGTGGCTGCGCAACCAGTTCCAGGCCGACGTGGTGCTGCATTTCGGCATGCACGGCGCTTTGGAATTCATGCCCGGCAAGCAGGCCGGGCTAGGCGCCCGCGACTGGCCCGACCGGCTGATCGGAGAGATGCCGAACGTCTATCTTTACGCGTCGAACAACCCGTCCGAGGCGTCGTTGGCCAAGCGCCGTTCGGGGGCTGTGACGATCACCCATCTGACACCGCCTTTGGCGCAATCGGGGCTCTATAAAGGTCTGCAAGAGCTGAAAGACAGCCTGACCCGCTGGCGCGCCCTAGAGCCGGGTGATGCGGCGCGGGATGAGCTTGAGGTGCTGATCGCCGAACAGGCGGATGCCGTCGACATGGCGGGCATTGCGCCCGACGCTTTGTGGTTGAAGCTTCTCGAGACCGAAGACGCGTTGATCCCTGATGGGCTGCACGTGCTGGGCAAGGGTTTCTCCGATGCCGCGCGGGCGGAGTATCTGGGGCTAATCGATGGGGTCGATGACGACACCCGCGCACGCGTTGATGCGCTGCTGCAAGAGCAAACCGAGATCCCGGCGCTGCTGCGCGCTCTGGACGGTCGCTATATCGCGCCGGTGCCGGGTGGTGACCTGATCCGCTCGACCGAGGTGCTGCCGACCGGGCGCAACATCCACGCCTTTGATCCCTTCCGCATGCCCACCGAATTTGCCTGCCGTGACGGGGCAAAACAGGCTCAATTGCTACTGGAAACGCATGACACCCTGCCGCGCACCGTGGCTCTGGTGCTGTGGGGGTCGGACAATATCAAGAGTGACGGCGCGCCCTTGGCGCAAGCCTTGGCGCTGATCGGGGCCAAGCCGCGGTTTGACAGCTTTGGCCGGATTTCTGGCGCTGATCTGATCCCGCTTGAGGAACTCGGGCGGCCACGGATCGACGTGGTGATGACCCTGTCGGGCATCTTCCGCGACCTGCTGCCCTTGCAGACCCGTATGCTGGCCGAAGCGGCCCTGCGCGCGGCCGAGGCGGATGAGCCTTTGGAGCAGAACTTCATCCGGGCGCATGCTCTGGCCTATATGGATGAACATGGCTGCGACCTTGAAACCGCGGCGTTGCGGGTGTTTTCCAATGCCGAGGGCGCCTATGGGTCAAACGTCAACGCCTTGGTCGACAGTTCCGCCTTTGGCGAAGAGGACGAGCTGGCCGATGCCTATGAAGCGCGCAAGAGCTTTGCCTACGGTGTGAACGGTAAAGCCAGCGCCAATGCGCAGCTGCTGCAGAGCCAGCTGAAGACTGTTGAGGTCGCTTATCAGAACCTTGAATCGGTTGAGTTGGGCGTGACCACGGTTGATCATTACTTTGACACGCTGGGCGGCATCGCCCGCGCGGTGAAACGTGCCCGCGGGGGTGAAGATGCCAGCATCTACATTTCCGACACCACGCGCGGGGCGGGCAAGATGCGCAGCCTTGCCGACCAACTGGCGCTTGAGACGCGCAGCCGCAGCCTGAACCCGAAATGGTTCGAGGGCATGCTGCGCCACGGCCACGAGGGCGTGCGCCAGATCGAGGCGCATGTGACCAACACCATGGGCTGGTCGG
>JASJCC010000030.1 GCA_030066175.1 Paracoccaceae bacterium | reverse complement strand
TCGCGCCGAACATGGCCAGCACGCCGAAGAACTTGGCGTCGATGATGCCACCGGTCAGGAAGTCGGCCGCGATCACAATCCAGACATCCGCGGTGAAGGCGCGCAGGATGGCGTAGAATGGCAGGAAGTACCATTCCGGCACGATATGCGCGGGTGTGACCAGCGGGTTGGCTTCGATGTAGTTGTCTGGGTGACCCAGGTAGTTGGGCATGTAGCCGACAATGGCAAAGAACACCGCCAGGATCACCGCCAGGGCGAAGAGATCTTTGATCACGAAGTAGGGCCAGAACGGGACGGTGTCCTTTTCGGCATCCGCTTTCGAGGTGCGGCGCACTTCGACCCCGGTGGGGTTGTTGTTGCCGGTGGTGTGGAACGCCCAGATATGCACGACCACCAGGCCCGCAATCACGAAGGGCAGCAGGTAGTGCAGCGAGAAGAAGCGGTTCAGCGTGGCATTGTCCACCGCCGGTCCGCCCAGCAACCAGGTCTGGATCGGCTCGCCAATGAAGGGGATCGCGCCGAAGAGGCCGGTGATCACGGTGGCGCCCCAGAACGACATCTGACCCCAGGGCAGAACGTAGCCCATAAAGGCGGTGCCCATCATCATCAGGTAGATCAGCATGCCGATGATCCACGTCACCTCACGCGGGGCCTTGTACGACCCGTAGTAGAGGCCGCGGAAGATATGCGCATAGACCGCGACAAAGAACAGCGAAGCGCCGTTCATGTGCAGGTAACGCAGCATGGCGCCGCCATTGACGTTGCGCATGATGTGTTCGACCGAGGCAAAGGCCATATCGACATGCGGGGTGTAGTGCATCACCAGGACGATCCCGGTGATGATCTGCAGCGCCAGACAGAAGGTCAGGACGATGCCCCAGATCCACATCCAGTTCAGGTTCTTGGGTGTGGGCAGCATCAAGGTGTCATACATCAGGCCAACGATCGGCAGCCGCTTGTGCAGCCACTTTTCGCCACCTGACGTCGGTTCGTAATGGTCGTGCGGAATTCCAGACATCGCGCGTCTCCTTATCCCAGCAGGATCGTTGTTTCGTCGACAAATTCAGCCGGCGGGACCGGCAGGTTTTCGGGTGCCGGGCCGCGGCGGATGCGGCCGGACGTGTCGTAGTGCGAGCCGTGGCAGGGGCAGAACCAGCCACCCACGCCGCTTGGGCCCACAAATTCGCCGGCATCGTTCAGCGGCACGCAGCCCAGATGCGTGCAGACGCCCATCTGCACCAGCCACTTGCCGTCAGCATCGAGGCTGCGGTTTTCGTCGCTGGCGTCGGCGCCGTCCTGCAGGTTTGCGTTGCGCGCGGCGCCATCGGGCAGGTCAGCCAGAGCGACGTCGCGGGCCTGCGAAATCTCGTCTTCAGTGCGGTGCCGGATAAACACCGGTTTGCCCAGCCATTTCACGGTGATCTGCGAGCCTTCGGACACGCCCGACACGTCGACACGGATGGTCGACAGCGCCAGAACGTCGGCGGAAGGGTTCATCTGGTCCACCAAGGGCCAGATCGCAGCACCTGCTGTAACTGCCCCGGCCCCTGCCGTGGCGTAGTAGAGAAAGTCCCTACGGGTGCCTTCGTGGTCTTCTGCGTGTGACACGAGGTTATCTCCATTGCTCCGGGCCGATGGTCTGGCCACAAAAACTCTAACCGTGGGGGATACCACGGCCGTACCGCAGCGCTATTTAGCGGGGTGACCCCCGACCGTCCAGCGGTGAAAAACAGCGCATTGCAATAAGCGCGGAAGTGTCGCGGTTGAAACGGGGATGCGAGAGTGTTTATGTGCGACTTGAGCGTTGGGAGCTTGAACGATGCGACACCTGATTCTGTCCACAGCCCTGGTCGGGGCAATGGCTGTGCCTGCCGCGGCCGAGATGGAAGTGTCTATCTATACCGGCTGGCAGACCGCACCGCATAGCCGCGTCTCGGGGGATTATCCCGGGGGCGGCAGCTATAACGCGCTGATCGGCTGGGAAGGTCGATCGTTTGAGATGCCGCCGTATTACGGCGTGCGCGGTACCTGGTGGCGGACGGATACCACCGGCTACGCGCTGGAATTCACCCATACCAAGGTCTACGCGCCGGATGCTGAAAAGACGGCGCTCGGGTTTTCCGATCTGGAGTTCACCGATGGGCTCAACATCATCACGGTGAACTATGTGCGCCGTTGGCCGGAACAGTGGGGCAACGCCACGCCGTATCTGAGCGGCGGTCTGGGGATCGCGGTGCCGCATGTGGATGTGGATCACATCGCCAGTGGGTCGGACACCTATGGTTTTCAGTTCACCGGCCCGGCGGCACGTCTGACCGCGGGGGTGAGCTATCCGATCAATGCCCGCTTCTCGGTCTTTGGTGAGTACCAGTTCACCTATTCCAGCAACAGCGCCGAGCTTGAGGGTGGCGGCACGCTGAATACCGAGATCAAGACCAACGCGTTGAACGTCGGTCTGTCGCTGAACTTCTGAGTTATTTCTGGCTGAGCGGTGTCAGCCTTCGGGTTGCGTCGCCTGCATCGATGGGCGGGCGGCAAAACCTGCATGCCACTCGGCCAGCGCATCGCGTCCGGTGCGCCAGCTGCGCACGTCATGGCGGAAATCCAGATAGCTGAGCGCGCAGCCAATGGCGATATGGCCCATATCCATGCGCCCCTGCAAATGGCTCATCCAGCGGGTGTTGAGCGCGTCCAAAGCGCGGGAGACCTTGGCCCATTGGCCCTCGATCCAGGGCATATGAACCTTGTCCTGCGGGCGAAAGCGTTCCTCGTAGATGATCAGCACGGCGGCATCCATGATCCCGTCCGCCGTCGCTTCAAGCGTCAGCGTGTCCCACAGGCGGTTCTCGGGATAGAGCCCGGCTTCGGCACGGGCATCGAGATAGCGGCAGATCACCCGGCTGTCATAAAGCGTCGGTCCCTCGGCGCGCACCAAGGCCGGGATCTTGCCGACCGGGTTGGCCGCAGTCAGCGTCGGGTCCGGCTCGAGCGGAGAGGCGGTCACATCAACCAGTTCGACATCTGCCAACTGGTCGGTTTCATGCAACGTTACCAACACCTTGCGGACAAAGGGCGACGGGCCGGCCTTGAGCAGTTTCATTGGGCACTCCTGAGCATTTGCCAAACGAGCCTAGCACAGATCGAGGACGCGCCAAGCGTCACCAGGGGAGAAATCCTGTGCAACAGGATTTCTCAAATTTCTTGCAAGAAATTTGGTGTCACCCGGCCTTGGGGTGAGTCGCTTCATAGACCTTCATCAACTGGACCTGATCGACCGAGGTATAGGCCTGCGTGGTCGACAGTGACGCATGGCCCAAAAGCTCTTGGATCGCCCGTAGATCGCCGCCCGCGGCCAGCAGATGGGTGGCGAAGCTGTGGCGCATTGCATGCGGCGTGGCCGTTGCGGGCAATCCCAGCTGCGCGCGGATGCGTTCGGCGACCTTCTGGATCAGCCGCGGGTTCAGCGCGCCACCACGTGCGCCGCGAAAGACCGCGGCCTCTGGCGTCATCTCATAGGGGCAGAGCCGCAGATACGCTTCCACCGCGTCCCGCGCGGCGGGCAGGACAGGCACGATGCGTTCCTTGCCACCTTTGCCGGTGATGCGCAGCGTTTCACCCAGCGGCAGGTCGTTGCCTTTCAGGCTCAAGGCCTCTGAAATCCGCAGACCGCAGCCGTAAAGTAACGTGATCACCGCCGCATCGCGTGCGCCGATCCAGCCCTCGACGGGCTGGTCGCGCGCGCTGTCGATCACCGCACGGGCGGCGTCTTCGGCCAAGGGACGGGGCAGTTTGCGTTGGAATTTCGGCGCCCTTGTCGACAGCACCACCGTTGGCTCGAACCCTTCCCGCTCGGCCAGCCAGCGGTAGAAGCTTTTGACCGCCGAGAGTTTGCGCGCCATCGACCGCGGGCTGGCACCGCCGCCGCGCAGATGCGCCATCCAGGCGCGCATGTCCGAGGTCTTGATCCGCGCCAGCGGGGACAGCCCCTGAGGTGCGGCGTGATGCAGCGTCAGAAAGGAAATGAAATCAAGCACATCCGTGCGATAGGCGGTCAGCGTGTTCTCGGCTGATCCTTTAAGCGCCCGCGACGCGGCCAACCACCCCTCGAGCGCGTCACGCGCCGCGGGGGAGATGGCCAGTGTCACGACAGCCAGCGGCGCATGGTCCGTTCAAACACGCCGCCGAAGAAGGCCAGCAGGTCCGTACCCTGCTGCGGGGTGAACTGGTGCGGGTCTTCGGCGCCCATCACCAGAAGGCCGGGCAGGCGGCCGGGGCCGAAATCAAGCTTCAGGCAGGCCTCGGAGCGGATCCATTCGGCCTTGTCGCCATAGATGAAGGCGTTGCCCTCTTGCACCTGGCGCAGCGTGACCTGCCGCAAAGGGGCCTCGCGCCGGTCGGACAGATACGCCTCGACAAAGCCGGGCTCGGCCACTGACAGCACATCGCCCAAACGGGCAATCGCCGGGTCCTCATCATGCTGGGCGGATTCCAGCACCAGCCGCATCACGTCGACCCGCAGGATCTGCGCCACTTCCCCCCCGAGATCGCGCAGGAACACCTCAAAATCCAGCGGATCGAGCATGCGCAGGATGGCGCGGTGCACCTGGTTGGTGCCGGCGAGGTTTTCATAGGCCGCCGCGATCACGCTGCGATGGGTGTCTTCCAGCCGGTCCAGCCGCGCCTCGAGCCGTTCCATCGCGATGCCGCGCAGGTCGACGATATTGCCGCCCATGCTGCGTTCATTGGCCGAGATCAGCGCCTGCATCAGGTCTTGGTCGTCCAGAACGATATCGGGACGGGAAATGATTGTCTCGCGCAGAGACTCTTCGATGCGGCTTGGGCTGTTCATGCGTGACCTGTACTAACTGCTGTGACGCGACTTCTGCCGCTGATCGTTGATCTCTCTTTGCCTGCGCGCCGGGCAAGCTGTCAAGCTTTTGGACCGTCACGGTTAAGATTGCGGGGATAGCGAGGGGGATGCGCCACGGCCCAGAGGCCCAAAAAAGATGACCTGCGTCAAAGCCGGGCCGCGCGTTCCGCGGCAGACTGCGGGCAAGGAGGAAACGTCATGTACAAGAATATTCTCGTCCCCATCGCCTTTGAGGAAGACGATGCCAAGGCCACGGCGGCGATTGCGGTGGCCCGAAAGCTGGCTGATGAGGACAGCCAGATCACCCTGTTGCACGTGATGGAGCAGGTGCCGGGCTATGTGGTGAGCTACCTGCCAGCCAATTACATCGCGCAGTCGCGCGCGGCCGTGCAGGCCGAGTTGGATGACCTGGCCGCCAAGCTCGATCACGCCACCGGGCTGGTGGTGGACGGCCATTCGGGCCGGACGATCCTGGATTGGGCGGCGGCCAATGACGTGGATCTGATTGTCATCGCGTCGCATCGGCCGGGGATGCAGGATTACCTGCTGGGCTCGACCGCGTCGCAGGTGGTGCGCCATGCGGCCTGTGCGGTGCATGTCCTGCGTTGATGGACATTGCCGTGCGCCGGTATAGGTGACGGCGCATGGATTTGGATCTGACATCCCGAAAAGGTCTGCCCGAGGCGCTGCGCGTGCTCTTGGCCGAATTCCCGCGCCCGGACTGGGAGGCGCATGCGAATTTCACCGGGCTGGTGCAGTTTTGGATGGAGCGGCACGTGATGTTCCGCCGCCTGACCGAGGCATTGCGCGAAGATGCCGAGGCGGCGGTGGATGGCCGCTTGGACCCTGTGCAGCACGGGGCGCGACTGGGGCGTTTGGGCAGCATGCTGGTGCAGCAGCTGCATGGCCATCACCAGATCGAGGATCACCACTATTTCCCGCAGCTGATCGGGATGGAGCGGCGGCTAAGCCGCGGGTTCGACGTTCTCGACAAGGATCACCATGCCTTGGACGGTTTGCTGGGCCGGTTCACCGAAAAGGCCAATGCCGTGCTGCAGGGGCAGGGGGAGGCGGGTGTCTTTCACGCCGAGCTTGTGTCGTTCGAGGGGCTGCTGCACCGGCATCTCGAGGATGAAGAGGACCTGATTGTGCCGGTGCTGTTGAAACATGGCACGGGTGGGTTGCACTGACCCCTTGCTGCGGGTCTGCCGCCGCCTATGTGCTGCGGCATGCAGCTGACCACCGAAAACGTCCAGGATTATCCCCGCCCGCCCGCGTTGCAGCCGGTACCGCAAGAGATTGTCGTCTGGTTGGGCGAGCAAGAGATCGTGCGGACAACCGCTGCCTTGCGGGTGCTGGAGACGCATCACGCGCCGACCTATTACCTGCCCTTTGCCGACATCCACGCCGAACGGATCGAAGCACCCGGCCGGTCGTTCTGCGAATGGAAGGGACGCGCGCGGTACTGGACCCTGCGTGCGGGCGGCGTGACGGCGCCGCGTTGCGGCTGGGATTACCCGACCCCGACGGCACGCTTTGCGGCGCTCAAGGATCACATGGCGATCTACGCCCACGCGATGGAGCGATGCTCGGTCGGTGGCATCGATGTGACGCCACAGCCCGGGGATTTCTATGGTGGCTGGGTCACGCCGAACCTTACCGGCATCGTCAAAGGCGGCCCGGGCACCGAGGGCTGGTAGCTTAGCTAGCGCAGACCTCGGGGATCACCGGGTGCCAGATCGGGCAAAAGCCGGTCCAGCTCCACCAGACATCGGTGGCGCCGATGCCGTGATGGACCGCCACCCATTGATTGCCTGAAAGCTGGTAGAGCACCTGCACGGTGGGGCCGTCGCCGGTTTTGGGGTCGATCTCGCCCCGCGCGGCGCCTGGGGTGGCATTCATGTCGATGGCGCCGCCACCCGGGCGTTGGGCCCAGAGGCTGGCAAAGGCCACGTCACCCTCGACCTGCAGATCCCAGACCACAAACTCCACCGGCGCCCCAAGCGCCCACTCGATATGTGGCCGTGCGGCATCCATCAGGTCAGCCCGCAACTGTGTGCCGCGCGCCGGTTCGGTCCAGGCCCGGGCCGTGTTGGCCAGCAGCAAGGCGGCGATCAGCAATATGCGCATTTTGAACTCCCGGTCTTGGTCCGACCCTCAGGCTGCGCGTTTGGCGTCCTGGCGGCCTTGATCCCGGTCAAACCCGGGTCAGACCGAAGGTGAGGCCGGGCAGTTGCGAAAGGCCGCCACCGGGTCGGCGGCGCCCAAAAGGTCGATCTCTTGCGCCACATCGCCGATCAGCGCGATGGCCGTGTGGTTGAATTGCAGCCCGTTCAGCACATTGCCGAACCCACGGTCATAGACCGACAGCGTGTCACCCTCGATCTGGTGGCGGTCGGTCGAGATCGTCAACCCGTTCGGCCCGACAAAACGCAGGGCAAAGACCGCCGCCGCGGGCCAGCCGCCCGGGCGCGTGAGGTGAATGGCGTAGTCGCGCGCCACCGGGTCATAGGTCACGCGCACCGAGACCTCGGCCGCGTCGTCGGAGATCGTGCAGATCGGGTCGGGGCGGAACTCCCACGCCAAGGCAGGTGTCGCGCAGAGAAGGAATAGCAGGGCAAGTCGCATGCCAGGACACCTAGCGCGGCACGCAAAACCGGCGAGGGTGGGGATGTATTTGCGCCGGCCGTGCCTATCTTTGGACGAAACGCCAACAGGAGACACGCCATGCAATGCCCCATCGACGGAACCCCCCTTGTGATCAGCGACCGCTCAGGTGTCGAGATCGACTTTTGCCCGACCTGCCGGGGGGTGTGGCTCGACCGGGGAGAGCTGGACAAGATCATCGAGCGCAGCGCGGCCTATACCGCCCCGCCCCCGCCGCAACAGCACGCCCCGCGCGGGTACGATGACGGCCGCTACCGCAAGAAAAAGCGCGGCGGCGGGTTCCTGGAAGACCTGTTTGATTTCTGACTTTGGGGGCGCGTGGCCGCCCCTTCAAACGACACAGCGCGGCACCTTTCTAGCGCCGCGCTGGTTCTGACCTGAGCGTCCGCTCAGAAATTCATCCGCACACCAAGCTTGAGGGCATGCTGGGTCACTTCGACCGGCATGGTCACACCTGGGAAGGTCGGCGACAGGTTATCGCTTGCCTCACCAAAGTCGGTATAGCGGTATTCGATCCGCATCGCGGTGTTGGCGCCCATCATCCAGTCCATACCGATGCCGGCGGTCCAGCCGCTCAGCTGTTCGCTATAGCCGCCACCCGGGGGCACCGGGACCGACGGCCCGCCCAGGAACTCGAAATCCCCCATGGCCCAACCGGCGGTGGCATAGTAGAGCGCCGGCTTGCCCGACAACGTTCCGGCATAGCCAAGCACGCCGCGGATCGAGGCCTGCCAATCCTGGTCATAAACCCCCTGCGAGGTGGCACCCGTGGTGTTCACGTAACTGCCATCGACATCCGCCGCCTCAAAATCGATCTCTGCCCCATAGACCAAGCTGCCGCTCTGCCAGGCGTAACCGGCGAAGAGGCCGATCAGCGTACCTTCCGGCGTCGAGTTGTCGCTCGGGGCGCCGTTGCTGAACGAATGGTCTGCATCGCCAAACGCGTACCCGACGGTCAGACCGCCATAGGGCCCGGCCCAATCCTGTGCCAAAGCAGCGCCGGGCAGGGCGAGAATGGCGGCGCTGGCCAGCAGTGTTTTTACCGAACTACGCATAGTCACTTCCTCCGAATTGGCGCGGTCTGTTAACCGGCCCTGTGCGCCCGAACGCGCGGCGCCCGCTGTGGCTTTCCACGTGGATAAGCATGCCGGGGCCGCACACACATTCCATGATCTGAATCAATCTCCCGCGGGGGTGGAGCGGGGGTGTGGCCGTCCGCCCACAAATGCAGGCGCGGATCGGCGGAAACTGGCCCATGGTGGGTCTGGTGGGTGATAGGCGCGTGTTTTGGATTTTGCGCCCTTTGGGGGTGTTGGGCATGAGGTCCCGGGTCAAGCCCGGGACAGGTATTCTGAGGGGCTTTGTTGGCGCAGTCTTTGAGTGATGATGGTGCGGTGGCAGGACCGTCAACCGGCGTAGCGCCCGAGGACCGCACCAAGCCGCGCGAGGACCGATCTGCGGGGTGGCGATTGCAGCGCTGTTTCCCTGGCACTTTATGGCTGCCAAATCCGTAGGACTTTGACGACCGCGCCAACGGGACCCAAAGAGCCGCCCCGGGGGGCGGGTCGGCTCTCGCGCGGCGGCTCCGCCGCTATTCGCGCGATAGACCTGTATATGTCTGATTGGACGCTCTCTCTTGATTTGACTTGTCCAAAGTTGGTTTTTTAGCCTATTCTAAAGAAATGAAACTAACGCCGATAATCGACCTAAACGCTTTTATTAAGCACGAGATTCAACCAGCTATCTCGGATATTGAAAAGCTTGAAGACAAGAGCCGAAAGCACATTCAAAAGTTGGTTTACACAAATTTGGTCGATCGTTTTGACACGATGGTTGACACGTGCCTTTTGGAAAACTGCCGGGAAGAAAACTTGGTAGAGCAAGCTTTGAAATCGTCAACCGCCACAGTCACCGAAGCAGAATTGTTGAAGCTTTTAATGCGAGGCGACAAGATCCAAGACGCGCTCACTGAAAGGCTTCAAGACGGTCTGCGAAACTCTGTTCTCCGGCAAAGGCACTCTCGAAAACTGCAAATACTCTTTCGAACCGTTACTCCCGAATCCGGTGCCGACAATCCAGTTCCGCGCGTGAACATTAGCACTGGAGCAATCGTGGAGAGGTTTAAACCTCAGAGAAAAGACGTTCCCCATTCGATAGTTGGATATGCTGATTGGCTGTATTCAAGAAGGAACTCTATTGTTCACGGCGCTGGCACCAACCGCTTTCTCGAAAACGACAGGCAACAAGTGAAGAAACTCTGGCGATGTGAGTTGTCAAAGACTTTCAAGATCAGTGTCGGTTCTATCAGAGTTGCGGTAGCATTTTATCGAGAAGTAACAAGGCTAATAATGGAAGGTGACTAGTCAGCGCCTCCTCCGCTTCACGTTGCCCCCACGTTGCCCCGCGCGCCCGGCGGTTGACCGGCCTGAGGACTTCACGGCGGCGTCGGACGCCGCTTCGATAGCGGATTGGCGGGCGAGGGGGTCGTCGTGGACGGCGAGGTCCACGGCTTCGAGGCGTTTGATTTCGTCGCGGAGGCGGGCGGCTTCTTCGAATTCTAGGTTTTCGGCGGCCTTGCGCATATCGGTGCGCAACCCGTCGAGCACCGCTTGCAGGTTTGCCCCGGCCATCGGTTTGTCGACCTTGGCCGTCACGCGGTTCATGTCGACGTCGCCCTGGTAGAGGCCGGCCAGCACGTCCTCGACGTTTTTCTTGACCGTTTCCGGCGTGATGCCGTGTTCCTCGTTATACGCAACCTGCTTGGCGCGGCGGCGGTTGGTTTCGGCCAAAGCGCGCTCCATCGAGCCGGTGATGCGGTCGGCATACATGATCACCCGGCCGTCGGCGTTCCGTGCGGCGCGGCCGATGGTCTGGATCAGCGAGGTTTCCGAGCGCAGGAAGCCCTCTTTATCCGCGTCCAGAATCGCCACCAGGCCGCATTCGGGGATGTCGAGCCCCTCGCGCAGCAGGTTGATGCCCACTAGCACGTCGAAGGCGCCGAGCCGCAGGTCGCGCAGGATCTCGATCCGTTCGATCGTGTCGATGTCGGAATGCATGTAGCGGACCTTGATGCCCTGTTCGTGCAGGTATTCGGTCAGGTCCTCGGCCATGCGTTTTGTCAGCGTGGTGACCAGGGTGCGGTAGCCGTTGGCGGCGACCTTGCGGACCTCGTCCAGCAGATCGTCGACCTGCATCTCGACGGGGCGGATTTCCACCTCGGGGTCGAGGAGGCCGGTGGGGCGGATCACCTGTTCAGTGAAGACGCCGCCGGTTTGTTCGACCTCCCACGCGGCGGGGGTGGCGGAGACGAACACAGATTGCGGGCGCATGGCATCCCATTCCTCGAACTTGAGCGGGCGGTTGTCCATGCAGGAGGGCAGGCGGAAGCCGTGTTCGGCCAGGGTGAATTTGCGGCGGTAGTCGCCCTTGTACATGCCGCCGATCTGCGGGACGGAGACGTGGGATTCATCGGCGAAAACGATGGCGTGGTCGGGGATGAATTCGAAGAGGGTGGGGGGCGGCTCGCCCGGTGCGCGGCCGGTGAGGTAGCGCGAATAGTTCTCGATCCCGTTGCAAACGCCCGTGGCCTCAAGCATCTCGATGTCGAAATTGGTGCGCTGTTCGAGGCGCTGGGCCTCGAGCAGCTTGCCCTCGCCCACCAGCTGATCCAACCGCTGGCGCAGTTCCTTTTTGATCTCGATGACCGCCTGGTTCATCGTCGGTTTCGGCGTCACGTAGTGGCTGTTGGCGTAGACGCGAATGCGGTCGAAGCTGCCGGTTTTCTCGCCGGTCAGGGGATCAAATTCGGTGATGCTTTCGAGTTCCTCACCGAAGAAAGAGAGCTTCCAGGCGCGGTCTTCGAGGTGGGCGGGGAAGATCTCGAGGCTGTCACCCCGCACCCGGAACGACCCGCGCTGGAACGCCTGATCATTCCGGCGATACTGTTGGGCCACCAGATCGGCCATCACCTTGCGCTGGTCATACTCCTTGCCGACATGCAGATCCTGCGTCATCGCGCCATAGGTCTCGACGCTGCCGATGCCGTAGATGCAGCTGACCGAGGCGACGATGATCACGTCGTCACGCTCGAGGAGCGCCCGGGTCGCCGAGTGGCGCATCCGGTCGATCTGTTCGTTGATCTGGGATTCCTTCTCGATATAGGTGTCCGACCGTGGCACATAGGCCTCGGGCTGGTAGTAGTCGTAATAGGACACGAAGTATTCGACCGCGTTGTCGGGAAAGAAGCCCTTGAACTCACCATAAAGCTGCGCCGCCAACGTCTTGTTGGGGGCAAGGATGATCGCCGGGCGCTGGGTTTCCTCGATCACCTTGGCCATGGTGAAGGTCTTGCCCGTACCCGTCGCGCCCAGCAGCACCTGATCATGCTCGCCGTCATTCACCCCTTGGCTGAGCTCACGGATGGCGGTGGGCTGGTCACCGGCGGGTTCGAATTCGGTGACCATGCGAAACCGGATGCCCCCTTCGAGCTTTTCGCGTGTTTCGACCGCGGGGGCCGGGGCGTGCAGCGCGACATCGGTCTTGTCGGAATGGGCGTAGGGCATAGGATTTCCTTGTTGCTGCAGCAGATGTGACACCGATAGCGCAAGAATCAAGGTGCCCGCGCGCGTTCACCCTAGTTGGGGTCCCTGTCAGTTTTTGGCAGTAAGATGTAGGACCTTTTGCCTATTCTTGCATCACGTGTGCAACTTTGGTCGCAGAATGAAAATTGTGTCGCCGGCGGGGCCGTAGCGGCTGCCAATTTGTCGCAGTTAACGCTTTGTTAAGACTTTCCAGCCGGTTACGCCGGGTTGCCGTGCCGATTTGCCAATCCTTGCACAGGGCGGCTTGAAATTTTGTTGCCCAAAGCAGCATGGCGTTTGTACCTTTTAGAGGCAAGCAGCTGGTTTGGCCGGTCATTGGATCGCACACACCCACCCCTCGCTCCCCGCGGTTCGGTAATCGGTCAAACCCTGCTTGGGCCACTTCCTGCAAAGATGCGACAAATGTGATGCCATGGGGCGCTTGTTCCGGCGGGCAAAATCCGGGATAACACGCGCAGTCAGGAGATCTGCCATGCGTGCACGGATTTACCAGCCAGCCAGGACCGCGATGTCATCGGGACAGGGCAAGACCAAGCATTGGGTGCTGGAGTTTGCCCCTGCCAGCCCGCGCAGTGTTGACCCGCTGATGGGTTGGACCTCGTCGAGCGACACGCAAGCTCAGGTGCGGCTGACCTTCGACAGCAAACAGGCCGCGCTGGCCTATGCCGAAGAGCATGGCATCGATGCACTGGTGTTTGAGCCGAAAAAGCGCAAGGCCAATATCCGCCCGCGCGGCTATGCCGAGAACTTCGCCAATGACCGCCGGGGCGCATGGACGCATTAGGCGGGATTGTCGTCGAAGAGGTACATGCGCTGACCCCGGAGGTCGCCACCGTCCTGCAAAGCCATTTTGATCTGATGCGGTCGCAATCGCCCGCGGAGAGCTGCCACGTGATGCAGCCCGACGCGCTGTATGCGGTTGGATCTCGGGTGTTTGTGGCCCGGCAGGCCGGCCGGGTGCTGGGTATCGCCGCGCTGAAGCCCCTGGGCGCCGGGCATGGCGAGCTCAAATCGATGCACACCCTGGCCGAGGCACGTGGCAAAGGCGTGGCGCAGCGCATCCTCGATCGCTTGCTGCAGGAGGCCGAAGCGACGGGCTACACCCGGCTCAGCCTCGAGACCGGCAGCGCCGCAGCGTTCACCCCGGCGCGGCAGCTTTATGCCAAAGCCGGCTTCGCCGAATGCCCGCCCTTCGGCGACTACGTGACCGATCCGCTCAGCCTCTTCATGACCCGCACTCTCTAACCCTTGCCCTGCAACGGGAAAGACGTCACATAAGACCCAGCGGTCCCTTAGCTCAACTGGATAGAGCAGCTGACTTCTAATCAGCAGGTTGAGGGTTCGAGTCCTTCAGGGATCGCCATGCATTCGGGATCTATTTGACTTCCGGTTAGGTGCAAGCCCCGGCGTGCTAGTGTTTTTCAATGAACGCGCGGAGGAGCGCCAAGGCCTCCTCCGGTTTGTCCGGCGTCACCCCGTGGCCGCAGTCTTGGAACAGGTGATAGCTCAGTTGCTTGTGGCTCAGCCGCGCAGCGATGGCGGCGCTGAAATCGGGCGGCGTAATCGGGTCGTCCTCGCCGGCCATCAGCAGGACGGGGCAGGGGATGCGGCGCAGGTCTTCGCGAAAATCCATCCGTCCATGCTCGCCCCGCGGGCCGTTGAAATGCAGCGCAGTGGCGTCGTTCCAGAGGATGCGTTGCAGCCAGTCGGTGTCGGCAGAGGCGTTGCGCTGATAAAGCGGAACGCAGCGTTCGCGGTAAAGCTGCCGGCCTTCGGGAGTTGGGTTTTCCCAATAGCTTTCCGCGATGGCACGGATTTCTTTGCCGCCCAGCCGCTCAAACGCCGCATAGATCGCGGCAAAATCCACCCGCGCGGCGGTGCTGATCAGCACAAGTTTGCCAGCGTGGCCGGGATGGCGGGTGGCGTAGGAGAGCGTGACAAACCCGCCGAAGGACGTGCCGATCACAATCGGTTTTTCGATCCCCAGCGCGTTACAGAGCCCGCGCAGATCGTCGCCCCATTGCGCCAGAGTCCACTCAGATGACGTGCCGGCGTCACTGCGGCCATTGCCGCGGTGATCGTAATAAACCACCTGCGCAATATCGCTGAGTTGCGAGAAAAACGGCTTGCCCACGCTGTGATCCGCTCCCGGCCCGCCATGCACGACGATCACCGTTGGTTTCTGCCGCATCTTGGGCCCGTCCGGGACAAGGCCCGCGCCTTCGACATCAACAAACAGCCGGGCTCCGTTCACGGTGACAAACATGTTTCCTCGGACCTAATGACGCGCGATCAGCGTCCCGCAACGCGGGTCGATACACAAGCGGAACCTGACACTCGGCGGCAGGTTGCAAACACCGCCAGTGCACGGATGCGCGCCTGCACGCGGTCTGCTATGCTGCGCGTCGTGCGACATCTCGTCGGAGTAGCGGCGGGTCGGCGTTTCGCTTAGTTTTCAGGCACATCCGCCGATATCGCTTGGTCGCGCCAAAGGCGGATCAAAGGACATTGGCGGCAGGGGCTGTGGGGCGGTGAGCGGCAAGAGGGCAGCAACAAACAGACCAAGGGTAAGGCGGTTTCGGGCCATTCTGGGCGCCGGGCTGATGCTGCTGGGTGGCTGCGCTGTCAGCAACGATCTTGCACTGCCGATGATGGCCGAACCGGCGGCCGAGGACGGCCGGTGGCGCGTGTCTCATGCCGATCTATTTCTGTCCGCGCAGGGCCCGCAGGACGCCGGGGCGACCTTCCACATCCCCGACCGGGACGCCCGCGGCGTGGTGATTGCGCTGAACGCGGTCAGCGAGACGGCGCTGCAGGTCGATCTGGACTGTGACGGGCCGGCGGCGCTACGGGGCAAGGGCTCACGGGATGAACCGCTGGCGGCCAAGACAGCGCGGCGGGTGAATATCGGGCGATTGAATGTCGGCAACGCCGCCCTGGTCTGGCAGCCGGAATCCGGCACCTGCCGGATACGTCCGGTGGGCGGGCAAGAGCTGTTGCTGATCCCCGAGACGGCGGCGCTGCCGCGGCTGAACGCGCTGGCGCGGCATCCGATCAATTGCCGCATCACCCAGCGGCCTGGGCTCGACCCGTTGCAAGCGGTGTTTCTGGGCCACGAGGAGATGCTGCAAAGCTGCCCCATGCCCGCCGGGCGCATGCGCAGCTTTCCCGATCCGCTGGACGCGATGAACGCGCGGATCGAGGCGCTGACCGGTCGCACGGTGCCCCGCGCCTGGCTGGAGGCCGGCGATCCGGACATGCCGCTGGATTTCTCACGCGCGCCCAAGCTCGACCTAATTCAGGTGTCTTACCTGCATATCCGGGCGGATTTTGTTGGCTATCTCACGTCACGCATGTTGGCCTTTCACGCGCGGCGCGGCACGCAGGTGCGGATCATGGTCAGCGATGTGCTGATGCTGCGCGATGATCGGTTGTTTTATGAATCGCTCGCGTCGCGCTACCCAAACATTCAGCTGCAGTATTTCCGCTGGCGGTTTCCCGGCGCCGGCGACTTTCGGAACACGGTGGATTACAATCACCGTGTGCAGCACACCCGTTCCTTCCTGACCCTGTCGCCGACGCCCGGCCGGTCGCGCTATATCTTTGGCGGGCGCAACCTGCATGACGGGTTCTTCTTTTCCTCGCCCATTGACCTCACGCACAAGCCTTATCTGCACACCTATGACGAGGGCCGCTTTCAGGATCTGGGGTTTTATTCGGTCTACGAAGACCTCGAGGTTGAGCTGCGTGACGACGCGGCTGTACGGGCGATTGCGGCGCAGAACATGGCGCTGTGGAACCGCGATGCGATTTCTCAGGCGGTGAAGGGCCCGCTGGATCAGGCACCCGCGCGCACCAGCGGGATGCGGCATTACCTGTCCCTACCTTGGTTGGATGACGAGGCGCAGGTAGACTGGTTTGTCGCTGCCATCGAGGCAGCACAGCATGAAGTGCTGATCGTCACGCCCTACCTCAACCCGATGCCCGCGATCCAGGCGGCGATGGAGCGGGCGATTGCGCGTGGTGTGCCGGTGCGGCTGATTGCGCGGATCGAATCGACGGACCCGGCGGGGTTCATCATCACGGCGCTCAACCGGGCCTATGTGGCGCGCAATGCGGGGAAGTTCGAGATCTACGAATACTTCCCCCGCCCGAAGATGATGCACACCAAGATGATGGTGATCGACCGGCGTCTGGCCGTGACCACCAGCACCAATCTAGATCAGCGCGCCTTCATTCACGACACCGAGAACGGGCTGATCTTTCTGGATACCCCGCAGGTGGGGCAGCTGATGGACGTGGTCCGCAGTTATGAGCCAAAGCTGCGCCGGCTGACGCCCGACGAACCGCTGCATCCGCTGAGCAATTTCGTGCATAGCTGGCCCTGGCTGCGGTCGGTTTTCTGATGGGGGCGTGGCGCGCGATATCCCGGCTGCATGCGCTTGGGTTTGCGCTGGTTTTGGTGGGCTGCGCCGGGGCGCAGCTGCCGCCCGACCCGCGGCCTGATCTGGCGCCAGGGCAGTTGGTGCAGGCCTGTTGTGCCGATGCCGAGCCATACCCTGACTGGATGGTGCGCCTGACCGAAGCGGCGCCGCCCTTTGTGGTGCCGTGGATGGGCACGGTGAATTTCCGCATCGGCTATCTGGCGAAACGCGCGGATGGCTGGGCGCTTGTGGAGCCGGCGCTGCGGCCTTTGGACATCCTGGTTTACCATTCCGACGGGCGGCTGTCGTCGCGTCTGATCCCGGGGCATTTCAGCCATGGGGCGCTGTACCTTGGGACAGAGGCTCAGCTGCGCGCGCAGGGGATCTGGCACGCCGCGTGGATGGCGCCCTATCGCGATGCGATCCGCGAAGGGCGGGTGCTGCTCGACTCGGTCACCGGGGGGGTGCGGCTGATCGATATCGAAGAGCTGAGCGACACCGACGCGGTGGGCGTGGTGCGGCCGCAGCTGAACACCGTAGCGCGGTCAGGCCGGGTGCATCGGCATGTGCTGGAGGCGGTGGGAACGCCGTTTGATTTCGACTTTGACGCCAGCGATGACAGCCGGCTCTTTTGTATGGAGTTGATTGCGCAAGCGATGCCGGAACTGGCGCTGCCAGTGCTCGACGCCTATGGCCGCACGACAATCCTGCCGGATTCCGCGGCCGCGATGGCTCTGACCGATCCCAACAAGATGACGTTTGTGGGCTACCTGAGGGGCGAACCGAAGGGCTGGCGCACGGGGCCGGCGCGGCTGATGGCGCTGGATATTCGCAAGGCTTGGGGGCTTTGAGTCGCAGCGCGCACCGCAGGATCACAGCAAAGCGCGGATTGGCTCCAAAAGGCCATTGGCGCGCAGGGTGCGCACCGGATAGCTGTCGTCATTCACAATCCGGTCGAGCGTGAATCCAGGCTCGATCTTGGCCATCCGGTCAGCGATGGCCTGTGCCTTGTCATATTCCCCCTCCAAAGCATAAAGCGCCAGCAAATGCCGATGCGCCGGGCGCGACATCGGCGCAGCGCGGGCGGCGGATTCGGCGGCGCGGATCGCCTCTTGCGGGCGGTTGCAGGCGATGGCGATGACGCAATGGCCGGTGTCCCACCAATGCCGGAAGGGTGAGGTGCGGGCGATCTGGCATGCGCGGGTTGAGGCGTCCAAGGCGGCATCGTGATCGCCGCCCAGCATCTTGGCCTCGGCCAGTGCCTTCCAGGCAAAGGCGCTGGCGGGGTTGCGATCCAGCGCATTGCGCGCCAGGTCCAGCACCCCGATCGTGTCGCGCAAAGCGGTGCCACGGACCTTGCTGACGATGGCGTGCACCAGCGGGTTGTCGGATGCCAGCTCCATCGCGCGGTAATGCAGGTCAATCGCCTCTTCCCGCAGCGCGGCGGGATCGTCTTCGGAGAGTTCCAACTGCTGGATCAGGCGGATCAGGCTGGACCACGCCAGATAGATGCCGTTTTCGTCCATCTTGTAGGCCTGGTTCATCAGCCCGTAGGCTTCACGCAACGCGTCGCGCTCAAAGCTGAACATGCGATAGAGCGCCAGCCGCGACAGCGCCGTCGCCCGCGATTCCGGCCGGTTGTTGTCAAGTACCTGCGGCAGCTTGCCGATGATCGTGTCGGCGGCCTCGAACACGATGCGCGACACGCTTTCTTCCCAGCCCAGCACCTGAGACAGATCGCTGACGGTGTGCACACGCGAATAGAGGATGCGCGAGGTTGGCTGGTGGATGCACTTGAGAAAGAACGTGACCCCATCGTTCATATCGGCGATTTCGCACTGGATCGACACGTCGCTGGGCAACAGCGCCTCGTCCTCCGTGTCGGCATTGGATTGCCGCCAGGCGCGGATCTGTTCGGCGATGCTTTCGCCGATCTGGTTGGTCAGGATATCGCCGATCATCCGCGTCTGGCCCGGCGTTTCTGTCATCACCTGGCAGTTGATCAGGATGCCTTTTGCATCAGATGGCGTGGCCTGGGCAAAGCGGGTCTGCAGCTCGGCCCGCTCCATCCGCAGCCATTCCTCGAACTCCGGATCGCGGGCATCCATGCCCTCCAAGAGCTCGGTCCGTTTGTCGGTGGGGATCAACCCTTCGAGCAGGTCCACCTGGGTGCGGTCTGGGTCGAGCGATACGGTGGTGCGATCCGCGCTCAGCACATCCTCAAGCGGACCAAGCGACTTGCGGATCTTGCTGAGGGCCTGGCGCAGGTTGGCGCTGGCCTGTTCCGGGCCAAACGTGCTCCAGAGCTTGTCTTCCAGCCAGCGGCGCGGGCGCGACATGCCGGGGCTGAGCGCCAGAAGGGCGACCAATGCCTGGTTCTTGGCCCCTGTCGGCGCAACGGTGGTGCCGCATTCGCGTGACATCGCGAAAGGGCCAACCACGGATATGTGCAGCCGGTCAGGCATTTTTGCCAATCAGTCCAATCTCAATTGAATTCGTTAATGCAACCTAGCACCGCCCGGGTAAGGCGGCAACGGTCGTGAATTCTGCGTGAAAACTGTGCAATTGAGGCGCAAACAGCTTTGACCCGCAGCGGCGAAATCATCAAGGTTATCGCATATGTGATTTGCAGGAGTTCATTATGACGCGGATTGGGACGGATGGCCATGAGGGCCACGAAGGTCACGAGGGCCACGAAGGCCATGAAGGTCACGAGGGACATGAGGGCCACGAAGGGCATGAGGGCCATGAAGGGCACGAAGGCCATGAGGGTCACGAGGGCCATGAAAGCCGCGCCCCTTCCGGCGCGCTGAGCTCGGCCCTGGGCCGCGCCCGTGATGGGACCGTTGGGTTCTGGGACGGGTCCGCCACCCGCACGCCGGTCAGCACTGGCCAGTCTAGCTTTTCCGCCTTTGCCAAGCTGGCGCCGCGGCCGCGCCGCGCGGTGATCGACCAGGCGTTGGGGGCGCAGTTCGGGGTTGAGCTGGGCGACAGCACCAAACCCAATGCCGAGGGCCGGGTGACGCTGCAAAACGGCAAGCTGGTGACTTTGAAGAAACCGACTGATGCGTTTCTGGCCGAACACCAGTTGCACTACCTGCGTTCCGCCGCCGATCTGCGCGGTGACAGGCTGACGGAAATCCGGGTGCAGACCGGCAACATCCAGTCGTTCTTTGCCACTGTCGGCTACATGTCCAGCAGTGCAACACGCTGGACGCTCGAGATGAACCAAGCTGTCTTTCGGCTCTGCGTCGCGCTTGAGATGCCGCTGAAGATGGGGTTCGACGTTGCGCGGCCGATTGCGATGTCGCCCAAGGTGCAGCCGATCATCCAGACCCCGGGCCATGGCGCCTGGCCATCGGGCCACGCGACCGAAGCTTTTGCGGCGGCCACCGTGCTGACCCGGCTGTTCTACAACGAAGCGTTTGATCCGGTGGCCTCGGTCGCGGCCGAAAATGAGCTTTATCGCCACGCGGCCCGGATCGCGATCAACCGGACGGTCGCCGGGGTGCATTACCCCACCGACAGCATGTGCGGCGCGATCCTGGGCATCACAGTAGGTGAGGCGCTGGTGAAACTGCTGGATGGCGCGTCCGAGACGCCCGCGCGGGTCTATCACGGCGACAGCTATTCAGGCGATTTTAATCTTTCCCTGCTTTCTAAGGCGTTGGGCGAACCGACCATTGTCGAAAGCACGCAGTTGCAGATCGACGCGTCGGTCGTTCCGGCCTGGATGCGGCGGATGTGGGACATCGCCAAACAGGAATGGTGAGTTTGTGAGGTTTTAGGTGGTGGGCGCTGGGGGCTTCCCTACTGCGCGTTTATCAGTGGGCCGGGGCGTTTCGCCCCGGCTTTTTTGTTGTCTGCCAGCGCGGTCTCAGCGCCGCGCCGCCCGGCGGTCTTCGGTTTGGGCAACGGCGGCGCCCAGACGGCTGGCGTCATTGGCGGCAACCGGTGTCAACGTGACCACGGTCGGGTTCAGATCGTCCATCTGTGTGCCCCCGCCAGCGGCGGCATTGGTCATGATGGTGCTGGCCGAAAGCGCCAGCGCGCGGGTCAACCGTGCCGCCGCCGCACTGGTGCCGCTGACCAGCCGGGTTGAGCCGGACATCGTGCCGCCAGCCAGCGCGCCGCGCAGGAACGGCCCGTCATCCCCCAGGGTCGCCGCGGTTGGCCCGGGCACCGACCAGTCGGCGCCCTCGCCCGTGTAGCCCGCAGGCGCAAAGCCCATCCCGTCCGGCCGCGCGGCGCCAACGCAGAACACTTGCCGGGCCGTTGCCGTGACCAGCGCGTTGTGACTGCCGGCATAGGTGATCAGGCTGTCGGTTTCGAGCTTGGTATGCGTCTGGCGCGCGTCGTCCCAGCCATAGGCATCCGGTCCGTCGAAATAGGATTGCAGGGCTTGCGCGCGGAACCCGACCACCGCGTCATCGCGCTGGATCTGCAGGCTGGCGCGCAGCGCCTCTGATCCGGTATAGCGCATTGCAACGCGCCAGCCGCCCGCGGGCGCCAAGGGTTCGCCTGCCTTGGGCGTCTCGGTCGGCGACAGCGCGAGGACGTAATGCGCCCGGTAGACCACGCCGCCGCCGAAATCCCGGTCGGGCACGTGGTAGATCCGCGCCACCGCCGCACCATCGCGCGTCAACGTCTGTATCCCGCCTGGTGCCAGTGTGGTGAAGCCCGAGGCCTCGCCATCCGGTGTGGTCAGCGACAGCTGCACATCCGTGCTGTCGGCGCCTTCCAGTAGATGCACCTCGAGAAAGCTGGCGGTCTGATCGCCGGGTTGGACGCGCCACAGGGTATTCTGGTCCGTGGCGCTGCGCTGGGTGGCTTGCGGATAGTCGAACACCGCCACCTGATCGCCGCGATAGCCATTGCCAAAGGACCACACGATGCGCACCGGCTGGCCGGTCACCTGTTCCCAAAGCTGCGCCTCACGCGTGATCTGGTATTCGGTAAAGCGGGCGCCGTATTTGGGCCCGGCACTGATCCCGATCGACAGGTTTACGATCACCGGCGCCTTGGCGTCGATCCCGGCGGCCTGCCGCAGGATCCAGCGCAGCCCCTGCACCATATAGCTTTCCGCGCGCGTGCCCGATGTGTCCTCCAGCGCTTCGGGCGGCAATTGCACCGCCAAGAGCGGCCAATCACGTGCCGGGTCTTCGGCGTCGTCCGGTTCGGCCCCGGCGGCTAGGTCAAGCACATGCGTGCCGTGGCTGGTGCTGTGCGACAGCGGCCGACGGCTGCTGGGGGAAAGCATGCGATCCTGCAGCTCAGTGTAAAGCGCGGTTTCGTTCAGGTCCGGGCCGTCGGCCAGCATGGCGTCGATCTCGGCCCGGCTGAGCACATCGCCTGCCATGACACGGCGGGTGCCTGGCCGCATTTCTTCCAGCGCCTGGATCCAGACCGCCTCAAACCGCGTCCTGTGCCCGTTGCCCTCTGCGCGCCGAAACCGGGTGTTCAGAAACCCGATCCCGTCGTCGATGATGGCGACAATCGGGGTGGCGCCGTCTTTTTCCGTCCGCACGGGCTGTGGTTCGGGCACAATCTCGTCCCCGTCGGCCAGCTGCACAGGGCTGCCGGTGTCCAGCACATCAAAGAGCGCTGCGTGGTCGCTGTCGGGTGTCCCGAACCGCCGGTAGAGCGCGTATTCATCGGGCAGGCCGGCAAGGGCATCGGGGTCATCGATCCGCGCGCAGAGGGTCGCATATTCATGCCCGTCCATGCGCAGCGACGCGCCCGCATCGACCACAACCCGCAGTGCGGTGCGCTGGGTGACCGGGTCGGCGGCGTCGGTCAGACGGACAAAGATCGGCTCATACTTGGTGCCGATATCCGGCCGTGCCGGCGGCAGTGCAGCCCGCCGTGTGTCAAGCAAATGCGCCCAATCCAGATAAGCGTCCCGCATCATCGCCTGGGTCGGCGTGTCCCAAACCAAACTCATCTGCTCCTCCACTGAAAATCGCTTTGACTATGGTTGCAGCAAAGCCAGCGCGGGACGCAGCGTCAAGCAAGTGCCGGAGATTTGCGCAGAATTCACGGCGCCCGCCTGCGCTGTCTGGGGTTTGCAGGAATTTTTCTAAAGGTTTTGCGCAGAAATCACGGTTCATTCCCGCTGCGATCACGGTGCGGGCGCATCTTATAGTTAACGCTTCGTAAAGCACGGGCCGGAATCGCCGGCCTTCAACGGGGGAAGAGACATGACGCGCCAAGAGACGAACACCAGCACGCAGTTTGACGTCATCGACGGCGGTCTGGGCGACGATTGCAGCAGGGCACCGCAATTTGTCATCGACCCGCCGCAGCTGTCGCCGTCAGAGCTGGCCGCCGAGATGGCCGAGCTTTTTGCGCTGGCCCTGGTGCGCAACCTGCCGCTTGCCCATCTTGATGATCCGCATCGGGCGATCTGGCTGGACAACCGCACGCGGATCAGCCTGCACGACATCCTCTTTGAGCTGCGCTCCCTGCCGTTCTATGACGCGAACTTCACCACCCGATATGACCAGACTGATGCGGCCTCTTACTCCCGGGCCGGTCAGAGTGAGGCTGACCATCGCCGTCTCCTTCGTTTGAATGGCGATGGTCAACTCACCTTGCGGACCCTGTTTCAGGCGGGCGTGGTCCAGCCCGGCCGGTCGCTTGCGACGTCCGCTTTTTTTGACAGCGACCACGCGGTGCAAGAGCCCGCGCCGGGTGGCGCCTTGCCACAGGCCGAGGCGCCGATGTCGGCCTGGCTGCATTGGATCGCCGCCGATTCAGGCGCCGGTCTGCGCCTGCCCGGTGCGCGCAGCGCTACGCCGTCGCCGGAAACGCCGGCCGACCTGGCCGCTTATGTGGCCAACGTGAACCCGGCCCGCGCGCTGCACAGCGCCGCATTGGCAGCACTGGCCCGAGGCGCGGCGTTTGATCCCGGGCTTTGCGCCGAAGGGGCGCCGGTTTGGGGCGGGCCGCAGCTCTTGGCGCTGATGGCCGAGGCGGGCCGGTCCGCCACCAGCAGCGCCTTGCTGCGGCATGCCAGGGCCGATCGCCTGTCGCGCCCGGCGGTCTTTGCGGCGCGGCTCAGCGTTTACCTCGCCCGCGACGGCGAAGAGGCCAGCGAAGAGGACGCGCTGCTGGCCCAGACCGCCGAAGAGCTGAAATCCGCCGCGCCCAACCTGCTTGACTGGATGACCAAAGCGCAGACCGCGCGCGGCCGCAACATGGGTGGCGCGCCGGCGCTGTTCCTGCCGATTTGCGAACCTGAGGACGGCCCGCTGCACCCCGGTGACAGCGCTGCGCATGTGATTGTCGCCGGCGCCCTCGCGACGCTGGTCAAAGCGGTGTTCGACACCTCGCAACCGGCGCATCTGCAGATGGTTGGCGCCTCTGGCCCCGGCCTTGCGCTCGCGCAAGAGGCCGACCGGCTGGCCGCCAATCTCGCCATGGGCCGCGCAGTGGGGGGCTGTTACTTCCCCGCCGAAAACCAGCTCGACCTGCGGCTGGGCCAGGCCCTTGCGCTGGAGCTGCTGCGGCAAAAGATGGAGCAGGCCAACCGCAGCCTGTCGCTCGACCTTGTCGATTTCGACGGACGGGCGCTGCGCTTGCGCGCCTCGCCGCGCAGCTTTGGCCGGGGTCATGCGGAATTGCTGATCGGTGGTGCTCCTGCCGCCTGGCCGCGGGGCGGGCTGCGCCGCGATGCGCATCTGACCGCCGTCGTCTGACAGCGGCCTCTTCGCGCGCGCCGCTTGACTCGGATCAAAGCGGCGCCGCCGTTCGTCATGCAGTGTCACCTCAATGGACTTGAGGAGACAGATATGCGCAACACTCTGAAAACCGTCCTGTTCCTGGCGACAGCCGCGCTGCCGGCGGCGGCGCAGGATGCCGATATCGGGCGCTCGCACTACCACACCCACTGCGCCACCTGCCACGGTCTGGAAGGGCGCGGCGACGGGCCGATGGCCGGCGTCCTGCTGATCAAGCCGACCAACCTGACCGAGCTCACGGCGCAAAACGCCGGCACCTTCCCGCTGGAACGCGTGGTGATGCGGATCGACGGGCGCGACCCGCTGGTCAGCCACGGCTCGCCCATGCCGGTCTTTGGCGATTTCTTCCAGGGTGTCTTTGACGTCCCGATCAAGGCGCCCAGTGGCCAGCCGGTGCTGACCTCGCGCCCGGTCGTCGACCTTATCGCCTATCTGCGTGAGATCCAGAGACTCGAATGAAGGCCCTCCTTGTTGCGCTGCTGGTGCTGGCCGCTCAGGCCAGTGCCGAAGTCGTGCGCGTGACCATCGACCTCTCGGACCAACGCATGTATGTCAGCCAGTTCGGCACCCACCTTTACAGTTGGCCGGTCTCGACCGCACGGCGCGGCAAGAAGACGCCAACCGGCGTGTTTCGACCTTACCTCCTGAAACGCATGCATTATTCGACGATCTACAACAACGCGCCGATGCCCTGGTCGGTGTTTTTCTACGGCAATTACGCGATCCACGGCACAACCGAGGTGCACCGCCTAGGCGCGCCTGCCTCCGCCGGTTGCGTGCGTCTGGCGCCAGAAAACGCCGAGACGCTTTACGGCATGATCCGCACCTTCGGCAAATCCGAAACCCGCATCGTCATCCGGCGCTAAGGGCTCAGCGGCAAATCCCGCTGGTCTGGATCCCCGCCCAAGGCACCCGGATCCGCGGCGTGGCCAGCGCCTCTTCCAGCCCGTCGATCGGCATTTCCTTAGAGATCATCGCCCGCAGCCGCGCGGTCCGCGGCGCCTCGGGGTCCAAAAGGTGGCAGCAGACATATTCCTCGACAATGCTGCCCTGCTGTTCAAAGCCATAATCCAGAAACCCCTTCGTATTGTCGGGATCAAAGAGGTACGGGTCCTCCGACGTGGCATGCTCGCGCATCGCCTTCAGCGGGCTATAACCCGTCCGCTCGCGGTTCTGCCACTGCCAGACATGCGTCGCCTCATGCGCAAAGAGCATCGCGCTGAGCAGGTCCACCTCCTCCGGCCAACCGGCCATCATGTCCGGACGATAAAGGTCTTCGCGCAAGAGCACCGTGTTGTAGACCACCGACGCAGCGGGGGAGACTTCCATGGTCTTCGCTTCTGTCATCGGCGGCCAAATCCGTTCCTGACAGGTGGTGCGCGGCCGCACGGGAATTTCATAGACAAACGAGCCGGCGAAATGCCCATCGTTCAACCGCATCTTCGCCGGTTCCGCCTGATCCCCCTGGAGCGCCCGCAGATACGCGGTTTCATTCGGCGTCAAAGGACGGCCGCAGGCGGCGAGGAGGGCGAGGCAAAAGAAAAGGGCGGTCCAACGCATGCAAGAACACTCGCGCAGAGACGAAATCATAGCAAGAGCGTAGGGCAGGGTTCCAATCGACGAAGTTGTGATAAAGTCTCTGGGCGCGGAATCAAAGCCGAAGGCCGCCGCGCCAGAGCCGACGCGCCCCCACGCGGCGGCTCTTTGGTTGCCGTAAGCCCTTCGCTCAACCCCAGCGCGCCAGTTCCACGATAAACCGCTGCCGACAAACCGCCCAAGAGCCCTCGCGCGCGTCGTCTCTGACGTGGCTATGAAGTCGCTTGCTTTTGTCCTTTTGCTGGAGGCTTGAAAACCAACTCTATTTTTCTCGTAGCTTGTCAAGGTCCTCGGGGTTCCTTAAAGGTAGTTTTGCAAAGAAGTCTTTTTCCAATCCCCAATTAGACAGCCCAATATCTTTCCTCATTTCCCGTTGTATGTTCTCCAAAACACTGAAAATAACCGTTGGGCCAGCACCATCTAGTTTTGTCAACAAGCTGACTTGTCTGAGAACGCCAGGTGAACCCCACAATACCGCCTTTGTTCGAAACTCTATTAACTTCTTCGCCACTTCTTTTTCATCAAACGTCTCGCCTTCCAGTTCTGGTTTTTCAGAAATCAAAGCAGACTCATAGAACTTGAGGAAATCAAGGTATATTTCAAGCTTTCTTTCCCTATGCGATGACTCTATTTCGCGCAAACGTATACTTCGCTGCGTGAAAAGCGCTGCGGCTAACCCCAATGCAGCAGTCAGTACCGTTACCGTCAGTGGCACGTATACCTGAGGCGAAAGCGTTTTGGCTCCCTGAATAATAAATTTTGTCAAATTGTATAGATGATAAGTTGTGTACCCCGCCAAGGTAAGCAAAAGAGAAATAGCCACAAACGAAATGAAAAAAACCACAGGCTTCATTGCACCAAGCTTTCAAACATCCAACTCCTCCACAAACCGCGCGTTCTCCTGAATATACTGGAACCGCAATTCGGGCTTTTTGCCCATCAGCTGCTCCACCAGATCGCCGGTCTCGCCCGGTTCATCCTCGTCAATCGTGACGCGGATCAATTTGCGCGACGCAGGGTCCATGGTGGTTTCTTTGAGGTCCTTGGCGTCCATCTCTCCCAACCCTTTAAACCGGCTGACGTCGATTTTGCCTTTGCCACCCAAACCTTTCTCTAACCACGCATCCCGTTCGGCCTCATCCAGGCAATAGACCCGTTTCGCGCCTTGGGTCAGGCGGAAGAGGGGCGGGCAGGCGAGGTAGAGGTGGCCCGCGTCAATCATCGGGCGCATTTGGGTGAAGAAGAACGTCATCAGCAGCGAGGCGATATGCGCGCCGTCGACATCGGCGTCGGTCATGATGATGACCTTGTCATAGCGCAGATCGTCGATGTTGAATTTCGTGCCCAGCCCCACGCCCAATGCTTGGGTGAGATCTGAGATTTCCGCATTCGAGCTGAGCTTGTTGGACGCCGCGCCCAGCACGTTCAGGATCTTGCCCCGCAGGGGAAGAAGCGCCTGGGTCTTCCGGTCGCGGGCCATTTTGGCGGACCCGCCCGCGCTGTCGCCTTCGACGATGAACAGCTCGGTGCCGTCGCG
>JASJCC010000144.1 GCA_030066175.1 Paracoccaceae bacterium | reverse complement strand
GTTGCTGGATGCGTCCGGCAATGAAGTCTGGGTTGTGCGCATTGACGGCACCAATGTCGGGTTCGCCTACCCCGAAGGAACTCCGCCGACGAATGGCGATGTCTTCAACGCCGTCGACACCCGTGACGGCGCGGCGTCGGACAGTCTTGATCAGACGACGCCGAGTCAGGAAGCCTATGCCCAGATGGCCTGCTTTGTCGCGGGCACCCTGATCCGAACGCCGTCCGGCGAGGTGCCGGTTGAGCGATTGGCGCGGGGGGATCTGGTCTCTACCCTGGACAATGGCCCGCAACCGCTGCTTTGGACCGGGCGTCGCTTTCTGGATCGCGTGGCGCTGCAGCGTGCGCCGCAGTTCAAACCGGTGCTGATCCCGGCCGGCGTCTTGGGCAATCGCTGCGATCTACTGGTGTCTCCGCTGCATTGCGTTTTGATGGGGCCTGCGCATGGGCTGGACCGGTCAATGCTGGTGCGGGCCAGACATCTGGCGGAACACCCCGGCCCGGTGCGCGTTGCGCATGGCCGCAAACAGGTGACCTACCATCACATCCTCTTTGCCGCCCATCAGATCGTTTTCTCCGAAGGGACGGCTTCGGAAAGTTTCTATCCCGGGCCGGCGGGGATGAAATCCTTGGTGTCGGCAGACCGGTTGGGGATTCTGGCGATGTTCCCGCGTCTGTTGGACGATCCGACGGCCATCGCTTATGGCCCCACCGCGCGCCCGGTCTGCAAACGGGGCGACCTGTCGACGCTGGGAAAACTGACGCGCAAACCTAAGGCGCGCAAAACGGCCGTTTCGCCTTTTGGTGACTGATACGAGCGCTACGGGTGATTTCTCCGTCCCGCATTGTGCCTTTGGCCGGTCAGAGATGTGTGTCGTAATCCGACACCAGCAGGTGCAGCGGGATATCGTCCTCTTCGACATTGGAAAAGCGGCCGATATCCATCTCAAAGATATTGTCGGTCAAATCGTCATTCACCGTCGAGACCTCACCAATCAACACGTCGTCGCCTTCCCCCCAGAACGCGTGCCAATGGTTGGGAAAAAGCGACACGGATTCGCCTGGAGCGAGTTTCAAATGTGTGCCGGCGGGCATCGTGCGGGCAAGGCCATCGACCATCACGGTGACGTCGCTTTGCCGGTCAATCTCGCCTTGAGGATCGGCGGCAAAAAGCTCGATCACGAGCGTACCACCCCCGCGGTTGATGATATCCTCGACCTTAATGTCATGCCGGTGCATTGGGCTGAGCTGATCGCGGCGCGAGATCATGATCTTTTCGGCGTAGAGCATGGCGCTGTGTTTGCCGAGATCGCTGTTCAGTCCATTTCGGGTGGTGAACAGAAAGAGCCCCATGTCGTCAAAGCTTTCCTTGCCATAATCGGTGATGTCCCAGCCCATGCGGCGCGTCTTGATCTGGGTGTGATCTCGGGCACTGAGCTCATCCGGGCTCCAGTAGGCGAAGGGCGGCAGGGTGTAGCCGTGTGAGCGGATAAAGGCATCGCCTTCGCGGAGGATGTCGTTGATGCGGGAGCGTTTCATATCAGGCGCCTTTGGATTGGTTTGCGTCAGGGTAGCAGATGGCTGGGCGCGTGGTAGCCGTTGGATGCCTCCGGCGGGAGTTTATTGGGCAAGATGAAGAGGCGGTTCCGCGGTCAGAGCACGTAGCGGCTGAGATCAGCGGAGCGGGTCAGTTCGCCCAGGTGCTCATCGACGAAGGCGGCATCGACGGTGAACGCCTCACCTGCCTTGTCGGGGGCGGTGAAGCTGAGATCCTCGAACACGCGCTCCATCACCGTGTAAAGCCGGCGCGCGCCGATGTTTTCGACCGACTGGTTCACTTCGGCAGCGATCCTGGCCAGCGCCTGAATACCATCTTCGGTGAAGGTCACGGTGACCTCTTCGGTGGCCATCAGAGCGGTGTACTGCCGGGTCAGGGCGTTGTCGGTTTCGGTCAGGATGCGGACAAAATCCTGTTCGGTCAGCGCGCGCAGGTTGACGCGGATCGGCAGGCGGCCTTGCAGTTCGGGCAGCAAGTCCGACGGTTTGGCGATGTGGAAAGCGCCAGAGGCGATGAAGAGGATGTGGTCGGTCTTGACCGGGCCGTGTTTGGTGCTGACCGTGGTGCCCTCGATCAGCGGCAGTAGGTCGCGCTGTACGCCTTCGCGGCTGACATCGCCGCCGCGGGCCTCCTGCCGGGCGGCCACCTTGTCGATCTCGTCGAGAAAGACGATGCCGTTCTGCTCGACCGCCTCAAGGGCGACCAGTTTGACAACTTCGTCATCCAAGAGCTTGTCGGCCTCTTCTGCGATCAGCACGTCATAGCTTTCGGCGACGCTCAGGCGCTTGCGGACGGTGCGGCCGCCAAAAGCTTTGCCAAAGAGATCGCCGATATTCATCATGCCCATCTGGCCCGGTTGGCCGGGAATGTCGAAGGCGGGCAGGGGTGAAGAATTACCGCTCAGTTCGAGGTCGATCATCGTGTCGTCAAGCTCACCGTCCTTGAGCTTGCGGCGAAACATCTCGCGCGTGGCTTCACGGGCGTCCTCGCCGGCAATTGCGGTGATCACGCGGTCTTCTGCGGCTTGGTGTGCCGCGGCCTTGACGTCTTCGCGCATGTAGTCGCGGGTTGTGACGATGGCCGCATCGACGAGGTCCCGCACGATCTGCTCGACGTCGCGACCAACATAGCCGACCTCGGTGAACTTGGTGGCTTCGACCTTGATGAACGGCGCCCGGGCGAGCTTTGCCAGCCGGCGGCTGATCTCGGTCTTGCCGACGCCGGTGGGGCCGATCATCAGGATGTTCTTGGGATAGACCTCGTCCCGCAGGTCATCCTCCAACTGCTTGCGCCGCCAGCGATTGCGCAAGGCGACGGCCACGGCACGCTTGGCATCCTTCTGCCCGATGATGAAGCGATCGAGTTCCGAGACAATTTCGCGAGGGGTAAGGTCGGTCATGTCGGTCCTTTCCGGGCCAAAAATCGTGAACGATTTTTCGTAAGAATTTTCGGAAAATTCTTACCCGTCGATTGTTTCGACGGTCAGGCTTCCATTGGTGTAGACGCAAATGTCGGCGGCGATTGCCATTGCGCGGCGCGCGACCGTCTCGGCATCCAGATCGCTCTCCATCAGCGCTCGACCCGCGGCCAAGGCATAGTTTCCGCCCGATCCGATCGCTGTCACGTCGTGTTCGGGCTCCAGCACGTCGCCCGCGCCGGTGATCACGTAAAGTGCGTTCCCATCACTGACGATCAGCATCGCTTCGAGCTTTTGCAGGTACTTGTCGGTGCGCCAGTCTTTGGCGAGCTCAACGCTGGCGCGTTTCAGCTGACCCGGTGTCGCTTCAAGCTTGGCCTCCAGCCGTTCCAGCAGGGTGAACGCATCTGCCGTTGAGCCTGCAAACCCCGCCACAACATCGTACCCGCCCGGCGACAAGCGCCGCACCTTGCGGGCGGTGCCTTTGATGACGGTTTGCCCAAGGCTCACCTGGCCATCGCCCGCGATGACAACCTTGCCGCCTTTGCGTACGCCGATGATTGTGGTGCCGTGCCAACCGGGGCCTGCATGTTCCGCCATATGCGACGTCCTTTCATCGCGCCTTTCCCCGGCCGTCGGGCCAAAGCAGAGACGCAGCGATTGTTCTTCGGATCAGGTAATCGGTGCGGATCCCAATTGCAAACCGACGCTGCTCTGTGCTGCTAAAACAAAGCAAACTCTGCCCAAACAAAAGACGCGCCGCAGCAGGGCTGAGGCGCGCCGGTCTCGCGGGTTGCGGCACCTCTCGCGCGCCGCGTCCGGATAGGATCAGCCGATCGCGTCGTCGATCCAGCCCTGCAGGGCGGCCTTCGGGGCGGCGCCGGTCTTGTTGCTGACCACCTCACCATTCTTGAAAATGTAGAGCGCCGGGATACCACGCACGCCCAGAGCCGCAGCGGCGTTGGGGTTGCTGTCGACATCGACCTTGGCGATCTTCACCTTGTCGCCGTAATGCTCTGACAGGTCTTCCAGCGACGGGCCGATCTGTTTGCAGGGGCCACACCATTCGGCCCAGAAGTCCACGACCACGGGCACATCCGAGTTTTTGACTTCGGCATCAAAGGTGGCGTCAGTGACGGCGACGGTGGCCATTGAATGTCTCCTTGCATTGGCAGCTATGTCAGGATTGCGAACGTAGGAAGGCGCGGCGGGCGCGTCAAGATGTGGCGGCCCGCGCAAGAGCTTGTGTCACAATATCGTGCGACAGCGGCATGTATTGATTGCTTGCTGTCCAGATCAGACCGGTTTCGATCCTATAGTCCGGATAGACAA
Source organism: Paracoccaceae bacterium (assembly GCA_030066175.1). Classification (GTDB taxonomy): domain Bacteria; phylum Pseudomonadota; class Alphaproteobacteria; order Rhodobacterales; family Rhodobacteraceae; genus JASJCC01. The sequence continues at coordinate 6,022 of JASJCC010000144.1, read as the reverse complement.
GCGCCAGCATCGCGGCATAAGCCCCCATCTGGCGCAAAAGGCCCTCGGGCACCTCGCTTGGGGTTTGCGGCACCGTGCGGTTGGATTTGAAGTCAACCGCGGTCACGGTGTCGGCTGTGACGATCAACCGGTCGATCATCCCGTGCAGACGGCCGAGCCCCGGCAAGTCGGCGGTGACCGGCACTTCGGCCAGGGTACCCGGCGCGAAAAAGCGGGCCATCTGCGGGTTGTCAAGGACGGTGAGCGCCTCTTGCAACAAAGGGGCGTCGTCTTGACAGGAAAACAGGCTCTGACCCACCGCAATTCGCTCGACTGGTGGGACGGCGGACAACGTCTCGAGCATGTCGTGCAGCAACGTGCCGCGGGTTTTGGCGGCCTCTTCTGTGTCGCCGGCCGCCCCCGGCAAGGCCTTGGCTCCCCCCAGGTCAGATGGGCTTTTGTTGTCTTTCTTTGGCGCAGTCTCTGACGCGGGCTGGTTGAAGAATGCCGGCAGGGTTGTGGCGGTAATGGCCGGCGGAGTATCATCGACCAGCGGCAGTCCGGCCCAGTCGCCTTCTTCCAGGCGCAGCCCCGTTCCCGTCCCCAAGTCGCCAAAGGGAAACGCGGCCGGAACGGCCCCCGAGGCCTCCATCCCGCGCCGCACCTGTTCGTGCCAAGCTCGGCCATCCTTGCCCAGCTCGCCCGCCGCGGCCACGATCAGCCATTTCTCGGCCCGGGTCATCGCGACATAGAGCAACCGGTCGCTTTCCCGCGCATCCGCCTGTTTCTTGGCGTCGCTGATCTCGCGTTGGCGCTGCGGCATATCACTGGCGTTTTGCCGCCAAGCCACGCCATGGACATCGGTCAACAGCGGATCCATCTGCCGCGCGCTGTGCTGCGCGCTGTCGGGCAGGATGACAATCGGCGCCTCGAGCCCCTTGGCGCCATGCACCGTCATCACGCGCAGCCGGTCACCGGCCGCATCAGGTGCGCGCTTGATCTCGAGATTGTCGGTCTGCACCCATTGCAGGAACCCGGTCAGCGACGGTACCTCGGTCTGTTCATAGGCGAGTGCCTGCTGCAACAGCGCGTTGATGCCGTCCTCCGCCTCTTGTCCCAACCGGCCGATCAGGCGCTGACGGCCCTTGTGGCGGGTCAGGACCCGATTGATCAGGTCGTAAGGGCGCATGTAGTCGGTCTGGTCGCGCAGATCGTTTATCACGGCCATCACCTCTGGAAACGCCGCGCTGCGATCGCGCAAGGCCGTCCAGAGAAACTGCTTTGGCGGACGCCGGTGGGCCAGATCAAACAAAGTCTGTTCGCTTTGCCCAAAAAGCGGTGAGCGCAGCACCGTTGCGAGCGACAAGTCATCCTCGGGCGTCGCCAGAAAGCTGAGCAGCGCCACGATGTCCCGCACCGCCAATTCAGCCATCACCCGCAGCTTATCGGCGCCGGCAATGGGGATATCCATCTGCTTGCATGCGCGGATGATCTCGGAAAAGAGCCGCTTGCGCCCGCGCACCAGCACCAGGAAATCGCCGGCATGCACGGGCCGGGATTGGTACGTCCCGGTCTGGCCGATCTCGATGGGCAAAGGCGTGCGGGCATCTATCGTCTGGTGAACAAACTGCGCGATCCGGTTGGCAAGGATCACGTCGTGATGCCCTTCGCTGACGCGGTCCACTGGCTGATACCACGGGCCGTCCTTTTGTTCGGCAACCTTTTCGACCACTGGCCACAGGTCCACCCGACCCGGCATCGCGTCCTTGAAGGCGATGTGCTTCTGGTCGGCGACAAAGCCCGACTCTGCACGAGTGTCAAAGGTCGTGTCGACCAACCGCAGGATCGGTGAGGCTGAGCGAAAGCTGTATTCCAGCACCATGTTGCAGAGCGGCGTGTCCGTGGCCTGCAGCCGCGCGGCGAAATCGTCGCGCATGCGGTCAAACTCACGCGGATCGGCGCCCTGGAACGAATAGATCGACTGTTTCTTGTCCCCGACCACAAAGATCGTCCGCAGCACATCAGCGCGCGCGCCCTCTCCGGCGGTAAACTCCTGCGCCAGCCGTTCGATGACCTGCCATTGCACCGGGCTGGTGTCTTGCGCCTCGTCCACCAGGATGTGGTCGATCCCGCCATCCAGACGGTAAAGCACCCAAGCGGCCACCGCATCGTCGCTGAGCAGATCGCGGGCGCGGGTGATTAGATCGTCAAAGTCGAGCCAGCCGCGCAGTTGCTTGGCTGTCTCATAGGCCGGAAGGAAGACCTGGGCAAAACCGTAGAGTGCTTGGTCACGTCGCATTGCGGCCAGCGCCAGCAGTCGTTGCCGCGAATCGACCACGTGGTCCATCAGCGCCTCGATCCGCGGCAGGTGGGGGGCCATGGCGCCCTCAGTCAGCGCCTTGTTGAAAAGCTTTTTGCGCGGTTCAAACGTCGTCGTCAGAAACGCGGCTTGCAGCGCCTGAAACCCGGCCATGTCCGGCATCACCACGGCACGCAGCTTTTCCCCCAGCTTGATGTCATTGCCGCTACCTTCGGTCAGGCACAGGCCAGCGACCTCCGTGACAAAGGTCAGTGTGTCGCTGTGAAACACCTCGGCGATTAGGCTTTCCTCATCCGTTCCCGGCGGCAAATCATAGGCCCTGCGCAACGCATCCTGGCTGACATCCTGGCCAAAGGCCTCGCGATGTTTGGTGATCTCCGCCAGCAGTTTGTCGATGTCGCCGTCGTTCACGTAAGGCGCGATGCCCGCGACCAGAGCGGCGTGCGGCCCGTCAGACATCCGGTCCAGCACTTCGGCGCGCAGGAGCTCGGCGGCGCGATCCTCCATCTCGGTGAATTGCGGGCTGACCTGCGCCTCCAGCGGAAAGCGGCGCAGCAGCGCCGCGCAGAAAGAGTGGATGGTCTGGATCCGCAGCCCGCCAGGAGTTTCGATCGCCCGGGCAAAGAGCGTTCGGGCGCGTTTCAGATCGTCATCGGTCAGCGCCCCTTCGACGCCCAGCGCCCGCAGGTCGCCCCTCAGATTAACGTCGCTTTCCATCGCCCAGCCACCCAGGCGTTTGAAGAGACGGTTCTGCATCTCGGTCGCGGCGGCCTTGGTGTAGGTGAGGCAAAGGATGTGTTCGGGCAGCACCTCGTCCAGCAGAAGCCGCGCCACCCGGTCGGTCAACACCCGGGTCTTACCCGACCCGGCATTGGCCGACAGCCAGGTCGACATATTCGGCCGGGCGGCATCCACCTGGGCCTGGGTGGCGGCGTCGCGGCTCATGCCAGAAAGACTTTTTTTGCGGGGTCGATCACATCCCATTCGCCAAAGCGCGCGAGGTGATCGTAATCGCTGGGATCGCTGTCTTTCAACAGCGCCCGACGGGCGGTAAAGCCGGTGTCTGACACCAGATACGCAGCGATCAACTGGCGAAACTCGTCCCAAACCTGCGCCGGCGGCGCCTTTTCCAGCGGGGCAGGTACCTCTCTCGGCTGGTTGGCGAGCGAGATGTAGACCGCGCGGGACAAAGGCTCGGCCGGCAGCCCTTTGAAGCCACCCTGTTCGGCAATCGCCGCCTCCAACAACAGCTGCTTGTCAAAATGGATCTGCGCATCCGGCGACGGCGCCGCGCCGGTCTTGTAGTCGTAGATGTGCAACCTGTTGGAAGCGTCGATATCGATCCGGTCGGCCTTGGCGGTCAGGGTAAAGCCCAGCTCGGGCAGATCCGCATGGCCGTCGATTTCATGCGCCATCGGCGTGGCTCTGGCCAGCCGCGCGGTTTCGGTGTCGACAAACCACTCCGCAACCCGCGCCATCCGCGCCTGCCACAGCATCCGGGTCGTCGGGAAGGGCAAAATACCGGGGTCGCCAAAGATGTGGCGCGCATGCTTCAACAGGTGGTCCGGGTCAAGTTTGGCCGGATCAGAGACGGTTTCCTTGATGAACGCCTCAAGCACCGAATGCACCAGGATGCCACGCAACAAGGCGTCGGGCGCGCGTTGCAGCAGGTCAAGAGGCCTCAGGTGCAAGACCGACCTTGCGTAGATCGCATAGGGGTCGCGGATCAGCCGCTTGATCGCCGTAACAGACAGACGTCGCGGCCGCGCCTCTGTAGGTGGCACGGGGGAGGGGCGCGGCTCCGGTGCGGCAAAGATCGGCGTTTCCAGCACCCTCGCCTGCGCCAGCCAGGTCTGGCCCCGCGCTTGCATCTCTTGCACAGCCTCAGGCCCATTCTGGCCAGGCAGGCCGTTCATCAGGTTGGTCAGGCGATTCAGCCAGCGGGACGGGACGGTTTCGGCATCGTCGGATTTTGTCGCGCGGGTCAGCCAAACCTCTTGCGCCGCGGCGGCCTGCTGAAAGTCATGCGCCGACAGGCCAATCCGCCTTTCGGGCAGTAACAGACCCGCATCATGGCGCATCTTGCGGTTCAGCCAGGGATCGGCGCCGGGCATTTCCGGCCAACTGCCTTCGTTGAGGCCCGCGAGGATCAGCAGATCGGCGCCCATCACCCGCGCCTCCAGCGTGCCCCAGATCAGGATATGCGGATGCACCGCGTCGCGATCGCGCACCTCGGCGCGCGACAGGATGGCCCCGAAGAGGTCGGCATAGTCACGCGCCGCCAGATCGCTGCCAAACCCGGCCTCTTGCTGCAACTCGGTGACCGTCTCTTTCACTTTGCGCCCGGCGTTTTCGTTCCAAAGCTCGGCATAATCGTCCGACGCCGCGCCAGCGCAAATGGCCTGCGCCAGATCGATATGCGCGGCGATCCAGTCGCCCAGCGGGCGTTGCCCGCCCCGCATCTGGCCACAAAACTGCGTCGCCACCCATGCCGCCCAATCCGATCTGTCATGCGCCGCCCCCCAGGCGCAAAGGGCCTCTGGCTGCGGAAAGGCCCAACCCTGTTTGCGCATGTAAAGCTCAAGGTCACGGGTGTTCAGCAGGTGTTGCCCGCGTTCCGCGCCATGATGCGTCAGCGGGTGTTTCAAGAGCGTCAGCAGCACCTCTGCGGTCAAATCCTGCTGGAATAGGGTCGAAACATGCCGCAAGAACCGCCCCGGAAGCGTTAGCTGAGCGGGGATGCCGGCGCTGTCATCGGGCTTGATCCCCCATTGATCCAGGGCCGAGGTCACCTGCCGCGTCAGCATCCGGTCTGGCGTGATCAGCGCGGCACGAGTGCCGGTTTCTGCCGCCTCGCGCAGGCGCATGGCGATGCACAGCGCCTCTTCGCGCTGGCTGGGCACTTCGAGCAGGGTGAGCTGTGCGGTTGTGGACACAAGGTCAGGCAGCTTCGGCCCATCGGTCAGCCATTGGTGGGTGACCGGCGCGGGGCGCAAGGCGAGTGAGATCAGCCTGTTGCGGTCGGGATCTGGTGCGTCCATTGCGGTCCAGGAGTCGACCTCGGTGCTGGCCAATTCCAGATCGTCCAGAAGTTTTGCAAAACGAAACTGCGGATGGTCCTCGCTTAGCAGCGCGTCGGTCAGCTGGCTCCAGACCGGTTGCGGCATGTCAAAGTCGAACCCCGGTAGGATCACCGCCCCTTGTGGCAGGGTTGCCACCGCGCGCATCAGTTCGGCCGTTGTGCCGCGTGACCCGGTCGAACCGGCCACCAGAATGGGATGCGTTGGCGGGGTGCCTGCCCAAGAAATCAGTCTCTGTTTCAGCGCAAGTCGCAGATAGGTCTGCGGATCGGGTGCGGTGTCGGAGCCGAAATAGTGCTGTACGATCTGCAGGAATTTCAGCGCCCGCTGCCAATGGCCGGACTGGTCAGAGACGTCGAGCCCCGAGATGGCGTCTGGCGTCACGCCTTCGGTATGCATCTCTTCCATCAGAGTGGCGAGGCTGTCGGCCAGATCAAAAAGGGCCGCGCGCGGGGCGAGGTTCGGTTCCTGTTCCAGCAGGCGGCTGACCAGGTCTGTCAGCTCCAGCCGCCGCCGTAAGGGCGGTACTGGCTGGGGCAGGTGGGCGCGGGTGATTGGATCGGCCAGATCGGTCACCATCCGGATCTGCGGCAGCAGGGTCGCCGGCCCGTCGTCAAAGAGCTGCCGAACCCGACGGGCCATG
>JASJCC010000137.1 GCA_030066175.1 Paracoccaceae bacterium | reverse complement strand
CAGCCACAACCCGCTGGAGCAGTATATCTTCGCCTGGCGTCCCACCGGCGACTACGCCGTGGGCTTCTGGATCATGGCCGTCTGCAACACCATGATCCCGCTGCTCTACCTGTTCAAGAAGGTGCGCACCAACATCGCCGCCCTGTTCGTGATCCTCTTCATCTATGGCTGGAACCAGTATCTCTGGCCGCTGCTCATCACCACCGATCCGGAGATGAACACCATCGTCATGGGCATCAAACAGATGTTCCCGTCGGGCGATGATTTCGCCCATTGGCCGACGATCATGGCGACGTCGATCCTGGCGATGATCCCGCCGGTGATCATCGTTGTGTCCATGCAGCGGCTGTTCATCCGCGGCCTTGTCGATAGCGAGAAATAACCCATGGCCACCGTCACACTGCAAGAGATCAAGAAAAGCTTTGGCCCCACCGACGTCATCCACGGCATCGACATGGAGATCGAGGATGGCGAATTCATCGTCATCGTCGGCCCTTCGGGCTGCGGGAAATCCACGCTGCTGCGCATGGTGGCAGGGCTTGAGACGGTCACATCGGGCGACGTGCTGATCGGCGGCGACCGGGCCAATGACAAGGAACCGATGGATCGCGACATCGCCATGGTGTTCCAGAACTACGCGCTTTATCCGCACATGTCGGTGCGGCAGAACATGGGGTACGGACTCAAGATCGCCGGCCTGCCCAAGGATCAGATCAACGCCAAGGTCGAAGAAGCCGCCAAGCTTTTGCAGCTCGATGCGCTGCTGGATCGCAAGCCGCGGCAATTGTCGGGTGGTCAGCGCCAGCGCGTCGCCATGGGCCGCGCCATTGTGCGCGAACCGGCGGTGTTTCTCTTTGACGAACCACTGTCGAACCTTGACGCCAAGCTGCGCGTGCAAATGCGGCTTGAGATCAAGGAGCTACAGTCCAAGCTCGGCATCACCGCGCTCTACGTCACCCATGATCAGGTCGAGGCGATGACCATGGCCGACCGGATGATCGTGATGAATGGCGGTGTGGCTGAGCAGATCGGCACGCCTTTGGAGGTCTATGAAACCCCCCGCACGCTCTTTGCCGCGCAGTTCATCGGCAGCCCGGCGATGAACGTGGTGGATGCAACGGTCGAGGGTGGACAGATCCATCTGGCAGGGGCGGCTGTGGCGCCGTTGGACGTACCGGACGGGCCGATCAAGTTGGGGGTGCGGCCCGAGCATCTGCACGAGGCCGAAGACGGCCCAATCCGCGTCTATGTCCAGCTGTCAGAACCGCTGGGCGCCAACACGCTGCTGCATGGCAAGCTGGTGGAGACTGGCGAGGAATGCACCGTCAGCCTGCAAGGCGTGCATATCCCGCCCGGAGGTCAGCATGAGATGCGCTTTGCGATTGAGCCCGGGACGGCGCATGCCTTTGACCCGGCAACGGGGCGACGCCTGAACGCCTAAAGCGAGGTGCAGGCCTCGATCTCTTCCAGCGTCGCGTTTTCCTTGCGCTCGGCGTATTTCACCGCGCCGCGTTCCAGCACGGTGAACTGATCGCCGAGCTTGTAGGCAAAGCTCAGGTATTGCTCGACCAGGATAATCGCCATCGTGCCGCGATCCCTGAGCAGCGCGATGGTTTCGCCGATCTGCTGGATGATGTTGGGCTGGATGCCCTCGGTCGGCTCATCCAGCAGCAGCACCTTGGGTTTGGTGACCAGCGCGCGGGCGATGGCCAGCTGCTGCTGCTGCCCGCCCGACAGATCCCCTCCCCGACGGTTGAGGAAATCCTTGAGGATCGGGAAAAGCTCAAAGATCTCATCCCTAAGGGTGTGTTCCGCCCACGGCAGACAGGCAAAGCCGGTCTCGAGGTTTTCCTTCACGGTCAGAAACGGAAAGATATCGCGCCCCTGCGGGACATAGGCCACACCCCGCCGTGCAAGCGCATGCGCGGACTGCCCGGCAACCGCCTCACCCTCCAGGTGATAGCTCCCACCGGAACTGGGATGCGTGCCCGCCAGCGCCTTCAGCAGGGAGGTCTTGCCAACCCCATTGGTGCCCATGATGCAGGTCACCTCGCCTTTGGTGGCCGTCAGGTCGATCCCGTTGAGGATCTGACTGCCGCCGTAATGCAGGGTCAGCCCTTTGACGCTGAGAAGCTCACCGGCCAAGATACACCTCGATCACTCTGTCATTCTTGGTCACGTGGTCGATGGAGCCTTCGGCCAGGACCGACCCTTCGTGCAGGACCGTGACCTTGCAGTTGAGCCTGCGCACAAACTCCATGTCATGCTCGACCACCACCACTGCGCGGGTCTTGGCGGCCTCGGTGAGCAGTTCGGTGGTCTTTTCCCTCTCAGCCGCCGTCATCCCCGCGGCCGGTTCATCCACCAACAAGAGGCGCGGTTCCTGCGCCAGCAACATGCCGATCTCGAGCCATTGCTTTTGCCCGTGCGACAGCTCACCCGATTTGCGCTCCAGCGCGTCGGCCAGCCCGATCTCCTCCGCCAGTTCCGCCACGCGATCCCAGTCTGCTCGGCCCGGTTTGAAGAACAGCACCGCCCACGGCGCGCGCGGTTTTTTCAATGCCATCACCAGGTTGTCGGCCACGCTTTGATCTTCGAACACCGTCGGGCGCTGGAATTTGCGGCCGATGCCAGCGACGGCGATCTTGCTTTCCGAGGTGCCCAGCAGAGACACCGGCGGCTCGCCCCAGGAAATGCGCCCTTCGTCGGGCCGGGCTTTGCCGGTGACCACGTCCATAAAGGTGGTCTTGCCGGCCCCATTGGGCCCGATCACAGCGCGCAATTCCTGGCTGCCGATGTTGAAGGACAGGTTGTTCAGCGCCTTGAAGCCGTCGAACGACACCGACACGCCGGACACTTCCAATAGCGCGCTCATTCCTGGCCCTCCTGTTCGCGCAGCGATCCGGGCGCGGGGCCCAGATCCTTACCGTGCCGATCCGGCGCGCGGCGTTCCGCGATCCAGTCGACGATCCCGGAGATGCCTTTCGGGGCAAAGAGCGTAACGCCCACAAAGGACAGACCCAGCAGCACGGTCCACCAATCGACCCACTGGATTCGCAAGGGCCCGATCACCACATCCGGCGCCTGGCCACCCGTGAACCAGGTCGACAAAAGCGACACGAACGCCGCGCCGATCACCGCGCCATACAGCCGCCCGCGCCCGCCAATCGCGACCCAGACCGCAAGGTAGATCGACGCGATCGGCGCCAGTTCCGCCGGGTTGATGATACCGGCCTGCGGGTAATACAGCGCCCCGGCGATGCCGGCGATCACCGCGGAAAGGCTAAACACAAAGAGCTTGAACCCCTCAACCGGGTAGCCGAGGAAGCGCACCCGCGCCTCATCATCGCGGATGCCACGCAGGACCGACCCGAACTTGCCCGAAACAATCCAGGTCGCCAGCACATAGCCGCCGCCCAACGCAAAGGCCGAGGCCCAGAGGAAATAGACCGACAGCGCGTCCTGCCCGACATCGTCAAGGCCCGGCAAGTTCTGCAGGCCAGACAGCCCGTTATTGCCGCGCAAGCCACTGTCGTTCTGGAAGAGATAGAGCGACAAGGCCAGCGTCATCGCTTGGGTCAGGATCGAGAGATACACGCCCGTGACGCGGCTGCGGAAGGCCAGCCAACCAAAGACCAGCGCCAAGAGCCCCGGCACCAGAACCACGGCCAAAAGCTGTAGGGGGAGCGAATGGGCAAAGGCCCAGATGGGGGGAAACTCCGAGGCGCCGACCACGCCAAAGATCTGCGTGGCGATGCCGTCCGACAGCTCTTGCGGTGTGGGTGGCAGCGGGCCGAGGGCGAGGTTTTCGGCGACGATCAGGCGCGTGCGCTCATACATCAGCCACATGCCGATCGCGTAGCCACCGAGGCCGAAAAACGCCATGTGCCCCAGCGAAAGGATGCCGCAATAGCCCCAGACCAGGTCCATCGCCAGCGCCACGAGGCAGAGACACAGCGTCTTGCCCAACGTCTTGATGAAGCTGGTCGAAATGATGCCGATGCCGAAGCCTTCGGACAGAATGGTGGCGCCGACGGAGAAGAGGCTCAGACAGATCAGGAAGACCAGCACCGACGGGTAGCGCATCACGAAGGGGCGGCGGCGCTGACCGGGCAGCGTGGCGGTCATGTCGGCCATGCCTCAGGCCTCCGCCGCGCGGCCCTTGAGGGCGATGATGCCCCGCGGCCGGAACTGGATGAAGAGGATGATGAATAGGATCATGTAGGTCTGTGCGGCCAGCGTGTTCGAGGGGTTCAGCCACTCGATTCCCTTTTGCAGCGTGCCCACCATCGACGCGCCCAGCAGAGCGCCCCAGATATTGCCGACGCCGCCCACAACCACGGTCATGAAGCTCTGCACGATATAGTCCTGCCCCATTTCCGAGGTCACCTTGGCGTAAAGCCCGATGGCCACACCCGCGATCCCTGCGATGCCTGAGCCAAAGCCGAAGGTCAGCATGTTGATGCGATCGGGGTTGATACCCATGGATGCGGCCATGCGCGGGTTCTGGGTAACGGCGCGGACCTCGAGCCCCAGCCGGGTGCGGTTCATAACAAAGAGGAAGAGCGCGAGGAACAGCAGCGCCAGCACAAAGATCGCAATGCGGATATAGCTGATCGACACCACGTCGTTGAACGCCAGAGAGCCGTCGAGCCAATCGGGTGCGGTCAGCGGGCGAGCCTGGGTGCCAAAGATGTTCTTGGCAATCTGCTGCAGCGCGATGGAGATGCCGAAGGTGGCCAGCAGGGTCTCAAGCGGGCGGTGATACAGCCAACGGATCACCAACCGCTCCATCGCGACCCCACCGGCAAAGGTGACGGCAAAGGCCGTGGGCAGGGCGATCAGCAGGGACAGCGTGTGGTCGGGCACAAAGAGCTGCACGACATAGCCGGAATAGGCACCCATCATGATGAACTCGCCATGCGCCATGTTGATCACGCCCATGACGCCAAAGGTGATGGCCAAGCCGATGGCGGCGAGGAAGTAGATCGACGCCAGCGAGACGGCGTCAAGCGCCAAGTCGGCGGCCTGATTGAGTGCGACCTTGGCCTCGATATCCTTCAGCGCGGCTAGGGCGGCTTCGGCCACGGCGGGCGGTGCGCCGATGAAACGTTCGAAGAAGACGTATGTGGCGAGGGCCGCGTCGATCTCGGCCTCAGTCGCGGCGGGGGGCACGATCTCGCGTTTGGCAAGCTCGGCATAGGCGAGTGCGCGGGCGGCGTCATTGTCGAGGCTCGCCACCTCGATGCCTGCCACGGCGCCGTTTTCGATGTTGGCGACCAGGGCCGCGGCGATATCGGATTTCTGCACAGTGGGCGGCGCCAGGTCCGCCTCGACCAGCAACGCATAGGCGTTGTCGCGGGTTAGGGTCTCTCCATCGACGGCGACCGTGCCGGCAATACCCGCGTCGTCGGGCAGGCTCTCGGCAACCTCGATCCGGGTGCGCACCAGCGGATTGAGCGCGGCGCGCACGTCGACACCCAAGTCCCCGTCAAAGGCGGCGATGGCGGTGATGCGTTCCTCATCAGTCTCGCCAAAGCGGATCGTCAGCAGCCGTTCCAGCCGCTCTTTACTCGCAAGCAGGTCGGGGTCTTCCTCCCCGGCAATGGCACCACGCAGGGCCACGAGGTGACTTGCCTCCGGGTCGCGCTCAATCGCGCGCAGGGCGACCAAGCGTTTTTCGGGATTGGGATCGCTGAGCTGGAATTGCACCAGCGCGGCGCCAATCATACCGCGCACGCCGGAGTTGGGTTTTAACTGCTTGAAACCCTTGGCCTCAAACGTGCCAATCTCGGCACCGTTCGACACATCGGAGGCGCGCAGCTCTTTGCCGTCCTTCTCCCCAAAGACAAACAGACCGCTGTCCTTGTTGCGCCACATCTCTTTGGCTTGCCAGCGTTGCAGCACCACCTGCGCCGCAGGCAGCCCGCTGGCCGCCAGCGCGTCGATGGCCGGGCCGATGGATTTGCGTGAGCCTTTGGCGATGATCTCACCATGCTCTTGCAGCAGCTGCTGAACCGGCGCCTCGCTGTTCTGTGGCAGCGCGGGGGCCGCGATCAGACAGAACGCAAGCACACATAACCCTCTGAAATTCAACGCCATCCACGGCCCCCTTTAGACATCAGGGGCGGGAAAACCCCGCCCCTGACACAGCTTGTCGATCAGTAGTTGGACTTGATCTGCACGCAGCTTTCGGTGGCGGTGTTGAACATGCCACAGCCCAGATCTTTCCAGTCCGACACCAGCACCGCCGAGTCCGGCAGGAAGTCGGTCCAGGCGTCACCCGGCACTTCCTCGGTCTGGCTGATGATGTCGAACTGCCCGTCTTCCTGGATCTCGCCGATCAGCACCGGCTTGGCCAGGTGATGGTTCGGAAGCATGACGGCCGTGCCACCGGTCAGGTTCGGGAATTCCTGGCCGTACATGGCGGTGCGCACCGCATCCACTTCGGTGGTTTCCGCTGCGGTGACCGCGTTCACCCACATGTTGAAGCCGATGTAATGTGCCTCCATCGGGTCATTGGTCACGCGCTCTTCACCCATGCGCGCTTTCCAGGCGGCAACCCAGGCCTCATTGGCCTCGGTCTCGGCGCTCTGGAAATAGTTCCAGGCGGCGAGGTGACCCACGAGGTTCGAGGTGTCGAGACCCGACAGTTCCTCTTCGCCGACCGAGAAGGCCACAACCGGGATGTCATCCGCCGAAATACCTGCCGCGGCGAGTTCCTTGTAGAAGCCCACATTGGCGTCGCCATTGATGGTGCTGATCACACCCACCTTCTTGCCGTCCGCGCCCAGCGCCACGACATCAGCCACGATCTTGGACCAGTCGGAATGGCCAAATGGCGTGTAGTTCACAAAGATGTCGTCCTCGGCGATGCCCTTCTGCTGCAGATAGCTTTCGAGGATGTTGTTCGTGGTCCGGGGATAGACATAGTCGGTGCCCAGAAGCGCGAATTTCTCGACCCCCAGTTCTTCGAGGAAATAGTCCGTCGCCGGGATCGCCTGCTGGTTCGGTGCAGCACCGGTGTAGAACACGTTTTTGGAGCTTTCTTCGCCTTCGTACTGCACCGGATAGAACAGCAGGCCGTTCAGCTCTTCGATCACCGGCAGCACCGATTTCCGGCTGACGCTGGTCCAGTTGCCAAAGATCACGTCCACCTCGTGCACGGTCAGCAACTCACGCGCCTTTTCGGCGAACAGCGGCCAGTCAGAGGCCGGGTCGACCACCACCGCCTCAAGCTGGCAGCCCAGAACACCGCCCTTTTCGTTCTGCTGTGCGATCAGCATTTCCATGGTGTCTTTCAGCGTGGTTTCCGAAATCGCCATCGTGCCCGACAGCGAATGCAGCACGCCCACCTTGATCGGGCAATCCTGGGCATAAGCCGCGCTGCCCATCAGCGTGGCAATGGCGGCGCCGGTCAGTGTTGTCTTCCATGCAGTCATAGATATCTCCCCGCGGGCGCGTGATTGCGCTTGGCCGTTCTGCGGCGTAGCGTGCGCCCGCAACTTAGGTTGCAACTCGTGTGGCGGCCGGTCGGAGTTCCACGTCTTCTGGTCGCCACACACCCTTTCCGAGACGAAGGATTTGGCAGCGTCGTCGAAAGGCTGCCACCTTGTCGCTGCGCCGCCGCAACAAGATCAATCGTCAACAAAGGATGAATTTTCAGCTTGCCCTGAGTGACCGGTTTTTCGGCACCTGCCCGCGGTTCTGCGCAAAAAGCAGGCGGAAATGCGTTCCGTAATGCTGAAAACATAGGCATATATGGAGGGGTGCCGGGCAGGCCGGCATGAAACAGGGGACGAATCTACGAAAGCGCGCATGTCGTATTTCGAACCACAGACTTCCGAGACGGCCAGCAGCCAACCCCGCGCGGTGGGCACGTTTGCGATGACCGCAAAGCGCACCGATCAGGGCACGCGGATCGACACGTTCCGCACCTCGGGCTCGATGAAGGCGCTGTTTCCGCATGGCGACGCGCTTGAGGCGATCATGATCAACACCTCGGGTGGCCTGACCGGCGGCGACAGGTTTGCCACCGATGTGGGCGCCGGGCCGGGCTGCGACGTGGTGCTGACCACGCAAGCAGCCGAGCGCGCCTATCGTTCGGTCACCGGCACCGCGCGGGTGGAGACGCGCCTGACGGTGGCTAATGGCGCGCGGATCTGCTGTCTGCCGCAAGAGCTGATCGTGTTCGAAGGCTCGGCGCTGAAACGCCGATTGCGGGTAGATCTGGCCGATACCGCGCGCTTGCTGATGGTCGAGCCAGTGATCTTTGGCCGCCAGGCGATGGGTGAAACGCTGGGCCGGATCGCACTGCAGGATGAGATCGACATCACGCGCGCAAACCGCCCGCTCTACCTCGACCGGATCCGGATCGAAGGCGATGCCGAGCGGAAGCTTTCGGCCAACGCGATTGCCCCCGGCGCCAAGGCCATGGTCAATGTGGTGTTCATCGCGCCCGAGGCCGAGGCGCGGCTACCACAGGTCCGCGCGCTCTTGCCCGCAACCGGGGGGGCCAGCCTACTTGCGCCCGACATGCTGGTGCTGCGGCTTTTGGCGCAAGATGGGTTCTTGCTGCGCCGCGCGCTTGTCCCGATACTCGAACTTCTGAAAGGGTCCGCCCTTCCCCGATCCTGGAGCCTGTGATGCAACTGACGCCGAGAGAGAAAGACAAACTCCTGATCGCCATGGCGGCCGAGATCGCGCGCAAACGCCTGGCCCGCGGCGTCAAGCTGAACCATCCCGAGGCGATCGCGCTGATCACCGATGCGGTGGTCGAAGGCGCCCGCGATGGCCGGTCGGTGTCCGAGATGATGCAGGCCGGCGCCGAGGTCATCACCCGCGACCAATGTATGGAGGGTGTGCCCGAGATGATCCACGAAGTGCAGGTCGAGGCGACGTTCCCCGATGGCACCAAACTTGTCACCGTCCACAACCCCATCCGCTGAGGAGAGATCGATGAAATACGCCCTGCCCTTTGCCTTTTTGGCCAGCCCCGCCGTCGCTCATCCCGGCGCGCATATGCATCCGCATTCGGTCGAGGGTTGGGTTGTCGGCCTTGGTCTGCTGGCCATTCTGTCGGCCACGGTCATCGCCCTGCGGGCCCGCAAATGATCCCGGGTGAGCTCCTTCCTGCCGAGGGCGAGATCACCCTCAACCCAGACCGCGAGTCGATCACCCTGATGGTAGCCAATACCGGCGACCGCCCGGTGCAGGTGGGCAGCCATTACCACTTCGCCGAAACCAACGCCGCGCTAGAGTTTGACCGCGCCGCCGCCCACGGCATGCGGCTCGATATCACCGCGGGGACGGCGGTGCGGTTTGAGCCGGGGCAGCGGCGCGAGGTCAACCTGATCCCGATCGCCGGCGCGCGAAAGGTGTTCGGCTTCAATCAGAAAGTCATGGGATCGCTATGACCCAAGCGATGAGGGCCGCGCCCGACCCTGGGTGGGCGCATGTGACTTTTGCCTTGGGCGCGACTTCGTTGCTCTGCCGGACGCTCCTGCGGCGCGCAACGGAGACGATGCACCCTCCCGTGGGGAGGGTCGGGCGCGGCCCGGCCTGGCGGCCGGGCACAAGGGTTCGAACCTTGCACTCGCCAGCAAATACGCCGCAAGCCGTTGATCGCCATAGGACCGCGGCAAGAAATCCACCGAGCTACGCGGGTTGACCTTTTCCACCCAACACCGCCACAGCACAGCGTGAAGAGAGACCCTTATGCCCACAACCATCAAACGCTCTGACTACGCCGCCATGTTCGGCCCCACCACCGGGGACAAACTACGCCTCGCTGATACCGATCTGATCATCGAGGTGGAGCGCGATCTGACGGCCGAGGCCGTGGGCGCTGCGGTCTCTGGCGGCAGTGGGCAGAACGCCAGTGTTTACGGTGAAGAGGTCAAGTTCGGCGGTGGCAAGGTCATCCGTGACGGCATGGGCCAGTCGCAGATCACCCGGGCCGAGGGGGCTGCCGACACGGTGATCACCAACGCGCTGATCGTCGATGCGAGCGGCATCTACAAAGCCGATATCGGCCTCAAAGACGGGCAGATCGCCAAGATCGGCAAGGCTGGCAACCCCGACACCCAGCCCGGCGTCAACATCATCGTCGGTCCGGGCACCGAGGCGATTGCCGGTGAAGGCAAGATCCTCACCGCCGGCGGCTTTGACAGCCATATCCACTTCATCTGCCCGCAGCAGATCGAGGATGCGCTGCATTCTGGCCTGACCACCATGCTGGGCGGCGGCACCGGCCCGGCGCAC
>JASJCC010000138.1 GCA_030066175.1 Paracoccaceae bacterium | reverse complement strand
GCAGGGCATCATCGAGGGTAGCGACGCCGAGGCGATCCGGGAAGGGTTGCTCACGGTGTTGTCAGAGATCGAAGTCGGAACGTTTCAGTTTTCTACCGCATTGGAAGACATCCACATGAATGTGGAGGCGCGGCTGAAAGAGTTGATTGGTGAGCCGGCCGGGCGGCTGCATACCGGGCGGTCGCGCAATGACCAGGTGGCGACAGACTTTCGGTTGTGGGTGCGGGATCAGCTGGACGCGGCCGAGAGCGGTTTGGTGGCGTTGATGCGTGCGTTGCTGGCGCAGGCCGAAGAGGGCGCGGAATGGGTGATGCCGGGCTTTACCCATTTGCAGACCGCGCAGCCGGTGACCTGGGGTCACCACATGATGGCCTATGTCGAGATGTTTTCGCGCGATTTGTCTCGCGTGCGGGATGCGCGGGCGCGGATGAATGAAAGCCCTTTGGGCGCGGCGGCGTTGGCGGGCACAGGCTTTCCCATTGATCGGGAGATGACGGCGCAGGCTTTGGGCTTTGACCGGCCGATGGCCAATTCGCTGGACGCGGTCAGCGCGCGGGATTTTGCGTTGGAGTTTCTGAGTGTGGCGAGCATCAGCGCGATGCACCTGTCGCGCTTTGCCGAAGAGCTGGTGATCTGGTCCTCGGCGCAGTTCCGCTTTGTCACCTTGTCGGACAGGTTCTCGACCGGATCCAGCATCATGCCGCAGAAGAAAAACCCGGATGCGGCCGAGTTGATCCGTGCCAAGATCGGGCGCATCTTTGGCGCCAATGTCGCGCTGATGATGGTGATGAAGGGCCTGCCGCTCGCGTATTCCAAGGACATGCAGGAAGACAAGGAACAGGTCTTTGATGCGGCGGACAACTGGATGCTGGCGCTGGCGGCGATGGAGGGCATGGTGCGCGACATGAGCGCCAATGTGCCCGCGCTTGAGGCCGCGGCGGCGTCGGGTTTCAGCACGGCAACCGATCTGGCAGACTGGCTGGTGCGCGAAAGCGGGCTACCCTTCCGCGAGGCGCATCACGTGACGGGTGCGTTGGTGGCGATGGCAGAGCAGAAGGGCTGTGACCTGCCCGAGCTGACGTTGGTGGACATGCAATCGGTGCATGCGGGTATCGACGCGGGGGTGTTCGACGTGCTGGGAGTGCATAATTCGGTGGCGTCGCGGATGAGTTATGGCGGGACGGCGCCGGCGCGGGTGCGCGAACAGGTGGCGCGGTGGAAGGAGGTTTTGGCATGAGAATCTTGGCAGCATTGGCAGTGCTGGCGCTGGCGGCGTGCGGCGCGGATGGCGAACCGATCACGCCGACGGACGAGTCGCCGGGTCCGGGCCTGTCGATGAAGATCGAAGGCAAGGCCGAGATCGGGGTGACCGGATGAGCCTAAGGTATCTGTGGCTGGCGCTGGCGCTGTGGGGCGCGGTGCATCCCATGTACTATTTCATGAGTTACATGGCCGCCAATGACTGGAGCCTGTGGCAGCTGATCGACGCCTGGTACGTCAATGACAGCACGCACGGCCTTGTCTGGGATCTGACGATTGCAGCGATTGCGCTGACGCTGTGGATCCTGGCCGAGGTGGCGGCGCGGCGAAATTGGGTGGCTCTGCTGGCGATTCCGGCGACGTTTTGTATCGGCGTCAGTTGCGGTCTGCCGCTTTACCTCTATTTCCGATCCAAACCGGTGTGATCCAAATGTGCGCCTTGCGGCGCGCAGGATATCTCGGGGCGCCGCTTTGCGGGCCCCTCGGGCCGCGCAGTTCTGCGCTTTGCGCTTGAATGGCGGGTGCGTGTCTGCTGGGCAGATGTTTTTGCCACCCCTCAAGGTTGGCAGGGTGACAAGGCGGCGGGGCCTGCGCTAAACGGCGCGAGCGAAACAGGAGATCTGCGTTGGATCATTTCATTTACCGCGATGGGCAGCTTTGGGCTGAGGAGTGCCCGGTGGCCGAGATCGCGGCCGAGGTTGGTACGCCGTTTTACCTTTATTCCACGGCGACCTTGCTGCGGCATTACCAGCTGTTTGACGATGCGCTGTCCTGGGGGCCGCATCTGGTGTGTTATGCGATGAAGGCGGCGTCGAACCAGGCGATCCTGAAAACGTTGGCCGAGGCCGGGGCCGGGATGGACGTGGTGTCGGGTGGGGAATATGCCCGGGCGCGCGCTGCAGGGGTGTCGGGGGACAAGATTGTCTTTGCCGGGGTGGGCAAGACGCGGGGTGAGATCCGGCAGGCCCTGGAAGGCGGCATTCGGCAGTTCAACGTGGAAAGTGAGCCCGAGATGCGGGCGATTTCCGAGATTGCGGTGGCGCTGGGGGTCGAGGCGCCGGTCACCATCCGGGTGAACCCGGATGTGGACGCCAAGACGCACGCCAAGATCTCGACAGGCAAGAGCGAGAACAAGTTCGGCATCCCGATTGCCCGGGCACGTGAGGTCTATGCCGAGGCGGCGGCGCTGCCGGGGCTGAAGATCGTCGGGATCGACGTGCATATCGGCAGCCAGTTGACCGAGCTTGCCCCGTTTGAGGCGGCCTACAAGAAGGTGGCCGAGCTGACGCCGGTGCTGCGCGCCGATGGGCATGAGATCAGCCGCCTGGATATGGGCGGGGGCTTGGGCATTCCCTATACCCGCTCGAACGAGGCGCCGCCTTTGCCCACGGATTACGGCGCGTTGATCAAAGAAACGGTGGGGCATCTGGGCTGTGAGATCGAGATCGAGCCGGGGCGTCTGATCGTCGGAAATGCGGGCATCCTGGTCAGCCGGGTGATCTATGTAAAGGACGGCGAGGGGCGCACTTTTCTGATCCTCGATGCGGCGATGAACGACCTCATCCGCCCGGCGATGTACGATTCGCATCACGACATCATTCCGGTGACTGAGGCCGCCCCCGGGGCCGCGCATGCCACTTATGACGTGGTCGGCCCGGTCTGCGAATCGGGAGACACCTTTGCCAAGGGCCGCGAAATGCCCGCGGTTAACGAAGGAGACCTGATCGCCTTCCGGTCGGCGGGCGCCTACGGTGCCGTGATGTCGAGTGAATACAACACGCGGCCGATGATCCCCGAGGTTCTGGTGAAAGGTGATCAATCCTCCGTCATCCGGGCGCGTCCCAGCTTTGACGAAATCATAAATCGAGATACCATTCCGGAATGGCTGTAGGGCATCCTTCCTGCGGCCCCGACGCAGGAGCGCCCGTATGGCAGCTGACAGGCCCCGTCCCGAAGACATTCTGAAGCCGGTAAGATGGCCGCTTTTGGCGACACGTCTGGGCATGGCGGCCGAGCGCGGCGTGCGCGCCTTTTGGCCGTTCTGGTCGGTGCTGTTTGTGGCGCTGGGCGCGTTGATGCTGGGCCTGCAGGATATGGTTGCCGTGGAATGGGTCTGGGCCGCTGGCGCTGCGCTGATCACCGCGGCGCTTTGGGCTTTGACGCGCGGCATTCGGCGGTTCCGCTGGCCGTCGCGCGATGCCGCCCTGGCGCGGCTGGATGACAGCCTGACCGGCAACCCGATCCAGACGGTGCTGGATGAGCAGGCGATTGGCGCCGACGATGCGGCCTCACTTGCGGTGTGGAAGGCGCACCAGGCGCGGATGCGCGAACGGCTGTCGCAGGCCAAGGCGGTGGAGCCGGATCTGCGTGTGGCCAAGGCCGATCCCTTTGCGCTGCGTTATGTGGCGCTGCTGACGCTGTCGGTGGCGGTGATCTTTGGCTCGGTCCTGCGGGTGCAGTCGGTCACGACGCTGGGCCCGGGTGGCGCTGATCTGGCGCAGGGCCCCAGCTGGGAAGGCTGGATGGAGCCGCCCGCCTACACGCGCCTGCCGTCGATCTACCTCAATGACATCACCGCTGCGGCGATGGAAGTGCCGCAGGGATCGCAGATTACCTTGCGGATGTATGGCGAAGTGGGCCAGCTAAAGGTGCAGGAATCCGTCTCTGGCCGTCCGCTGATGGATGAAGAACAGGCCGCAGCCACCGCTCAGGAATTTGCCGTTGTGCAGTCCGGCCAGCTAGAGATTGCCGGGCCGGGTGGCCGGCTTTGGGACGTGGCGATGATCCCCGACAGCGCGCCCAGCGTGGTGCAGGAAGGCGAGATCGACGTCAGCTATGAAGGTGAGGCGCAGATCCCGTTTGATGCGCAGGACGACCATGGGATTGTGACCGGCATGGCGCGGTTCTCGCTCGACTTGACCGCGGTTGACCGACGCTATGGACGGGTGATCGAACCCGAGTTCCGCCCGGTGATCGAGGTGCCTCTGCCGATGCCTGTGGCGGGCAGCCGGGCCGAGTTTTCCGAAAAGCTGATCGAGAATTTCTCGCTCCACCCGTGGGCCAATCTGCCGGTGCGGCTGGAGCTTGAGGTCGAGGATGATGCCGGCCAGACCGGGCTGTCCGAGCCGCAAGCGCTTGACCTGCCGGGGCGGCGGTTCTTCGATCCGATGGCGGCGGCGATCATCGAACAGCGACAGTCGCTGCTGTGGAACCGCGAAAATGCCAAGATGATTTCGCAGGTGCTGCGGGCGATTTCGAACCAGCCCGAGGGCGCGTTCCGTTCGGACACGCAATACCTGCGACTGCGCACGATCCTGCGGCGTATCGAGCGGCTGGCGCCTTATGGCATCAGTGATGAACAGGTTGCGGAACTGGCTCAGGCGCTTTGGGATCTGGCGCTGACGCTGGAAGAAGGGGATTTGCAGGACGCGTTGGAACGGCTGCAGCGGGCGCAAGACCGGCTGGCCGAGGCGATGAAGAACGGCGCCAGCGATCAGGAGATCGCCGAGCTGATGCAGGAACTGCGCGAGGCGACGGATGATTATCTGCGCCAGCTTTCCCGCCAAGCGCAGCAGGAGGCCGAGGAAAACCCTGACGCCGACATGATGCAGGATCAGAACATGATGGAGATGTCGCAGAACGACCTCCAGCGCATGATGGACCGCATCCAGGAACTGATGGAACAGGGCCGCATGGCCGAGGCGCAGGAAGCGCTCGAGCAGCTGCGCCAGATGATGGAGAACATGCAGGTCACTCAAGGCCAGGGCCAGCGCGGCCAGAGCCCGGGCGAACAGGCGATGGAAGGGCTTGGTGAGACGCTGCGCGAGCAGCAAGAGCTGAGCGACGAGGCGTTCCGCGATCTGCAGGAGCAGTTCAACCCGGGCCAGCAGCAGGGGCAGCAGGGCCAACAGGGGCAGCAAGGCCAGCAGCAAGGGCAACAACAGGGCCAGCAGCAGGGCCAGGGGCAACAAGGCCAACAAGGTCAGGGCCAAGGCCAGCAGCAGGGCACCGACCGCCAGCAGGGCATGCAGGGCGGCCAGAGCGGCTCGAACGGTGGTCAGTCGCTTGAGGAAAGCCTGGCGGATCGTCAGCGCGGGTTGCGTGGCGAGCTAAACCGCCAGCGCCGCAACTTGCCCGGTGCTGGGTCAGAGGCCGGCGAACGCGCCGCCGAGGCGTTGGGCCGGGCCGAAGGCGCCATGGAAGGCGCCGAGGACGCGCTGCGCGAGGGCGATCTGGCCGAAGCGATTGACCAGCAGTCCGAGGCGATGGAGGCCTTGCGTGAAGGCATGCGCAACCTGGGTGAGGCGCTGGCCGAACAGCAGCAGGCGCAGGGCCAGCAGGGCATGGCCGAGGGCCAGAACCCCGGCGAGCAGCGCGACCCGCTGGGCCGCAATGCCGGATCAAACGGCACCATTGGGACCGAGGAAAGCCTGCTTCAGGGCGAGGACGTCTATCGCCGTGCGCGCGAGCTTTTGGACGAAATCCGCCGCCGCTCGGGCGAAGGTGAACGTCCGGACGAAGAGCTGGAATACCTCGAACGCCTGCTTGAACGGTTCTGATCCGGCGATGCAATACACGCTAGACGGCCTGCGCGACGCCGCGTGGCAAGCCATGGCGCGCGGCGTTGCCGACCGCCGCCATCCGGCCCGGCACCCGACTTTGGGCACCTTGTCCGCCGATGGACCGCAATTGCGCACGGTGATCCTGCGCGGCTGGTCTGATGGGGTGGCTGAGATCCACACCGATGCGGCCTCGGGCAAGGTGGGGCAACTACAGGCCGATCCGCGGGCAGCGTTACATGTCTGGATCGACAAATCCCGCCTGCAATTGCGCCTTTCGACCGAGGTCACCGTGACCCTCGCCGATGCGCAGCGATGGGCCCGCGTACCGGAGGCCAGCCGCACGGTCTATGGCGGCGAGCCTGCGCCCGGAACGCCCATAACACAGCCCGAGGATTTCCAACCTGCCGCGGAGTTTGCGCGTTTCACCGTGCTGCACTGCCGGGTGATGCTGGCCGATATCCTCTATCTGGGCGCCGAGGGCCATCAACGGGCGCAGTATCGCCGCGCCGAAGATGGTTGGGACGGCAGCTGGGTGGCGCCCTAACGCCCTAACCCTCTGGGTCGACCTTGCCGCGCAGCGCCTTGACGTCGCCGCGGGCCTTTTTCGCCTGCAACCGCCGTTTCTTGGACCCAAGCGTGGGCCGCGTCGGGATCCGGCGTTTGGGTTTTTCCAGAGCTTTGGTGATCAGCTCGGCCAAACGTTGGCGGGCAATCTCGCGGTTGCGGGCCTGACTGCGGGTCTCGTCGACCTGGATCACCAAGGCGCCCTCCTTGGTCCAGCGCCGCCCGGCCAGCTTGCGCAGCCGTGCCTTGACCTGTCCGGGAAGGTTGGGGGAACGCGCCGCCTCGAACCGCAGCTCGACCGCCGTCGACACCTTGTTGACGTTCTGCCCACCCGGGCCGGAGGCGCGGATGAACTGTTCGGTCAACTCCCAGTCTTCGATGCTGATCTGATCGGTGATGCGCATGGTGGGCCTTATCATCAAAAAGGGCCGCCCAATCGCGGGGCGGCCCTTCGAGAATTGAGGAGGCGGGGCCGGTTAGGCGCCTGCCAATCCGGGGGGCGTCTGCCCCAAGGGCTGCCCTAGAGCGCGATCCCCCGAACTGTTCCGACACCTCTCTCCAATGTTTCTCTCGACACTGGATCACCTCCTTTCAGCTGTTGAAAACGCAAGATGATGTTGCCACGGCTTGTGGCAAACACAAAGTGTTTTCTGCACGTCAAGCGGTGGTTGTGTCTCCAACTGCCCGCGAAACGATCATTCGGAACGGTATCAGCGCCACAAGTGCCAGTGCGAGCTTGACCAGCCAATCGGCAAAGGCGAGCGACACCCAAAGCGGCGCCTCGGGGCCCATGCCCAGCATCGGCAGCACCTCGCCCGCCCAGCTGACATCGTTTTCCGGCTCGATAAAGCTGAGGCTGCCGGAGAAGGCGATGGTGAAGAACAGTGCGGTGTCGACCGACGATCCGATCAGGGTCGAGGCCAGCGGCGCCTTCCACCAATTGCCCTCGCGCAGCCGGTCAAAGATCGCCACGTCCAAAAGCTGCGCGGTCAGGAACGCGAGGCCAGAGCCGATGGCGATGCGGAAGGTCACGAGGGGGCCGAACTCACCCATGATCTGCGTGCCGACAAGCGAACAGAAGACGCCGACGACAAAGCCCGCCAGCACCACCTGCCGGGCGGGGCCGGGGCCGTAGAGGCGGTTCATCAGGTCGGTGACCAGAAAGGCCAGCGGATAGGTAAAGGCACCCCAGGTCAGCCATTGGCCAAACAGGAACTGCACCAGGATATTCGAGGCCACAACAATGGCCGCCATGGCCAGAATGCCAGGAAGGTGTTCGCGCGTCATATCTTTCCCGTTTTTCCAAGGTTGCGGGGACTTGGCACGCCGAAATGGCGCACCGCATGCCTTTACGGCCTGCGGCGGGATGACGCAAGGGGGGCTGTGATCACGTATTCCACAAATTGCGTGCGCTGGATCATGCGGAAGTTATCGTCGGAAATCATCGTCAGGCGGATTCGGTTTTTGGCGTCTTTCCAGACGGAGAGGCCCTCGAGATTGTCGTGCCGCCACGAGGGCGTGGTCAGCAGGGTTTCGCTGGTTACTGTGCGTTTGGGGCCGAGCATGAGCACGCGCACACGGCTGCGGAACGCAAAGCCGGTGAAGGCGCGTTCCAGAAGGTAGAGCCGCCCGTCCGGCCCGAAATCGGCGCCGACCGGCAGAAAGCCACCGCTGCGCGGGACGTCATAGACGTGCCGCCAGTTCCGGCCGTCAAAGCGCCAGATCGGGAAGGGGCGTTGCAAGGCGCCGGAGCGCTCGGGGAGGACGTAGAGGTGCCCCTCGGCGTTGATGGCCAGCGCCTCGAGCCCGGAATTGGGTTGCAGACGGCGAAACGCTTTGGGGCGTGGCAGGGGGGTTGGCCGACCCTGATTATCATATGCCCAGACCCGGTGCCGGCCTTCGAAGGAGACATAGGTGCGGCCCTGGGGCCCGATGGCCAGCCCCTCGGCATCGTTGAGTGCGCGGGGCAGGACCTTACCTTGCGGATTGCGCAAGGGGGTCAGGGTGCCGGCGGAAATGCTGGTGATGCGCTCACCTTCGCGGGTGAGTGTACCTGACACGACGTGCCCGCGATCGGTGAGTGCGGTGAATTGCGTTCCGTCTGCAGACAGCTCAAGCCCGGAAAAGCCGCCGAAATTCGGATCATCCACCTGCCAAAACGTGGTGCCGAGATAGCGCAGGTCGTCCGTCGGCCCCGCGCTTGCCGTGCTCAGCCAGATCAGCGCCGCGGCTAGCGCGCGGCCAGAACGTCGGCGCATTGGCGGGGCAGGTCGGAGAGCGTCAGCTCACGGCGCGGCTTGGGTTTCGGCGCGTTCGGGTCGGGTGGCGGCGGGTTGAGGATGCGGTCCACCCAGCCCTGCGCCTCGGCACAGCCATCGCCGGCGGGCGGCGGGTTCTGATTTGAGCAGGCGGTCGCCCCCGCAGGGCAGGTCAGCCGGACATGGAAATGGTAGTGATGCCCCCACCATGGCCGGATCTTGCGCAGCCAGGCGCGATCCCCCTTTTCAGCGTTGCACATCGCCACCTTGGCACCGGGGAAGATGAAAATCCGCGCCACCCGCGGGTCCGATGCGGCGGCCTTGAGGATTTCATGATGCGCGCGGGTCCAGTTGTTGTTGGTGAACGCCCCGGAGGCGCGCCGCAGCGAGATCGACGAGATATTCTCACGCTCCGTCCGGGTCAGGGTCAGGTCATTGGCGGGGCGCAGCCAGATATCGATGTCGAGCCCGCTTTGATGGCTGCGATGTCCGGTCAGCATCGGCCCGCCGCGCGGCTGGCTCATATCCCCGATATAAAGACCGTTCCAACCGGGCTGCTGGGCGGCTTTGCGCGACAGTTCCTGCACGTAATCCACAGTGATCGGATGCGCCCAGTTGCGGTTGCGCGACAGCCGCATGGCCTGCCAGGTTGGCCCGGTTTCGGGCAGTTGCACACCGCCGGCAAGGCAGCCTTTGGCATAGCCGCCATAGGGTGCTGCGGGCTGGGCGGAGCCGGCGGGTTTCGCACCGAAAAGCTGCTTGGCCTCCTTGGTGGAGAGCACCCCGGCGCTCATCCCAACGGTTTCGATCTGCGGTTGCGACACGGCCCGCTGCGGCGGTGGGCTGTCGCCGCAGGCGGCCAGCGCTGCGATCAGTGTCAGGCTTGTGAGGGCGCGGAACATTCTGCTCTGTCTCCGTCTGGTTTGACCCAGACTAACAGAATCAACCCGATTGCGAAAAGCCCGATGATCGGGGTGACACCCAGCGATTGTGACCCCGTCGCCGCCGTGGTGATCCCGATCAGCAATGGAGCCAGGAACGACGTGGCCTTGCCCGACAGGGCATAAAGGCCAAACGCCTCGGTCATACGGTCGGGATCGGCTTGGCGGACCATCATCGTGCGTGAGGCGGATTGGATCACACCCCCGGCCGCGCCAATGGTGGCGCCAAAGGCGTAGAACAGGATATCGGGCAGGGCGGAATCCGGCCCAACGGGGATGCCAAAGACATGCGTGCGGTCGACCAAAACGATGCCGATGGCGACAATGGTCAGGACCAGAATGCAGGTCAGGATCACCGGTTTCGGGCCATAAGCGCTGTCGGCGCGGCCGCCGATCACCGCAAAGACGGCGCCGGCGATGATTGCCAGAATGCCGAAGATACCCACATCGACCACCGTCCAGCCCAGCATGCCGGCGGCGTAGATGCCGCCAAAGGCGTACATGCCGTTGAGCGCGTCGCGGTAAAACATGCTGGAGCCAAGATAGGCAAAAAGCGACGGCGTCGCCGGCAACCCGCGCAGCGTCCCGCCAAGGTCGCGCAGCGCCTGTTTCACAGCACCCTTGGGGGCCGGGTGGCTGCGCGGGT
>JASJCC010000139.1 GCA_030066175.1 Paracoccaceae bacterium | reverse complement strand
TCCGCCCCGGTGCCGAAGGCGGCATAGAAATCCTGCGCCATCGGACCGATATGACGGGTCCCGGCCTCGGCATCGTGCTTGTAGGTCCATTCCGCAATCGGCAGCGCGGTGACCTTGGCAAGGATTTCATCCGGCGACACCGGCTCAATCGCCATCTTGGCGTGCTTGTCCGAGAACTCGGTCAAAGCGCCCAGGATGGTGAGGTTGCCACTGTCGTCCAGTACGAACTCGGGATCATCTGTTCCGGCCGACAAGCGCATCGTGTTGTTGTTGGTGAAGGTCCAGATCTCGTTTGTCCCACCCACAGGGCTGGTGTTGATCAGCGCGAAACGAACCGCGCCGTCATCCTGAATGATGACGTCGTCGCCGGCATTCGGCGCGGCCTGGGCCGTGCCACTGACGACTAGGTGCAAGGGCACTGACGGGCTCGATGTTCTAATGCCGATCAGTTCGTCATTGTCGAGATACAGCGTGTTCGATGCGGTGCCGGGCTGGATCCGGATCGGCAGGGCCGAACCATTGGTGACGTCGCGGATGAAGAAGTTGGCCTCGTTGCCGGCCACATCCCAGGTCTGCGGGGTAAAGCCGGACGAGCCATCCTGCTCCAGCCGCAGGGTCGGGGTGTCGCCGCGCACGGCGTGCAGCTCGACCACGGGCGTCGAGGTGCCAAAACCCACGTCGCCCGCGCTGTCGATATACAGCGAGTTTGACCGCGTGCCGGCGTCGACACGGAGCACCTGACGGTTGGCCGTACGGTCGAGAATCGCCATATATGAATCGCCGCCATTGGCGCTGTCATTGGCCTGGAACCCCCAGTCGTTGCGCGGGAAGGCCGCGGCGACCGAGGTATCGTCGAAATGAATCCGCAGGTTGTTTTCCTGCAGCCGGATTGTGTCAAAGCCAAAACCCGGGTTGGCCGGGCAATCAAACCCGACGCAGAGGCTGCCATCGACAACAAGATCCTGCGCCTGTGCGCCGGTGGTCATCAGGCAAAGCGCCCCAATGGCAGTTGCCAACTTGGCCCTGCTGTTCAAAGAAATTCGTGACATGAGAGATCCTCCCGTTTTGACGCTCTCACCAAAGCCGCCGAAAGCTGCGAAAAACACGATGTGAATGACCGCTTGGCAAGATGTATCGTTTAATATTCGCATTGTAGCATATCCGGTGCCCGCGTGGAAAGGTTGTGACTCTAGCGGGAGTTGACGGCAGATGATGCACGTATTGCGTGAACCGCCAATCCGGGTTTGGCTGAAACCGACAACTGCACTTTGCACGCGTCCACCCGGGCAGACGGCCCCGCCACAGCGCATGACCGACGGGCGTCCCGCCGACTTTCGATGTGATCACGCAATGCCTGCCCTTTGATATGTGTCATTGGGACCGGGCGCTTGCCCGGATTATCCATGGGGAGCAGGTCGCGAGGGTTCAAAGCCCCAGGTTTCTTTGGGCTCACCGGCAAAGACACCGCCAGCGGCTTCATCGCAGCGCAATGGGTTCCGGAGGTCGGAGATCGAAATGAACACCCCCAAGCCAGCAACTAAAGGCCCAGACGCCGCGCAGCCAAAGCCGCTGACCTTCCTGCCCGCTCTGGCGCTCTTCCTTGGTCTGGGGATTTGGATGCGCGTCTGCATCTACAACGTCATTCCCTTCCTCGTTGACCAAGGCATGCACCAGTTCAGTGCCTATTTGGCCGGCTTCATCCTTGGGTTATTGCCCTTTCTGCCGCTGACCTTTGTTTTTCTAAAGCAGGAGGGTCATACGTTCGGGTCGGCATCGCTGGCCCAACGCCTTGGGTTCCGGCGCTTCAAAGCACGTCACTTCGCGCTCATGATCGGCCTGACGGTTCTGGCCTACGCCGCGACGCTCCTGGCAAGCCCGACACAGACCTGGATCACCGGTCTTTCGCCCTGGCTCCAGCCTGGTGAGGTCTTTCACCCGCTTCAAATCCCTGGCAGCGCAACAGATGAGCTGATCGACGGCTCCGCCCAATGGATGGGTCCTGACGCCGCTGGCTACTGGCCGTGGGCCGTCGCGATTGTGGTTCTTTTCATCTTGAACATCGTTGGTGAAGAACTGCTATGGCGTGGCGCCATTTGGCCGCGGCAGGAGCAGCTTTACGGCAAACGAACCTGGCTGGTTCACGGCTTTATGTGGTACCTCTTTCACTTGCCGTTCTACCCCTGGTTCCTGATCTCCGGCCTGCCGCAAGCCCTTATTCTGTCGTACCTTTTCCAAAAGACCAAGAACATGTGGCTGGTGATCATCATGCACGCGATCTTCAATTCGGTCTTCTACGTGATCTTGCTGATGATTGTCTTTGGCATCGCCGACTAGGGGCGGTGTCACAGGCTGAGACCGACAGCTGCGCCATAAGCTTGCCTCCCCGGACGCACAGCTCGACGTACTTAGCGCTCAGCGCCAGAGCCGTGGCAAGGTGCTCGCCAGCCTTGTCCTGAATGCGGCCACCCCTCTCACCAGCACGGGAGCAGAAGAACTCGCACCACCTGTCTCTCACACAATTCTGCTTCCGGCCGCCCGTCCCGCCCCCCAGAAAGCCTTGCAACCAGTATCTGCGCTTGTACCTGCGTCTGCTCAAAGCCCAAACCACCGAGCGCTGCCACGTGCTCGAAGGTCCAGTTTCCGGCTGCCATAAACGTGCCAAAACTCCTGCGGGTTTTGCCAACGGTTTGTGGTACGAAATTTCTCAATGATCTTCACAGAACCGCGCACAGTGACAAATACGACCGTTTTTGACTAGAAGGTTTAGTCCATGGGTTTTTGTCAAACTAGGGTACGTCCAGATCACTGGAAAGCGCCGTAGCGATTGCTCTTTTAGGTGTCCAAGTGAATGCCTTCATTCTATTGCCTCAACCCCCAAGGCATGGGTATGGTCATGACCTCCGCCGTTTCGCTCTTGTCAGTCGCAGTCCTAATGAGTTCTAAATGATAGAAAGCGCCGAAGTCGACCTCGACAGTTGGTACAAAGTGACACTCGGACACGGTGTGAAAAAACCGGATTCTGGCCAAAGGAATCGTAGAAAAAATCGGCTCAGTCAGGACCGTTGGATTATGGAGTTTGGAAGTTGAACAAAGAAACATTCGTCGCAATTGGTTTGTGGCTTTCCACCGCTTTCGCGGCGTGCGCAATGGATATGGAGTATTGGTCTGCCACGACTGGTGAAGGCCGAATGAATAACAACCCCGCCACAATATTCTTGAGTGGACCTGTAGAACGAGGTGATGGAGAAAAACTGCGAACGTTAATCGAGAGAAACCCTGATGCGGAACAACTGATCATCGGTAAAAGCCCAGGTGGGGTGCTGATGGAAGGTATTAAAATGGCTGGGATAATTTACGATAGCGGCATTGAGGTTCAAGTTAATGGCCCTGCTGCAAGCGCTGCCACCATTATATCTCTAGGAGCCCGTAATACAGTGAGATTTGTTGAAGGTGCCGGCGCTCGTTTTAGAGGTACCGAGCTACTTTTTCACTGTGCATATATTCCTGGTAAAGACATTTGCGACGAGTCTGGAACACTGTGGGCAGCAGAGACGCTCGCGAAGTATACTATAAGGAATTTAGATACTTGGTTTAAATTCCTAATGGAGAAAACAACGCCCGCAACTGTCGAGAGGATTCTTCTTCGGGACCTTATCGAAGGTGAATGGGATTGCTATGACGCTGGCCGAAAAGGAACGGAATGCACGCGATGGAATGTTGTGACCCAAGATCAGCCGGATAAAGAACTTGGTGAGTTCGAAGCCGAGCCCGGTTCTTGTTACCTCGTTCATCGTCGTGTCGATGAAACTCAAGCCATGCTTACCCGACATATGGGACTCTCACAGCTAGGAGGCGGCGAATTCATGGATATCAATTCTGACATCTACAATTCGGCTGCCGGTGACATCGTAATGACGTTCGGTTTAGTCAAGGAAGGGGAAAAAGACCAATTAATTCAGAAGATTGAGGCGCGGTTGGGATTGAATGGTATTGAGGGGTGTGTATCTGGGGCTGAATTTGTAAGTAGGCATGTTTGGCAATAAAGAACGACTTAGAATCCTTGAGGTCGCGATGGTAGATCATCACGCTGGAGACAAAAAATAATGCGATCTGCCTCCTTCTGACACTATATGAGGAGTGGTTGATGGCATAACCAGGTAAAAAGGCAGAAGACCTCGCATACTGGCCTAGGGCCAAGGGACACAACACGCCTAGCCTTCGTGAGACATGTCACCATTTAGTCTATTCAAATCACTTGTCTGTCAGTTGTCTAGTCTTGCCAAAACTCATACGTTTCTGTCATCGGCGAAAACGACCTTTTTGCCCTTCCGTCCAAAACCAGCATTCGGCTGAGCTAAAGCGTATGTGGGGATTGGCCGCAAAGTCGACTTGGCCAAAAAACCTCGAAAAACGCAGCGTCACTTTAGGCCCGTTAACGTGTCCCGCAAGGGTGCTCAGCAATACGTCCTGAAATCGGCCCGAATCGGACGGATTGATCTGCTGCGGCGCAGAAAGGGGCGTGGCTGACGGGGGGCAATCCGTACTGAAATCGACCTGTTCAGGACGTATTGATGCGCGGCGACTCGGGCAAATGCCGCAATCAACGACACGTCCGGGGCGTTAACCCACCCGGATCAAAGCTGCGCCATGACCTCGTCGGAGGCCTCAAAGTTCGTCGTCACCCGCTGCACGTCGTCGTCGTCTTCCAGCGCATCCACCAGCCGCATCAGCGATTGCATGCCATCGAGATCAAGCTCGGTTGTCGTGCTCGGGCGCCAGACCAGCTTGGCGGTCTCGGACTCGCCCAGCTCGGCCTCCAGCGCGGTTGAGACGTCATTCAGATCGGTGTCCGCGCACCAGATCGTGTGCCCGTCCTCGCCGCTTTCGACGTCCTCCGCCCCGGCCTCGATCGCGGCCATCATCACCGTGTCGGCGTCGCCGGCATCGGCGGGATAGACCACTTCACCCTTGCGGTCGAACATGAAGGCGACCGAGCCGGTCTCGCCTAAGCTCCCGCCATTCTTGGAAAAAGTCGACCGCACGGTCGAGGCGGTGCGGTTGCGATTATCCGTCATCGCCTCGACGATCACCGCCACGCCATTGGGGCCATAGCCCTCATAGCGGATTTCCTCGTAGTTATCGCCCTCGCCGCCCGAGGCCTTCTTGATCGCGCGTTCGATATTGTCCTTGGGCATGGACTGGGATTTCGCCTCTTTCACAGCAAGGCGCAGGCGCGGGTTCTTTTCGGGATCGGGGTCGCCCATCTTGGCGGCGACTGTGATTTCCTTGGAGAGCTTGGAAAAAAGCTTTGCGCGGACCGCGTCCTGACGTCCCTTGCGGTGCTGGATATTTGCCCATTTGGAATGTCCGGCCATGTCACCCTCATCTGCCTGCCTGATCCGACGCGGGTTCTATAGGCCAAGGCCGGGCATAAGCCAAGCCTTGCAAGGGCCGTCTTGGCACCGCCTCCGCGGCAGGGTAAGTGCGGGATATGAGCCGATTTCTGATCCTTCAGCTGCGCCCTGAAACCGAGGCCAGCGACAATGAATACGAGGCGATCCTCGAGAAAAGCGGGCTGGATGCCGCGCAGACCCAGCGTATCCGGCTGGACCAGGACGGCCTGCCCAAGGCGCTGGATCCGCGTGATTATGCCGGGGTGATCGTCGGCGGTGGGCCGGGCTGCGTGTCGGACCCGCCGGAGCAGAAATCAAAGCTCGACGCGCAGATGGAGGCGGCCTGCCTGTCGCTGATGCCGGTGATCACTGGGCATGACGTGCCGTTCATGGGCTGTTGTTATGGCATTGGAATCCTGGCGCATCACTTGGGCGCCGAAGTGTCGAAGGAGCGCTTTGGCGAGCCTGTGAGCGCCGTCACCGGCATGCTGACCGAGGACGGCAAAGAAGACGCCCTGCTGGCGGGTCTGCCCGCGCAATTCGAGATCCTCGTGGGGCATAAAGAGGCGGTGCAGGCCCTGCCAAAGGGGGCTGTGCATCTGATGGCCTCGGCCCAGTGCCCCTATCAGATGATCCGCTACCGCGAGAATGTCTATGCCACGCAGTTCCACCCCGAGGCCGATGCCGCGGTCTTTGAGACGCGGGTGCATGTCTATAAGAACTATGGATATTTCAAGCCCGAAGAGGCGCAGACGCTGATCGACATGTTCAACGCTGCCGATGTGCGCTGGCCGGAAAAGATCCTGGAACGGTTTGTGCAGCGCTATCGGTAGGCGGGTTGCCTTAGAGTGGCCAGATATACGGGATCAGCAGGGCTGAGAGCAGGCCAACGCTGAGGTTGAGCGGTACGCCGACGCGGAGGAAATCCGAGAATTTGTAGCCACCCGGCCCGTAAACCAGCGTGTTGGTCTGATAGCCGATGGGCGTGGCAAAACTGCAGGAGGCGGCGACCATGACGGCGACCACCAGCGGCCGGGGATCGACGCCCAGGGCCTGTGCGAGGCTGATGGCGATCGGGGTGACGACGACGGCGACGGCGTTGTTGCTGACCGCCTCGGTCAGGACCGAGGTCAGCAGGTAGACCGCCCAGATCAGCAGGACGGGCGGCAAAAGCGCCATATAGGGGGCGATGGCGTTGACGATCAGCTCAACCGCACCCGAGGCCTGCAAGGCCGCACCAATGGCCAGCATGGCAAAGATCAGCGCCAAAAGGCGCCCTTCGATGAAGGAAAACGCCTCATCGGCGTCGATGCAGCGGGCGAGCAGCACCACGGCCACCGCGATGACCGCCAGCGCCAGGATCGGTGCCACACCCAGCGCCGACAGGATCACGATGCCCGACAGCGCCGCCAGCGCGACCGGGGCGTGGCCGCGGCGGTAGGCCCGCGCGCTGGGGTGCGAAACGTCGACGAGGTCCATATCGTCGGCCAGCCGTTTGATGTCATCCGGCGCGCCTTCCAAAAGCAGTGTGTCGCCTACCCTCACCACCAGCTGATCAAGCTGACGGCCGATATTCTGGTTTCGCCGGTGCACCGCCAGCGGATAGACACCGTAGCGCCGGCGTAGGCGCAGCGCACCCAGCGCGCGGCCGACCATCTTGCAGCCCGGGGTGATCAGCACCTCGACCGTGGTGGTTTCGGTGGCGGAGACCTGATCAACGCGCTTCAGCGACTTGTTGCTCTGCAGGCTCAAGAGCTCGGTCATCTGGGTGCGCAGCACCACCCGGTCACCCACTTGCAGGGTCACGCCCTTGAGGTTGCGTCGCAAAGACTCATCGCCGCGGATCACGTCGATCAACCGCACGCCTTCGCGTTTGAAGAGCTGCACATCCAGCGCCTCACGCCCGATGAGGTTGCTGTCGGGGGGGATCACGGCTTCGGTAAAGAATTTCATCCGCGACCGGTCCGACAGCATGTCGGCCATCGAGGTCCGGTCGGGCAAAAGGTAGGGCCCGACCACCACCAGGTAAAACGCGCCCCAGACCACCAGGATCAGCGCCAGCGGCGTGACCTCGAAAATCGTGAATGCCTCAAGCCCTTGCGAGCGTGCCACGCCGTCAACCAGCAGGTTGGTCGAGGTGCCAATCAGCGTGGTGGTGCCACCCAGGATCGCCACATAACTGAGTGGAATCAATAGCTTAGATGCCGGCACCCCCAGCGTCTTGGCGATCTGCACAAAGATCGGCAGCATCACCACCACCACGGGCGTGTTGTTCATAAAGGCCGAGGCGATCACCACCACCACCATGATCCCCAGCATCGCCAGTTTGGGCCGGACGCTGATCTGGCCCTGGGCAAAGGTGGTGAAAGCATCGAGCGCCCCGGTGCGCACCAGCGCCCCCATGACGATGAACATTGCCGCAATCGTCCAAGGGGCGGGGTTCGACAGCACCTCACGCCCCGCATCATAGGGCAACACGCCAAAGACCAGCAGGGTCGCGACGCCCCCCAAAGCCACCACCTCGGTCGGATAGGTTTCGCGCAGAAACAGCGTGAACATCACCACGACGGTGACGAGGGCCAAGATGGCCTGCCCGTTCTGGCTCAGCTCGATCCACTGCATGTCTGGCGCCGTTGCCCTGCCTTAACCCGCCACATCTTGGCGGAGGGTGGGCGCCGGCACAAGCCCGCCGCGCGGGCGCGGCGTCACCAACGTCATCCCGGCCATCAGCAGGCCCAATGCTGCCCAGAAAAACGTCGAATAGCTTTCGCCAAGGAAGACCATCGCCCAGGTCACCCCGAAGAGCGTGACCAGATACCCGACCTGCGCGGCAAAGACCGCGCCAGCTTGGCCCACCAGAAAGACATAGCCGCTATAGGCGCCGGCATGCAGCAAGGAGCTCGCCACCAGCGCATAGTCCGGTGTGCTCCAGGGCCCGCGCGGGTCGATGAACTGGCCGCTGAGCAACGCCAGAGGCAAGGTGATTGTTGCCCCAACGATCGAGGCGCCGGCCAGCACCTGCACCGGGCCCAGCCCTTGCGTGCCCCAACGCGCCACGTAGTTGCCCTCAAACGCGTAAAACCCCGAGGCGATCAGCGCGATCGGGATCCAGATCGAGGCCGCCGGGTCCGGCAGGCTGCTCTTCGGCAGCACGAGTAAGGCGACTCCCAGCATGCCCAGGCTCAGCCCCGCGAGGCGCCGCCAGCGGAAATCATCCACCCCCAGCGCCAGGGCAATCGGAAAGGCCAGCATCGGCACGCTGCTGAGCAGGATCGACAACACCCCCGCCGGAAGATGCACCGCCGCGGAGTAGGACGCGATGCCCGGCAGCACCGTGCCAATCAGCGCAATCACCGTGTAGAGCCCCAGATGCC
Source organism: Paracoccaceae bacterium (assembly GCA_030066175.1). GTDB lineage: Bacteria > Pseudomonadota > Alphaproteobacteria > Rhodobacterales > Rhodobacteraceae > JASJCC01. Next base: position 2,134 of record JASJCC010000139.1, on the reverse strand, counting down.
CGCGCGCCCAGGTCAGCGGCCGCCCGCGCAGCATCGTCAGCGTGCCCAGCACCGTCGCCCCGATCACCATCTGCCAGAAGATCAGCCCAAAATGGCGGTAGCCTTCACTCACCGCCAGCTTGGCCAGCGGCTGCGTGGCCCCCCAGGCCGCCCCGATGACCACAAGAATGGCAACCGGCAGCCAGCGCGTCATGGCCCGGCCTGTTGCAAGCGCCCGCCGTCGCGGACCATGTGGATGGCCGTGGCCTTACCGCTGCGATCGTCGGTCTCCACCAGCACACCCGACAGCGTCGCCTCGCCCAAGGCCGGCTGAAACCGCGTCTTGCCCATGCCGGTCACAAAGCGGCGCATCGGTTCGGCCTTGTCCATCCCGATGACCGAATTGTAATCGCCACACATGCCCGCGTCGGTCAGATAGCCAGTCCCCCCCGGCAGGATCTGCGCATCGCCGGTTGGCACGTGGGTATGGGTGCCCACGACAAGGCTCGCCCGACCATCGCAGAAATGCCCGACAGCCATCTTTTCCGACGTCGCCTCACAATGGATGTCCACCAGAATGCTCTGCGCCTGCCCGCCCAAGGGGTGCGCGCGCAAGACGGCGTCCAGGGCCGAAAACGGATCGTCAAAGGCGCGTTTCATAAACACCTGCCCGAGCACCTGCACCACCAGCACCTTGCGCCCCCGCGCATCGCTAAAAAGCCCATGCCCCCGCCCCGGCGCCTGCTTGGCGTAATTCGCTGGGCGCAGGATGCGCGGCTCGGTTTCGATGAATTGCAGCATGTCCTTCTGGTCAAAGGCGTGATCGCCGAGCGTGATCACATCGGCGCCCGCCTCGAGTAGCTGCTTGGCATGCGCCGCGGTGATCCCCGCCCCGTTTGAGGCGTTCTCGCCGTTGATCACGACAAAATCCACCTTCCACGCAGTGCGCAAAGGACCAAGCCTGTCGGTCACAGCGGCCCGCCCGGCCCGGCCCATGACATCCCCTAGAAACAGCGTTCTCATGAGTGAAAGGCGTAGTGCGCGGCGCGGCAAATGCAAAGGCGTATTTCGCGATCCTTCGCTTCTTCGGTTTTCATATACCTCGGGGGGCGGGGGGCAGCGCCGCCTATCCGCAGGCCAAGACCTGCGCCACCGCGGATGCCGAATACGGCGCCACCGCCTCGGCCTGCAAACCATCCCCCGAAAGGCGCACCAGCATCACGTTGCGCCACGCCCCATCCGCCATCACCATCTCAGGCCCTGCGCCGCAGCGCCGTAAACCACCCTCGATATAGTCCCAGCCGATACGATGGTTGCTGAGCCCCGGCAGGTCGGCGATCTGCCGCAAGCTGCCATCCTCAAACCGCCAAACCCGCAAGGTCTTGGCCAGATGCGGCCGGTCGATATAGGCAATCTCGATGGCCCCATCGCCATCCAGATCCGCCACCCCCACCGGCGCCAGCCAGCGAAACCGCGTGCCGATATGTGGTGTCGAGGCGACGCGGCGCAACCCCGCAGAACCGTAACGCCAAACGGTCAGCCGCGCGCCCAAAGCCTCATGGCTTTCCACCGTGACAATCTCCGGCAGGCCATCGCCATCCACATCCGCCAGACGCGGCGCAATGTCCTCAAACACCAAAGTGGTATCCAGCGTCACCCGCAACCGCCGCCCATCGCTCAAAGTCACCTCCAAAGCGGAGTATTCGACGTCATCGCCCAAAACGCCATGCGGATACCGCGTGGTCGGCCCGTCGTAAGACGCCGCCACAATCTGCTGCGCAACAGCCCCACCCGCGCCCAGCAACAGCAGCCAAAAACACAACACCAGCCACGCGCCGCGGGCGGGCGCGCGCCAGAAGCGCCACAGCAGACGCGGCGCCTCACACGGCATGGTTCAGATCTGCTTCTCGGGCATCTGCACAACCAGCCCGTCCAGCGCATCGCTGACTTTCAGCTGGCACGTCAGGCGCGAGCGTTCGGAGTCGGGCTCATAGGCAAAGTCGAGCATGTCTTCTTCCATGTCCTCCTTCGGCGGCAGCTTGGCCACCCAGTCGGGATGCACATAGACATGGCAGGTCGAACAGGCGCAGGCGCCGCCGCAATCGGCCTCGATGCCGGGGATGTTGTTGTCGCGCGCGCCTTCCATCACGGTCAG
>JASJCC010000032.1 GCA_030066175.1 Paracoccaceae bacterium | reverse complement strand
GGTACCACCCCTGCGCGACCCGGTGCCGGTAACCCCCACCGCAGTGCCCGCACCCGATGCGGCCGCCCCTGCCCCGCAGGCAAACAACCCACTGCGGCAAGTTCGCCCCGAAGCCCGGCCCGAAGACTTGCTGGAGCTGCGGGAACGGGCGACGTTGGGCGGCATCTCGGTCGCCGAGCTGCGCGCAATCCGGCCCACCATGCGCCCGCGAACCGCGCAGGAAGACGCGCAAGAGGCCGAACCCGAAAGCCCCGCCACCGATCAGGCGGTGGTGCGTTCTCTGGCGCCAGTCACGCGCCCGCGCAACATGGCCGCCATCGTGCGCCGGGCCGAACAGGCCCGCCCGCAAGAGGTGCGCACCGCCGCGGCTGTGGCCCCGCGCACCGTGACACCTGACATTCCGTCGGCCGCCTCGGTCACCCGTGCGGCGACCGAACGCAACGCGATCAACCTCAACCGGGTCAACCTGATCGGGGTCTATGGCAAACCGTCCAGCCGCCGCGCTTTGGTGCGTCTGGCCAACGGTCAGTACAAAAAGGTGCAGGTCGGCGACAGGATGGATGGCGGCCGGGTGACCGCCATCGGAGAGAGCGAACTGCGTTATTCCAAACGCGGGCGCAACGTTGTGCTCAAGATGCCGCGTGGCTGAGCTTTAGCGCTTTCCGTCATCCTTGCAGTAGCGGATCAGCATGCCCTCGAGCGTGCCGATGAACTTTGTGCTCATCCAACTGCTGGTGAACTCATACTGGAAATCAAACGCCATCTCGCCGATCAGAAAGGCGATTTCCCGATCCGGCAATACAACCTGCGCCTTGACGCTGCCATGCCAGCGACCTTCCTGGTGGCACTTTTCACATGCATCCTCGAGCGGCTTGCGAACAACACCGACATTGCACATGCCATCGCAGGTCCCTTCGGTGAACGGCCGGCCGTTTTTGTCGAGGATATCGAAATTGCCAAAGAAAAAGCCCCGCGCTAGATAGGGCTTTTTCTTATCAACCTTCATGCCGACATCGCCGGCATGGCCCCAGGTCGCCGTGTATCCGGCCTGCAGCGCGCCGGTGATATTCTGGCGGCTGAACTCGCTGTCGCAATCATGCGAGGTCAGGCTGTCACAATCGAATTTGCCGGGAAAATGCAGATGCGCACACTCTTCCGGGCTCATGCAGATCGACTGTGCATAGTCGTTTTTCCAGCCCCCCTCAAAGGACTTTGACACCGTGTGCGTGATCAGAGGTTTGCGATAGAATGAGTTGCGCCCGTAGAAATCTTTCAGTCTTTCGGCACCCGCAGCCCAGTTTTCAACGATATTCGGCATGATAAATCTTCCCTAAAACTTGTTTCAATGCCGGGAAAGCTACACGCAGAACGCGAAAACCGCCAAGTCCTTTTTGAACTTGGCGGCTTGCACAAGGGGTTCAGACGATGCGGTTATTCAGCTGCGGTCACCTGTCCCAGCTCGCCATTGGCGATCTGTTCGGCCTCGATGGATTCAAAGAGCGCCTGGAAATTGCCCTCGCCAAATCCGTCATCCCCCTTGCGCTGGATGAACTCAAAAAAGATCGGGCCGATCACGGTTTTTGAGAATATCTGCAACAGGATCTTGGTCTCGCCACCGTCCACAACGCCTTCGCCATCGATCAGAATGCCGTGTTTCTTCATCCGGTCGATCGGCTCATCATGGCCCTGAACCCGCTCATGGCTGAGCCGGTAATAGGTCTCGGGCGGGCCGGGCATGAACTTGAGGCCAGCCGCGGCGATCGCATCGGTGGCGTCATAGATGTCACGCGCCCCCACAGCGATGTGCTGGATGCCTTCGCCCTTGTATTTCTCTAGATAGGCGACGATCTGGCCCTTCTCACCACGATCCTCGTTGATCGGGATGCGGATGCGGCCACAAGGCGAGGTCAGCGCCCGGCTGAAGAGGCCAGTGAACTTGCCCTGGATGTCGAAAAACCGGATTTCGCGAAAGTTGAAGAGATCGCCGTAGAACGAAAACCACGTGTCCATATTGCCCTTGAACACGTTGTGGGTGAGGTGATCGAGATAGTAGAACCCAACCCCGCGCGGCTTAGATTGCGCGATCCAGTCAAACTCGGTGTTGTAGGGTGAGGTGTCGTAATACTGATCTGTGAAGTAGATCAGGCTGCCCCCGATCCCCTTGATCGCCGGCCAATCCACGGTCTTGTCGTCGCCGGTATAAGGCTCGGCGCCCTTGGCCACCGCGTGGTCAAACGCCTTCTGGGCGTCCACCACCCGCCACGCCATCGACGGCGCGCAGGGCCCGTGCTCTTCGACAAAGCGTGCGGCAAAGCTGCCCGGTTCGGCGTTCAGCACATAGGTGATGTCGCCCTGCTGCCAAAGTTCGATCTGCTTGGTCTTGTGGTTGGCGACATGGGCGTAGCCCATTTTGGTGAAGACGTCGCGCAGGGCCTGCGGATCGGGATGGGCGAATTCGACAAATTCAAACCCGTCGGTCCCGGCGGGGTTGTCTGCGGTGATCTTCGACTGCGGGGCGTCATGCGGGAACGGGCCCATGGCGTTTCCTTTTCTCTCTGTTCGCAGGGTTATTCTACGCTTTGCACCATGCGGAGAGTGCGCAAACCTGCAGCGAATATCTGGAATGATGCGTGATCTGTGCGTACACTGCGCGTATCATGCACGATCTTGACCCGACCGACATCGCCCTGCTTGCCGCGCTGCAACGCGATGGCACCGCCACATCACAAGACCTCGGCGCTATCTTGAACCTCTCCCCCAGCCAGGCCGGCCGCCGCCGCCAGCGGCTCGAGGCCGCCGGGCTGATCCGCGGTTATGGCGCGCGACTGGATGCGGCCAAGCTGGGCCTCGCGATCCAGGCCTTTGTTCAGGTGCAACTGGCGCGGCACGGCAAACTGGAAAGCGGCGATTTCGCCCGCCTTTTGCGCACACGGGCCGAGATCACCTCGGCCTGGACCATGACGGGCGAGGCCGATTACCTCTTGCGCGTTTTCTGCCCCGATCTGCCCGCGCTCAACCGGTTGATCCACGAGGTGCTGCTGGCCCATCCCACCGTCGCTCGAGTGCAAAGCCAGATCGTGATGGACCAAACCAAACCTGACGCGCCGCTGCCCATCACCTGACAGCACCACGTCCCCTGCTTCTCTGGTTCAAAAATACCTCGGGGAGTGATTGACAAAGTCAATGACGGGGCAGAGCCCCAAAATCGCGCAACGCCTCAAAACGGCACGTCGTCCGGCGACATCACAAACTTCGCCACCACCTTCTTGACGCCCGCCTTGTCGAACTCGATCTCCAGCTTGTCGCCTTCGATCCCGACAATCCCGCCATAGCCGAATTTCTGGTGAAACACCCGGTCACCAACCGTGTAGGCGGACACTGCATCGAGGTCGATCACCGTGTTACGGCTTTCGCGCGGCTGGCTCACGGGGCGGTCCGCTTGCCGCGCCTGCAGGCGTTTCCAACCCGGCGAGTTGTAGACATTCGCCTCCGCCGCCCGGCTTTCGATCCCCGACGACATCCCCGCCGCGCCATAACCGCCACCATAGAGCCCTGGCGGCGTCAGCACCTCGACATTCGCCTCGGGCAGTTCATCGATAAAGCGCGACGGCATCGACGATTGCCACTGCCCAAACACCCGCCGGTTGGCGGCAAAGGAGATCGTGCAGACCTCCTCTGCCCGCGTGATGCCCACATAGGCCAGCCGGCGTTCCTCTTCGAGGCCTTTCACCCCGCTTTCATCCATCGAGCGTTGCGACGGAAACAGCCCATCCTCCCACCCCGGCAGGAACACGGCGGGAAACTCCAGCCCCTTGGCGGCGTGCAGCGTCATGATGCTGACCTTGGCGCCGCCATCGTCCTGTTCATTGTCCATGATCAGGCTGACATGTTCGAGGAAGCCTTGCAGATTCTCGAACCCTTCCAAGGCCTTGATCAATTCCTTGAGGTTCTCCAGCCGCCCCGGTGCCTCGGGCGTCTTGTCGTTCTGCCACATGGTCGTATAGCCGCTTTCGTCGAGCACGATCTCGGCCAGTTCCATATGGGTCATTGAGGCATCACCGGTCATCCGGCCCCAGCGGACAAGGTCACTCACCAACTGGCCCAAGGCCGCCCCGCCCTTGCCCTTGATCAACCCCTGCTCGACGGCCAACGCCGCGCCTTCGAGCAGTGACACCCCGTTGGAGCGCGCGGTGACCTGAATGGTCTGCTGCGCCTTGTCGCCGAGGCCACGTTTCGGGGTGTTGACGATGCGCTCAAACGCCAAATCGTCATCCGGGCTGACCACCAGCCGGAAATAGGCCATGGCATCGCGGATCTCCATCCGCTCGTAGAACCGTGGCCCGCCGATGACGCGATAGGGCAAGCCGATGGTCAGGAACCGGTCTTCAAACGCCCGCATCTGGTGGGAGGCGCGCACAAGGATGGCCATTTCATCGAGGCTGACCGGGCGCATCCCGCGGGTGCCGCCTTGCATCGCCTCGATCTCTTCGCCGATCCAGCGCGCCTCTTCCTCGCCGTCCCAATGGCCGATCAGGCGGAGCTTTTCGCCCTCGGGCAGATCGGTAAACAGCGTCTTGCCCAGCCGCCCCTTGTTACCCGCGATCACCCCCGACGCGGCGGCGAGGATATGCGGGGTGGAGCGGTAGTTCTGTTCCAGCCGCACCACATGCGCGCCCTCGAAATCCTTCTCAAAGCGCAGGATGTTGCCCACCTCGGCCCCGCGCCAGCCATAAATCGACTGGTCGTCATCCCCGACGCAGCAGATGTTGCGATGCCCGGCGGCCAGCAGACGCAGCCAGAGGTACTGAGCGACGTTTGTATCCTGATACTCGTCGACCAGGATATAGCGGAACCAGCGTTGATATTGCTCCAGCACGTCCTCGTGGTTTTGAAAGATCGTGACCATGTGCAAGAGCAGGTCACCGAAATCGACGGCGTTCAGCTCACGCAGGCGCGCCTGGTACTGTGCATAAAGCTCCGGACCGCGCTGATTGTAGGCGCTGGCATCAGCGGCGGGCACCTTGTCGGGCGTCAGCGCGCGGTTCTTCCAGCCGTCGATGATGCTGGCCAACTGCCGCGCGGGCCAGCGTTTGTCATCGATCCCGGCGGCAGAGACCAGTTGCTTGAGCAGGCGCAGCTGATCATCGGTATCGAGGATTGTGAAGTTCGACTTCAGCCCCGCCAGTTCCGCATGACGGCGCAGCAGTTTCACACAGATCGAGTGAAAGGTCCCCAGCCACGGCATCCCCTCCACCGTCTGGCCCAGCATGCTGCCGACGCGGTTCTTCATCTCGCGCGCGGCCTTGTTGGTGAAGGTCACTGCGAGGATCTCGTTCGGGCGCGCCCGCCCGGTGTTCAAAAGATGCACAATCCGCGCGGTCAGCGCCTTGGTCTTGCCGGTGCCCGCGCCGGCCAGCATCAGCACCGGGCCGTCCAACGTTTCCACCGCCTCGCGCTGCGCCGGGTTCAGCTCGTCCAGATAGGGCGCCGGCCGCGCGGCCATGGCGCGCGCCGCCAGCGAGGCGCCTTCAAAGGCGTCCATGTCATCAAAACTGCTCATGCCGAAAGGATAGCGCTCAAGCGTCACAAAAGAAAGCCACGTTCCACAATTGTTCCGCCATTTGCATGGAAGCCCTGCAAGCGTTTGAGACGCGGCGCATTTCGCCCCTTGCAGCGCTGTCGTGATCCGGTTTCAGATGGCGGAATGGACCTCAACGCCCGTTTCCCCGCCATATCGGACCTGCGCACCCAGGCACGGCGGCGGATTCCGAAATTCGTCTGGGAATATCTCGACAGCGGCACGGGGAGCGAGGCGACGACCCGGCGCAACAGTGCGGCGTTTGATGGGGTGCTGTTTGACCCGTCCATTCTGCATGGCGAGGTTGCGGCGGATCTGACCGCGACGCTGTTGGGGGAGGCCCACCCCCTGCCCTTCGGCGTGGCGCCGGTAGGGATGTCCGGCCTGATCTGGCCGGGGGCCGAGGCGAAGCTGGCCCGTGCGGCCACCAAGGCCGGGCTGCCCTACACGCTTTCCACCGTGGCGGCGGCCACTCCCGAAGAGATCGGGCCGCTGACGGGCGGCAAGGGCTGGTATCAGCTCTACCCGCCGCGCGATCCGGAGATCCGCAAGGACATGCTGAAACGGGCGCAAGAGGCGGGGTTTCATACCCTTGTGCTCACCGTCGATGTCCCCATCGCCTCGCGCCGCGAACGGCAGCTGCGTTCCGGTCTGACCCAGCCGCCGCGCCTGACCCCGCGCCTTCTGGCGCAGGTGGCACTGCGACCGGCCTGGGCCTTGGGCATGGCGCAACTGGGGATGCCGCGGATGCGCACGCTGGACGCGTATAGCAGCGACACGCAAAGCCGCGATTCCACGGCGCATGTGGGCTACCTACTGCGCACCGCGCCGGATTGGGACTACCTCGCCTGGTTGCGTGAGCATTGGCGGGGGCCGCTGGTCGTCAAAGGCGTCATGCGCGCCGAGGATGCTCCGCGTCTGGAAAAGGCCGGGGTCGATGCGCTGTGGGTCTCGAACCATTCCGGGCGGCAGTTCGACGGCAGCCTTGCCAGCATCGAGGCCCTGCCCGCCCTCCGCGCCGCGACCGACCTGCCGCTGATCTTTGACAGCGGTATTCGCGGCGGGCTCGACATGTTACGCGCCATCGCCCTGGGGGCGGATTTCGTGATGCTGGGCCGGCCCTGGCACTACGCCCTGGGCGCCTTGGGGAACACCGGCCCCGCCCACCTGATCGACATCCTGACCCGCGACCTGACCGCCAATCTCGGCCAACTCGGCGTCGCCCGCCCCGCCGACTTGCGCGGTCGGGCTATTCAGTATCCGAAGAGCGGCACTTTCTGAGAATCCCGGAACGGCGCAGTCATTTGCCAGCGGATCAAAAAGTCTTTGTCCACGGTCAGATAACTCACACCGGTGCGTCGCGCGACGGTCTCTATCTGGAATTCCTCGCCTTCTTCGATGCCATTCGTGTCAACGATCACCACCATCGGCAAATTGCCGGTGATCTCTGCAGCGAAAAGCGCCTGATGCAGGCTGTCAAAGGACGACCGCTTTTTGTCCATTCCTAATTCGACGACGTGAGTAGGCGTTTCGCAATCAACGCGAATGTGGCGCTTTGTTCCTGCAGCCACGTAGTCATGCGGAACCTCCATATCCCCACCAAGGATAAGGCTGCACAAGATTGCGCCGAGTTCCATTTCGCTTGCCATATCGAAAGCATAGCAAAAGATTAACAAATCGTAAACGCGAAGCGCTCGCAGATTTGCTGGTAGGATGCGACATCTACCCACTTCTACGAGTTGTGACGCTTGGGTTAATTCCCTAGACACGAGGCCACCGCTTTACGTCAGGAACGCTGCCATGCCCGATTTTCAGAAAATCCTCATCGCCAACCGGGGCGAGATTGCGATCCGCATCATGCGCGCGGCCAACGAGATGGGCAAACGCACCGTTGCGGTCTATGCCGAAGAGGACAAGCTGGGCTTGCATCGCTTCAAGGCGGACGAGGCCTACCGCATCGGCGAAGGCATGGGACCGGTGCAGGCGTATCTGAGCATTGACGAGATCATCCGCGTGGCGCGTGAATGCGGCGCGGATGCGATCCATCCGGGCTATGGGCTGTTGTCGGAAAACCCCGATTTCGTCGATGCCTGCGACGCGCATGACATCACCTTTATCGGGCCCAAGGCCGAAACCATGCGCGCCCTTGGCGACAAGGCCAGCGCTCGCAAGGTGGCGATTGCCGCCGGTGTGCCGGTGATCCCGGCAACAGACGTGTTGGGCGATGATTTCAAAGCGATCACCAAGGAGGCGGGCGAGATTGGCTATCCGCTGATGCTCAAGGCCAGCTGGGGCGGCGGCGGGCGCGGGATGCGGCCGATCAACGGGCCGGATGAGCTGCAGGAAAAGGTGCTGGAAGGCCGGCGCGAGGCCGAGGCCGCCTTTGGCAATGGCGAAGGCTATCTGGAAAAGATGATCACCCGTGCCCGGCATGTGGAGGTGCAGATCCTCGGCGACAAGCAGGGCAACATCTATCACCTTTACGAACGCGATTGTTCGGTCCAGCGCCGCAACCAGAAGGTCGTCGAACGCGCCCCTGCGCCGTATCTCAGCGAGGCGCAGCGCGAAGAGCTCTGTGAGCTTGGCCGCAAGATCTGCGCCCATGTGCATTACGAATGCGCCGGCACGGTCGAGTTCCTGATGGATATGGAGACCGGCAAGTTCTACTTCATCGAGGTGAACCCGCGCGTGCAGGTCGAACATACGGTGACCGAGGAAGTCACCGGCATCGACATCGTTCAGGCGCAGATCATGATCGCCGAGGGCAAGAGCCTCGCTGAGGCCACCGGTAAAGCCAGCCAATACGATATCCGCCTCAACGGCCACGCGTTGCAGACCCGGATCACCACCGAAGATCCACAAAACAGCTTCATCCCGGATTACGGCCGCATCACCGCCTATCGCGCCGCCACTGGTATGGGCATCCGTCTGGATGGTGGCACGGCCTATGCGGGCGGTGTGATCACACGCTACTACGACTCGCTGCTGGTCAAGGTCACCGCCTGGGCGCAGACGCCGGAAAAGGCGATTGCCCGGATGGACCGCGCCTTGCGCGAATTCCGCATCCGCGGTGTCAGCACCAATATCGCCTTTGTCGAGAACCTGCTGAAACACCCAACGTTTCTGAACAACCAATACACCACCAAATTTATCGACGAGACGCCCGCGCTCTTCCAGTTCTCGAAACGGCGCGACCGCGGCACCAAGGTGCTGACCTATATCGCTGACATCACCGTCAACGGGCATCCCGAGGTGGAAAACCGCCCGAAACCCCACCCCGAACTGAAGCCCGCCCGCGTCCCTGCGCGGCGCGTGGAAACGCCGCCTGCAGGCACCAAGACGTTGCTCGAGGAGAAAGGCCCGCAAGCGGTGGCCGACTGGATGGCGGCCGAGAAAAAGCTGCTGATCACCGACACCACCATGCGCGACGGGCACCAGTCGCTGCTCGCCACACGGATGCGCAGCCTCGACATGATCAAGGTCGCACCCGCCTATGCCGCCAACCTGCCGCAGCTTTTCAGCGTTGAATGCTGGGGCGGGGCGACGTTCGACGTGGCCTACCGGTTCCTGCAAGAATGCCCGTGGCAGCGCCTGCGTGATCTGCGCTCCAGAATGCCCAACGTGATGACCCAGATGCTGCTGCGCGGGGCCAATGGCGTGGGCTACACCAACTACCCTGACAATGTGGTGCAGTTCTTTGTCAAACAGGCGGCCGAGACGGGTGTCGATGTCTTCCGCGTCTTTGACAGCCTCAACTGGGTCGAGAACATGCGCGTCGCCATGGATGCGGTTTTGGATACCGGCCGCGTGCTGGAAGGGGCGATCTGTTACACCGGCGACGTGCTCGACCCCGACCGCGCCAAGTATGACCTGAAATACTACGTCGCCATGGGCAAAGAGCTGCGCGATTCAGGCTGTCATGTGCTGGGGCTCAAGGACATGGCCGGGCTGCTCAAGGCCTCAGCCGCTGGGCCTTTGATCCGCGCGTTGAAAGAAGAGGTCGGCCTGCCGATCCACTTCCACACGCATGATACCTCCGGTGCCGCCATCGCCACCATTGTTGCCGCCGCCGAGGCGGGCGCGGATGCGGTGGACGGCGCGATGGACGCGCTCTCAGGCAACACCAGCCAGCCGACGCTGGGCTCGATCGTCGAGGCCTTCCGCCATACCGAGCGGGACACCGGGCTGGACATCAGTGCAATCCGCGAGATTTCCAACTATTGGGAGGCCGTGCGCGGCCAATACGCCGCCTTCGAATCCGCCCAGCAGGCCCCCGCCTCCGAGGTCTATCTGCACGAGATGCCGGGCGGTCAGTTCACCAATCTCAAGGCGCAGGCGCGGTCTCTGGGGCTGGAAGAGCGCTGGCACGAGGTCGCCCAGACCTATGCCGACGTGAACCAGATGTTCGGCGATATCGTCAAGGTGACGCCGTCCTCAAAGGTCGTGGGCGACATGGCGCTGATGATGGTCAGCCAGGGCTTGACGCGCTCGGATGTCGAGGACCCCGAAACCGATGTGAGCTTTCCCGACAGTGTGATTGATATGATGCGCGGATCTTTGGGCCAACCGCCGGGCGGCTGGCCCAAGGCGATCCAGAAAAAGATCCTCAAGGACGAAACGCCCTTCACCGACCGCCCCGGGCTCAAGGCCGCACCGATCGATCTGGAAGAAACCCGGGCAAAGGTCTCGGCCGAGATGGAGGGCAAACCCGTCGATGACGAGGATCTCTCGGGCTACCTGATGTATCCCAAGGTCTTCCTCGACTACATGGGCCGGCACCGCACCTATGGCCCGGTGCGCACCCTGCCGACGCGGACGTTCTTTTACGGCATGGAACCGGGTGAAGAGATCACCGCTGAGATCGACCCGGGCAAGACGCTGGAAATTCGCCTGATCGCCGTGGGCGACACCCAGGATGATGGCGAGGTGCGGGTGTTCTTTGAACTCAACGGCCAGCCCCGTACCATCCGCGTGCCTGACCGCAAGGCCAAAGCCACCACCGCCGCCCGCCCCAAGGCCGAGCTTGGCAACGCCAACCACGTGGGCGCCCCGATGCCGGGTGTCGTCGCCACCGTCGCTGCGCAAGCGGGCAAAAAGGTGAAAGAGGGCGACCTCTTGCTGACCATCGAAGCGATGAAGATGGAAACCGGCCTCCACGCCGAACGCGACGCCGTGATCAAAGCCGTCCACGTCACAACTGGCGCCCAGATCGACACAAAGGACCTGCTGGTGGAGTTGGAGTAGCGCGCAAGACGCCATGCGCGTTCCCTGCCTTGTGTTGACCCGCGCGCTTCGCTTAGCTGCGGTTGAACGCGTGGCGGACGTGAGGGCGCATGTATAAGGTTTTGATCTTTACCGATCTGCACATCACCGAGCCGCGGGCGCGGATCATCGGGCTCGACCCGGCGAAGCGCTTTGCTGAGGCCTTGCGGCACGCGCTGGAGCGGCACCCGGATGCGGCGCATGTGCTGATCACTGGCGATCTGACGCATCATGGGACCGCCGCGCAATACGCCGCCTTGCGCGGCCTGCTCGACAACTGCCCGCTGCCGGTGACCGCCACGCTGGGCAATCACGACCTGCGGGCGCCCTATTTCGCTGCTTTCCCTGAGGCGATGCGGGACGAAAACGGGTTTGCGCAGGGCATGTTGGAGCTGGGGCCAGTCCGGTTGATCGTTCTGGATACGCTTGATGAGACCGGCACCGCGCCGCGCCATGGCGGGTATTTGTGTGACAAGCGGCTGGGCTGGCTGCGTGCCCGCTTGCAGGAGGGGGGCGATAGACCCGTCATCATCGCCATGCATCACCCGCCGTTTGTCACCGGGTTCGACGGGATGGATCGCATCCGGCTGGCCAATGACACGGCGTTTCTCGACCTTCTCAAGGAGTTCCCGCAGGTGCGGCACCTGATCTGCGGCCACGTGCATCGGACGATCTCGGGCCATGTCGGCGGCCTGGCCTGGACGGTTTTGAAGAGCACTTGCCACCAGATGCCAATGCTGCTGGGCAAGGAAGGCACCGGGGACTCGATTGATGAGCCAGGCGCTTATGGCGTGGCGCTCTTTCACGATGCCGGCCTGATCCTGCACAGCGAGGATGTGCTGAGCGAACCCGCGCAGGTGAGCCTTGATGACAATTCGGCGTAAACAGGTTTTGCGAAGGAGGATCCCCCGATGGCCCCGATCACCGCGCTTTACGCTGCCGCTCTGGCGCTGCTCTTCATCGGCCTCAGCCTGCGCGTCATCACCTATCGCCGCAGCAATCGGCTGTCGCTGGGGGACGAAGGGGACCGGCGGCTATTGCAACGGATGCGGGCGCAGGCCAATTGCGCCGAATACGCACCTTTCGGGGTTTTGCTCTTGCTGCTGGCGGAGTTGCAGGGCGCGCCGGACCTTGGCGTGCACGCCTTGGGCCTGACCCTGTTGGCGGGCCGGGTGATGCACGCGGTGGGGTTTTCCCGCCGGCCGAATATCATGGCGCTGCGGGTCGGTGGCATGGTGCTGACCATGACGATGATCCTGGTCACGGCCCTGGGTCTGATCCTGCATGGCGTGACCTGAGCAGGCGCAAAAACCAGCGGGTGCGCCGATTTTGCACTTGAAGTGTCGCCCGCATCCTTTTACATCGCCGGGACCATTTGGTGCGCGGGCGTAGCTCAGGGGTAGAGCATAACCTTGCCAAGGTTAGGGTCGGGCGTTCGAATCGCCTCGCCCGCTCCAAATGATCAGACCGACTGGCATGCGGGCGTAGCTCAGGGGTAGAGCATAACCTTGCCAAGGTTAGGGTCGGGCGTTCGAATCGCCTCGCCCGCTCCAGTAGGTTGCGTTTTCAGGGTATCGGGACAGCGGTTTCAGACCGGGAACTTGCGCAGGCAGGCGCGGGATTCGCGTTGAAACTCGCCCAGCGTTGTCTTGATGTCGCGCCGGTCCCCCACGGCCTCTAAAGCGGCGAGCTTTTGGCGTTCGGTCCCGCTGACGTAAAGTTGCAGCATCCGGGCGCTGACCGCGATCGACACCTCCATATCGCGGGTCGAAATCACCTCTGCCTGTTCCAGCGCGGTGGCGGTGGCCGAGATGATCCAGGCGCATTTCAACGCCTGCGCCTCTTCCCCGGCATAGACCCGGCGCGCCTCGGCCGGGAGGGCCGATGCCAGCAGCAGGGCAAGGCCAAGCAAGGCGCAAAGGGAGTTGGGCAGGCGCATAAGGCGGGCTCCTTTCGTATCAAGGCTGGCACAGGGGCCACGGCGGGGCAATGACCAAATTGCGGCCCTTGGCCCCGGCCATCGCGCACCCTATAAGCCGGCCTGAGCCAAGGAGATTTCCCATGCGCAAGGCCAGCGTCAGCCGCAAGACGGCGGAAACCGACATCACCGTGGACATCGATCTGGATGGCACGGGCCGCTATGACAACCAGACCGGCGTGGGGTTCTTTGACCATATGCTGGACCAACTGGCGCGCCACGCTTTGATCGACATGACGGTCCGCGCGACGGGGGATCTTCATATCGACGATCACCACACGGTCGAGGATACCGGCATCGCGTTGGGCCAGGCCTTGGCGCAGGCGCTAGGCGACAAGCGCGGCATCCGGCGCTATGGCGCGTGTCTTTTGCCGATGGATGATGCTCTGGTGCGGGCGGCGCTTGATCTGTCGGGGCGGCCGTTTCTGGTTTGGAATGTGGACCTGCCGACGCCCAAGATCGGCACGTTCGATACCGAGCTGGTGCGTGAGTTCTTTCAGGCCTTGTCGACCCATGGCGGGATCACCCTGCATGTGGATGCCTTGCATGGGCTGAACAGCCATCACATCGCCGAGGCGGCGTTCAAATCGGTCGCGCGGGCGCTGCGCGAGGCGGTGGAAACCGATCCCCGCAAGGCGGATGCGGTGCCTTCGACTAAAGGGACGCTTTGAGCCTGCGGGGAAGCGCCGGGGGGTTCACACCCCCGGACCCCCGTGGAGTTTATTCGGCAAGATGAAGCAGGAAGTGGTGCGCAAGATATGCTGACAGCCATCATCGATTACGAAAGCGGCAATCTGCATTCGGCCGAAAAGGCGTTTGAGCGCATGGCGCGGGAAACGGAGGCCGGCGCGGTTGTGGTGACGGCGGATCCGGATGTGGTGGCGCGGGCCGACCGGGTGGTGCTGCCGGGGGACGGTGCCTTTCCGGCCTGTGCCGAGGCGCTGCGCAATGCCGGGGTGTTTGCCGCGTTGATTGAGGCGGTAGAAGAAAAGGGGCGGCCGTTTCTGGGAATTTGCGTCGGCATGCAGCTGATGGCGCGTAAGGGGCATGAGTATCGCGAGACCGAGGGACTTGGTTGGATCGATGGCGAGGTGGTGCATATCGCGCCGTCTGACAAGGCGTTGAAGGTGCCGCATATGGGCTGGAACGATCTGGTGATCGATTTGCCGCATCCGGTCCTGGACGGGGTTGCGACTGGAGAGCACGCCTATTTCGTGCATTCCTACCAGATGCAGCTGGGCGATCTGACCCAGCGCATCGCGCATGTGGAGTATGGCGGGGACGTCACCGCCGTTGCGGCGCGCGACAATTGCATCGGGTTGCAGTTTCACCCGGAAAAAAGCGCTGCAACCGGGCTACGGATGATCGCAAATTTCCTGCGTTGGGCGCCGTGATCCGCGGGCCGCGCCTTGGGTGTGGCGCGGCCCTGCGACAGGCCTTTACTGAAGGCGCGACCAAGTCTGTTTCGAGCATAGAAGCCCGCCCACGACGCAGCCACGCAACGCGAGGCTGTTGCCACTGAGGGTCATCTTGCCGATGTAAATCTTGTTGTTCGACGGCCGCCAGACCCGGCCTTCGTACCGGCCATTGCCCCGCGGCACCATGTTGATGACCAGCGTTTTGCCCTTGTTTTCAGACTCGTATTCGCCGGTGTCGTTGAAGGTCCGCGTGATGACCCCGCAGATCTTGCCCGAACAGGTCGTCATCCGCACATGCGCATAGGCGCCGTCATCCACCTGCGTCTTCCACGTGCCCAGCACCGGGTCGGCCAGCGCGGCCCCGGCGGCCAGGATCATCCCTGCAGCGATTGCGATCAGTCTCATGGTGTCCTCCTCCAACTTGACTTGACCGATCCTGACGTAAACCAGGCCCGCCGATCAAGACTGACGCCGGGTCGCGTTGCATCTGCCCTCACGTCATGTTTTACGGTCGCCAAAGCTCGCCAAGGACACGAAATATGATCCTCTACCCCGCCATCGACCTCAAAGATGGAAAGGCTGTTCGCCTGCTGCGTGGCGATATGGACAAAGCCACGGTCTTCAATGACGACCCCGCCGCGCAAGCTTTGGAGTTTGTGGCGGCGGGGTGTGAATGGCTGCATCTGGTGGATCTGAATGGTGCCTTTGCCGGGCAGCCGGTGAATGCCGGCGCGGTCGAGGCGATCCTTGGCCAGACCAATACCCCGGCGCAGCTGGGCGGCGGGATCCGCGATATGGCGACGATCGAGATGTGGCTGTCCAAAGGCCTTGCCCGGGTGATCCTGGGCACTGTGGCGGTGGAAAACCCCGACCTTGTGCGCGAGGCAGCACAGACCTTTCCCGGCAAGATCGCGGTGGGGATCGATGCGCGCGGCGGCCGTGTGGCGACCAAAGGCTGGGCTGAGGAAACGGATGTCGACGCGGTCGACCTCGCGCGTTCGTTCGAGGACGCCGGCGTGGCGGCGATCATCTATACCGACATCAACCGCGACGGCGCCATGCAGGGCCCGAATGTGGAGGCCACCGCAGAGCTTGCCCGCGCGGTGAGCATTCCGGTGATCGCCAGTGGCGGGGTGTCGTCTTTGGCGGACCTGATTGCCCTGCGCGATTGCGGCGTCGCACTGAACGGCGCGATCTCGGGCCGGGCGCTTTATGACGGCGCGCTCGACCTCTCCGAGGCGCTGAAGGCGCTGAAACCCTGAGACGCGGCCTTCACAACGCACGACAGACAGGCTAGGCCAACCCTATGCTCAAAACCCGCATCATCCCCTGTCTGGACGTGGCCGATGGCCGTGTTGTCAAAGGTGTGAACTTTGTCGACCTGCGCGATGCCGGCGATCCGGTGGATGCCGCGCAAGCCTATGACGCCGCCGGCGCGGATGAGATTTGCTTTCTGGACATCCACGCCACGCATGAAAACCGCGGCACGATGTTTGACGTGGTCACGCGCACGGCGGAACACTGCTTTATCCCGCTGACGGTGGGCGGCGGCGTCCGGACGGTGGCCGATGTGCGCGCCCTGCTGCTGGCGGGGGCGGACAAGGTCAGCTTCAATTCCGCCGCGGTGGCCAACCCGGACGTGGTGGCCGAGGCCGCCGATCAATTCGGCAGCCAATGCATCGTCTGCGCCATCGATGCGAAATCCGTTGCCCCCGACCGGTGGGAGATTTTCACCCATGGCGGCCGCAAATCCACTGGCATCGACGCGGTGGAATTTGCCCGCACGGTTGCAGCAAAAGGCGCAGGAGAGATCCTGCTGACCTCGATGGATCGCGACGGAACCAAGGCCGGGTTCAACCTGCCGCTCACCCGCACCATCGCCGATGCCGTCGACATCCCGGTGATCGCCAGCGGCGGGGTTGGCACGCTGGACCACCTGGTCGAAGGCGTGACAGAAGGCCACGCCAGCGCAGTACTGGCCGCGTCGATCTTTCACTTCGGCACCTACACCATCGCCGAAGCCAAGGCGCATATGGCCGCAGCCGGCATCCCGGTGAGGCTGACATGACACTCGACGATCTCGCCGCCATCATCGCCGCCCGCGCCGAGGCCGACCCGGACCAAAGCTGGACCGCCAAGCTCCTGGCCAAGGGCCCTGAGAAATGCGCCGAAAAATTTGGCGAAGAGGCGGTCGAGGCGGTGATCGAAGCGGTCCGCGGCGACCGCACCGCGCTGACGGCCGAGGCCGCCGACGTGCTCTTTCACCTGCTGGTCATGCTGCAATCCCGCGGCGTATCCTTGGACGATGTGATGGCCGAACTCGCCCGTCGGCAAGCGCAATCTGGCCTGCAGGAAAAAGCCTCCCGGCCTCAGTCCTAAAGTGCCGATGGGACGGTGGGCGGGGCGCCTTCGACGCAGTCGAACAGCGCCGCACAACGTCAGAGCTTTGACGAAATCACCCCGGTATTGAACCCGCCCATGCGCAGCTCGCCAAAAAGCCGTTGATACTCGATCTTCGGACAGCGGTTCATCACCACGTCCACCCCCCGCGCCTCGGCCATCTCCGCCGCCGTACGATGCTCGACACCAATCTGCATCCAGATCGTATGCAGATTTGGTAGGCATTCCAAAGCCGTCTCGACAATCGGCGGCACATGGTCTGAGCGGCGAAAGATATCCACCATATCCACCGTTTCGGGGCAGTCCTCCAACCAGCCACGCACCTCTTGCCCAAAAAGCCGCTCTCCTGCATGGCCCGGGTTTACCGGAATCACGGTGAAGCCCTTCAACGACAGATAGCGCGCCACGAAATAGCTTGGCCGCACCGGGTTCATCGACACCCCAACCACCGCGACCACCTTGGTCCGGGTCAGGATGTGTTTCAGATCTGCATCCGTGTAACTCATACCCGGCACGCTAACCTGCAAATCCCAAAAGAAAAAGCGCCCAAGTCGACACTTGGGCGCCAGTCACGGAACGAGGGACAGTGAAGGTGCCTCGAAGGTTCCGGCTCCGTGGCACGTCTCTTAGATAGGCACAAAAGCCACAGTTTGAAGAGGCGTAAAGAATTTGTTACCAAAAACCTTGACCGCCCTCATGTGGCCTCTCCCAGCGCGTCATGCGCGGCCTTTTCCGTGACGCTGGGATGCAAGCGCTCGGATCGGTCCTGCCCCACCACGCGCGGCGCCCGCAGCAGAAAGAGCTTGCCCATCCCGCGCCACGTGCCCACCGACGGCGCGTCCATGTCACCTGGGAACCGGTCGCGCCATCCCACAGGCAAGGCCAACGCACACCCCTCCAAATGCTCCAGCATCCAGACCAGGGGGATATTGGCCAGCGGCCGGGCCGGGGCAAACCCGCCCAACTGCCCGCCGACATCGCCATGAGTGCCGCGAAACCAGACCTGTTCCAGCCGCCCGTCAAACTCCGGCGGGCACGCCCAGAGCACCGGACCATAGGCCAGGCGCGTTTCATCATGCGCTATCGCGTGAAACCCGTGCCGGCTTGTCCGCCCCAACTCGTGGCTGTGAAACGCATGTGTGGGTTCGGAAAAGCGCCAGAGCAGCGGCAGCCTCAGGCCCAGCGCCTTGACCGTGTCCCAGACCCCCACCATCTCGATCGGCGCCTCCGGGTGGCAATGGCGCTGCGCAAAGCGCCGCGCAGCCTCACCATCGGGATCAAAGCGATAGAGGCGATAGATCTGGCGGATATTGCGTACAGTTGCGGCATCGGCCCGCAAGAGCCCCACCCGGTCAATCACCCCGGCCAAAGACCGCGCCGCAAAGGCCCCGCGCGAATAGCCCATTAGGAAAATCCGGTCCCCTGGTCGGTAGCGCGACGCCAGATAGCCATAGGCGCGCCGGATCTGGCGGTTGATCCCGCGCCCCATCATCACATCCGCAGCCGAGCGCCAATTGCGCCACTGCACGCCCGCCTCGTAATAGACCGACGCATGGCCCTCTTCGCACAAAAGCTTCCAGGTCAGGCCGGCATTGGTTTCCTCACCCGGGACGGTCGACGACATCGTGCCGTCAAGGATGATTACATGGTCAATCGGGCCGCGGCGGCGCACATAAGCGGAATGGCCGGTGGCAAAGCGCCGCCGGACCCATCCCAGTATCCTGTCACTCAGCCGCGATTGCGTCATCCTGCAACATGCTCCAGACCCGTTGCGGCGTGAACGGCATATCCGCCTGTCGCACCCCGCGCGCCCATAGCGCGTCCTGTACCGCGTTGGCCGTAGCCGCCATCGCGCCCACCGTACCCGCCTCGCCACAGCCCTTCATCCCCATCGGGTTGGTGGTCGAGGGCACGGGTTCAACGTCAAACGCGATCATGGGCACATCATCGGCCCTTGGCATCGCGTAGTCCATAAAACTTGCGCTCAACAATTGGCCATCTTCATCATAAACCACCCGCTCGGTCAGTGCCTGTCCGATCCCCTGCACCACCCCGCCATGCACCTGCCCCTCGGCCAGCATCGGGTTGATCAGATTGCCAAAATCATCGACGACGGCATAGCGATCGACGATCACGGACCCAGTCTCCGGGTCCACCTCAACCTCGGCGATGTGCACGCCATTGGGAAAGCTGCGCGCCGCAAGCTGCGCGGTCGCCTGCCAGCTCAGCAGATCCTCACGCCCCGCGTCACGCGCCATCTGCGCGGCCTCGAGCATCGTCGGTGTCAGGTTTGACCCCTCGGCGCGAAAGCGTTCGTCGTCAAACTGCACATCCTCGGCCGCGACTCCCATCTGATCCGCAAGAAACACGGAAAACCCGGTGATCATGTCCGAGACCGCCTGCAAGGTGACATTGGCCTGCACGGTGACCGAACGCGATCCGCCCGTGCCGCCACCGCGCGCAATCAGGTCACTGTCGCCCTGCACCACGGCGATCCGGTCAGCAGGAATGCCCGTCTGGTCTGACAGGAACTGGGCAAAAACCGTCTCGTGCCCCTGCCCGTTCGATTGCGTGCCCACATAGATCAGCGCGCCGCCCTCCTCGGTGAATTCGACCTTCACGTCCTCCGAAGGGTTCCCCAAAATGCTTTCGATATAGTAACAGAGTCCCAGCCCGCGCAGCTTGCCCGCCGCCTCGGACGCCGCAATTCGGGCGGAAAAGCCAGCGATATCAGCGGTCTGCGCGCCGTGGGCCAGCACCTTGTGGAAATCGCCAACATCATAGGTTTCACCGCTGCGGGTCTTGTACGGAAACTGATCGGTGCGGACAAAGTTGATCCGGCGCAGCTCAAGCGGATCGACGCCCAGCTCACGCGCCGCCCGGTCCATGGCGCGTTCCAGCACATAGATCGCCTCGGGCCGGCCAGCACCGCGATAGGCGTCGACCTGCGTGGTGTTGGTGTAGATCCCTTCGCAGCGCATATAGGCCGCCGGGATATCGTAAACGCCGGTCAGCACCTTGGAAAAGAGCTCGGTCTGGATGGGCTGGGCGAATTGCGAATTGTAAGCGCCAAGGTTGCAAATCGTTGTCGCGCGATAGGCCACGATCCGATTGTTGTCGTCAAACGCCAGCTCGGCCCGCGTGGTCAGGTCGCGCCCTGCATTGTCGCTGAGCATCGCCTCGGAGCGGTCCGACATCCAGCGCACCGGGCGGCCCAGCTTGCGCGCGGCATAAGCGGCGACGAAGTATTCCGGGTAGGACATCGCCTTCATCCCGAACCCGCCGCCCACATCGGGGTTGGTGATGCGGATGGCATCGGTATCGAGGCCCAGCGCCTTGGCGAGCTGGGTTTTCATCCCCCAGACCCCCTGCCCATTGAACGACAGGTGCAGGCGTCCGTCCAGCCATTCGGCGTAACAACCCCGCGGCTCCATCGCGTTGACGATGATCCGGTTGTCTTCGATATCCAGCGACACGACGCGGGCGGCATTGGCGATGGCGGTGTCGACTTCGGCCTCATCGCCCAAGCCATAGTCGAAGGCACGGTTTTCGGGGGCCTCCGGATGGATGGTCGGCCCACCGGCAGCGAGGTCCAGATGCACCGGCAATTCGTCATAGTCGAACTCGATGAGCTCAGCCGCATCGCGCGCCTGCTGCAGCGTGTCGGCGATTATGACGGCAATCGCCTCGCCGACAAAACGCACGCGGCCTTCTGCGAGGAACGGGCGTTTGGGCGCCGCGCCCTTGCTGCCGTCGCGGTTGGTCACCAGCGAGGCCGCCATCGCGGTGTTCACGCCGTCGTCCAACATGTCCTGCGCGGTTACCACCAGATGCACGCCCTCGGCCGCACGCGCATCCGACACATCCAGCGTGGTGATCTCGGCATGCGCAACGGGTGAGCGGAACACATAAGCGCGCAGCCCCTCAGCCGGTGCAATGTCATCGACATAGCGGCCTGCCCCGGTCAGGAACCGCACATCCTCGACGCGTTTAACCGACTGACTTTTGCCGAACTTCTCCATACCGCTCTCTCCCGCGCTGGGTTGCCTCACGGGCGGGACACTAGATTGCCGCGCGGTGTTGTCCAGATGGGGTCTGGGCGTTTTGCCCGATCGTGACGGTCCGGGCCTGGCCATAGCCGTTAAAGGCGCAGATCAGCGCGGTGGAATAGGCGCCCATTCCGGGGATCAACAGGTAGTCGCCCTCTGTGAGAGTGTCGGGCAAGGGCAACGGATCCGGCAGTCGATCAAGACTGTCGCAGGTTGGGCCAAAGACGATCCGCTTGTTGGGTTGGCCAAGGCGGGGGCGCCCCTGCGGCGTGATCACCTGCAGCCGCGCCACCGGCGGCATGTCGCGCCACTCGGCCAGGTGGCCATAGACGCCATCGTTGAGGAACACGGCGCCCTCTTCGACGTGTTTGACCCGCAAGGCCAGCGTCATGCAATCGGCCACCATGGCGCGCCCCGGTTCGCAAACGATATCGGGTGGCGTGGCAAAGCTCTGCTGGCTGGCCGCGCGGATCGCGGCGAAAACGGGGGCCAGATTGGGTTTGGCGCCATCGCGCTCCGCCGCAAAACCGCCCCCAACATTCAGCCGCTTCAGCTGCACGCCTGCGTCGCGGGCCACCGCGGCGGAGGTGGCGATCAGGGCCTGCCACGCCTTGGGATCGGTGCATTGCGTGCCGGGGTGGAAGGTCAGGCTGGGGCAGAAGCCCATCTCTGCCACTTGCCGCAACAGCGCCGCCGCCTCATCCGGCCCAGCGCCGAATTTCGAGCCAAAGCAATAAGCTGCCCCCGGCACCGGCAGGCACAGGCGCACGGCGATCTCACTGCCTTTGGGCAGACCGTTCAACTTCGCCAACTGCGCCGGGCGGTCCACCGACCAGGACGCAATGCCAAAGCCCAGCGCCGCGGCGATCTCGGCCTCCGACCGCACCGGGTTGTGGTAGTGCAACTGCGCGTCCGGTGCCACGTCGCGCACAGCTGCCATTTCGGCGACCGAGGCCACGTCAAACGCCGTCAGCCCGGCCGCCACGAGGTTCTGCAGCACCGCCGCCGACGGGTTGGCCTTGACCGCGTAGGTCACCTGCCCGGGAAAGCCCTTGGAAAAGGTTTCAGCCGTCTCGCGCAGTATGTGCGGCGCAAAGAACAGCACCGGCTCGTCCGGGCGGGCCGAGCGCAGCCACGCCTGCGGTGTGATGGGAAAACCTTGTGCCTGCATCATGCGCACCCTCTTTATCCGGGCTTTTCAACAGCATGACATGGCGCGGACTCGATTCCGCTGGGCATTTTCGTCATTTATGCGATAATACTCGTCATATCGACAAGGTTAATGGACAAATGGACGACACCGACCGCCGTTTGATGAGCTACCTGGCCGAAGACGCGCGTACCCCCGTGGCGACGCTTGCGCGCCGTTTGGGGCTGGCGCGGACCACCGTGCAGGCGCGGATCGACAGGCTGCTGGAGCGCGGGATGATCGCCGGGTTTACCCTGCGCGCCGGTGCCTCACTCCGCGCGCCGATCCGTGCCACCGCGCTGGTGTCGGTGGAGCCGCGCGCTGCCCCTGGCGTGCTCGCACGGCTGGAAAGCCTGCCGCAGGTGCAATGCGTGCACACGACCTCTGGCCGGGTCGATCTGATCGTGGAACTCGCCGCCGAAACCACCGAAGCGCTGGATGAAACGCTGGACCGGATTGGCGAGGCCAAGGGTGTGCGCAGCTCGGAAAGCCTGATCCATCTCAGCACCAAGCTCGACCGCCGGGTCTGAACCTACTCGTCTTCGGGCTCCAACCCGTAGCGCTTGAAGAGCCCGCCCTGGAAGATGAAGAACAGAAAGATCGCTGCGGTCAGGCCGAAAGTCTTGAAATAGACCCAGACCTCGGTGCTCATGCTGCGCCAGACCAGCTCGTTGAGCAGCGCGAGACCGAAGAACAGCCCGGTGACCCGCTTGGTCAGGATCATCCAGCCCTCTTCCCGCAGGGGCATCAGCCCCTCCATCACCACCCGCAGATAGGATTGCCCGCGCATCAGGCCAAAGCCCAGAAGCCCGCCAAACAGCAGGTAGATCAGCGTCGGTTTGATCTTGAAAAACCGCTCATCATTCAGCCAGACGCTGAGCCCGCCAAAGACCACGATCAGCACGGCGGTGACCAGTTGCATGCGGCTGAGATGCCCGGTCAGCCACCAGAGCGCGCCGATCGAGGCGAGGAACACCGGGATGAACCCGGCGGTGACAACGATAAACCCCTCATAATCCGTCCCGCCGATGGCAAAGACCTCATCCTTGAGCCAGAGATAGGCGACGAAGAACCCCAGGATCGGGCCGAATTCGAGCGCCGATTTCAGCATCGGGTTGATCTGGGGGTTGTCCATGCCGGTCTCCTTTGACCGAGAGATAAGCCGTCTCGCCGCTCAACTCAACGCTCTCAGCCCCCCAGCAGCGTCAGCGCCCCCACAAGGATCGTGGCCAATACGAAACCGGCGAATTTCTGGAAATGGAAAAAACTGTCGCGCCAGGGATTGCGGAAGGCCACGCCCTCGTGGTCCGAGGTGGGCGACATCAGCGGCGTGGCGTTCTCCAGCGAGTACCAGAAGGCCTCTGTCCAGTGCTTTTCGGCAAAACTGGCGGCCCTCCGCGCGATCCAGGCGCCCAGCAGCACCAGCCCAGCAAACCAGCCCAGCACCCAGAAAGGCCGGATGCCGAAGCCAGTCAGCGCGTAATGCACCCAGTTCCCCGCCCAGCGCAGGGTCTGGCCGTCCTGCCGGTACCAGCGCATCCGCTCCTTGTGCCGGGCCAACGCGACGCGATCCGCCGCCCGCTCTGCGCCCGTCTCGCGCAGGACCCGTTCCAACTGTCTGTATGGCTGCGGCACAAAGCCGTCGCCTTGTGCTGTCACGAAAGGCCCACTCACGATGGCATCGACAAAGTCTCGGTCGATCTGTGCCACGTCATAGCCGTCCCCCGATCCCGCGCCGCCCAGCCGGTCGTAACGAAACCCCACCGGATCCACTGGCACCGCCGTCCCATCTGCGCGCAGCCAGCTGTCCGGCATCTTGAACTGCAGGCTGTCCGTTTGCGCATTACGCAAAACCAGCTTTGCCTTCGGCGCCCAGGAAGGGACATCGTCCTGGCCAGGGCCCCACAGCATCAGAGCCTGGCTGGTGGTCTCAGTCAGATCGACGCGCCCAGCAAAGTTGGAGCCATGCAACTGGATGTGCCTACCCACACTTGCACCGATCAAACGCACCTCCGCGAACTCCGCCCCATCGCGCAGATACAGATCCCCCCCGACCGAGAGGCGACTCGCGTTGAACAGGTTGACGAACCGGGAGCCGTCGGCTTCCAGATTGCCCCCGACCCGCGCGCCTAGCAGATTGACTTCTGCAAACTCCGCCCCGCCGCGCAGGTACAGACCGCCTCCGACCGAAAGGAGACCCGCGTTGAACTTACCGGTGAACCGGGAGCCGATGGCAACCAGATCGCCCCCGATCCGCGCGCCCAACAGATCGACGTCTGCAAACTCCGCCCCGATGCGTAGGTACAAACTGTCTCCAACCCACAGGCGATCCGCGTTGAACTTGCCGGTGAACCGGGAGCCGGTGGCCGCGAGTTGTCCCCCGACCCGTGCTTCCAAGGCGTTGGTGCGGGGAAAGGTGCCGTTGCGCAAAAACAGGTCGCCCGAAAGGTCCAGATCCTCCAAATCGAGGTCGCTGCCGACCCGGTTGCCGTCGAGCGACAAGTCACCCGCCACTTGCGCGTCTTGAAAACTGGCCCCTGCGGGCAGGCGGCTGTCCCGCAACCAAAGCGTCTGTGGCAGGCGCTCAGAGGCGAGGCTCAGCCGCTCCAGCACCTCAGCACAGCGGATCATGACACGGCGCTGCGCGGTGACTTCGGTATAAGGCGCGCGGGTAGTGATGGTTTTGATGAAGCGGGCAGAGAGGGTGCGTTCTTCGGGCCAATCATCCTCGGACCGCGCGTTGCAGCCCGCCCCGTCATTCCCACCGGTCGCAAAACTCATATCCGCCTGCTGCCCACGGCAGATGCGTTCCCACGCGTATTCCTCGGACGGGCTGCTGCCCTCAGGTGCCGCAACCGGGCAGGTGTCAGAGCCGTCCACCATACGCGCGGGCTCCTCCGCCCAGATCGGACCGGCAGAGACCAAAAGCACAAACAGAATCACCAGGCGCATCAATTCCTCCACGCAATGCAAAGGAGTTTATCCGCCCATCTCGACAATCACAGCCCCCAGCGCGATCAGCGCCATCAGGGCGACGCGCCGGGGCCCCACGGTTTCGCGCAGGAAAAGCCAGCCGATGAGCGCGGCAAAGATGGTGGAGGTTTCGCGCAGCACCGCCGCCTCGCCCACCTTGTCGAGCCGCGTGGCCAGCATGATCGAGCCAAAGCTGAAAAACGCGATGATGCCACCGACAAAGCCGCGCAGCAGCAGGGGTGGCAGGGCAGGCGGCGCGGCGCTGCTGCGGTAGCGCAGGAATGCGAGCAGCGGCATGAACCAGCCGTCGATCATGAAAAACCACGCCAGAAAGGTGAACGGGTCGGCGGTAGCGCGGATGCCGTAGGCGTCATAGGTGGTGTAGAGCGCGACAAAGCCGCCCGTGGCCACGGCGAGCGCAAGGGCGGCCGGCAG
Source organism: Paracoccaceae bacterium (assembly GCA_030066175.1). Taxonomy (GTDB): domain Bacteria; phylum Pseudomonadota; class Alphaproteobacteria; order Rhodobacterales; family Rhodobacteraceae; genus JASJCC01. Next base: position 634 of record JASJCC010000032.1, on the reverse strand, counting down.
GCGCGCGCGGTCGGTTTCGAGAAAGATCAGATTGTAGACGGCCAGGCCAAAGATCCCGGCCAGCAGCGTGGCAACGCCAAGCCATTGGGTGACGGTGAAAAGCTCCCCAAACAGAAGGCCCGCGCCGATGACGGTGAAAAGCGGGCCGGTGCCGCGCACCACCGGGTAGACCACCGTGTAGGCGCCCTGGGTGTAGGCCATTGCCTGGAGCAGTTTGTAGGCCGTGTGGATGACAAAGGCGCCGGCGAAGATCAGCCACATATGCGGCTCGGGCCAGGGCACGATGAACAAGGCGACAGGCGCGGCCATCAGGCCATAAGCGCCGTCGATCGCCCCGCGCGACAGCCACGGATCGTGCCGGCCCTTTTGCAGCGCGCCAAAGACGGCGTGCAGGAACGCCGCGAGGATCGCGAGGGCCAAGGCCAGCTGGTGGCCCGCCTTGGTGCCTTCGAGGCTGATGAGCCAGTCGCTCATGGGCTTGGGCTGGGGGCGCTGCCCCCGTCACCTGCGGTGACTCCCCCGAGGTATTTGGAAACCAGAGAAGGGAGGACCGGGCGCGCGCCGGTCATTCGTTGGCAAGACCGGTGAGGGCGGCGGCGAATTCTTCGGGATCAAAAGGCTGCAGATCGTCGAT
>JASJCC010000031.1 GCA_030066175.1 Paracoccaceae bacterium | reverse complement strand
GATGGTCGATTCGAGCCCAACTGCGCAGCGCCCGCCATCCAGCACCGCGTCGATCTGGCCTGACAGGCCGTCCAGCACGTGGCTGGCCCGGGTCGGACTGATCTGGCCCGAGCGGTTGGCCGACGGCGCGGCTACCGGCCCGCCGAACGCCTGCAACAGCGCCTGCGCCACCGGCGCCTGCGGCACCCGCACCGCTAGGGAATTCAGCCCGGCCGTCACGAGTTTCGATACCCCCGCCTCGGGCCGCAAAGGCAACACCAGCGTCAGCGGTCCGGGCCAGAAGGCTGCGGCGACGGCCTCGGCCGTGTCGGACCAAACCACCAACCGCTTGGCACCTTCCAGGTCGGCCACATGCACAATCAGCGGGTTGAAACTCGGCCGGCCCTTGGCGGCATAGATCTCGGCCACCGCGCGGTCGTTGCGCGCATCCGCACCCAGGCCATAGACCGTCTCGGTCGGAAACGCGACCAGCTCACCCGCCGCCAACAGCCCCGCCGCGCGGGCGATCCCGTCGTCATCGGTGGCAAGATGCTGGGTCTGGATGTCGCTCATGGCCCCTCGTGACGCGGCGTTTCGGTTTCCTGCCCCGGGCCTTGGCGATAGCTTGCCCGCGGTGGGGCTCGTCTAGCGAAGCTGCCCGCCATTGCCAAGCCGGATGGAGTTCACGTCATGCCGTATCGCGCGCCTCTTGATGACTATCGATTGATCCTCGACCAGGTGGTGGGGTTCAGCCAGGTGCAGGGCACCGACCGCTTTGCCGAGGCGACGCCGGATATGGTCGACGCGATCCTGACCGAGGCCGGCAAGATGTGCGAAGAGATCCTTGCCCCGCTGCAGCGCCCCGGTGATCTGCATCCCGCACGGCTGGAGAATGGCGTGGTGCGCACCTCGCCCGGCTTTGCCGAGGGGTACAAGGCGATCGCCGAGGGCGGCTGGGTGTCGATTGGTGCCGATCCGGAATATGGCGGCATGGGTCTGCCGATGACGGTGACCACCGCAGTGAACGAGATGATGAGCGCCGCCTGCCTGTCGATCCAGCTGAACCCGCTGATGACGCAGGGCCAGATCGAAGCGCTGCAGCACCACGCCAGTGACGATCTCAAGGCGCTCTACCTGCCCAAGCTGATCAGCGGCGAATGGACCGGCACGATGAACCTGACCGAACCGCAGGCCGGTAGTGATGTGGGGGCGCTGACGAGTAAGGCCGAGCCGAATGGTGACGGCACCTACGCGATCACCGGGCAGAAGATCTATATTTCCTGGGGCGACAACGATTTTTCCGAAAACGTCTGTCACCTGGTGCTGGCGCGGCTGCCCGATGCGGTGCCGGGCACCAAGGGGATCAGCCTTTTCCTGGTACCCAAGCGTCTGCCCGATGCCGATGGCAATGCCGGCGTGGCCAACGCCCTCAAGGTGATCAGCTTGGAACACAAGATGGGCCTGCACGGTTCGCCCACCTGCGTGATGAGCTATGAGGGCGCCACCGGCTGGCTGGTGGGCGAGGAAAACGACGGTATGCGTGCCATGTTCACCATGATGAACAACGCCCGGCTGGGGGTCGGCGGGCAGGGGATCGGCGTGGCCGAGGCGGCGTTCCAGCACGCCATGGCGCATGCTTTGGAGCGGCGGCAAGGCAAGTCGCTGCACGGCTATTCCATCGCGGCCCATGCGGATGTGCGGCGCATGTTGATGACGATGAAGGCCGACGTCTTTGCCGCCCGCGCCATCGCGCTCGCCTGCGCCACGGCCATCGACATGGAAACTGCGACGGGCGAAGACAGCTGGGCCAAGCGCGCGGCGTTCCTGACCCCCATCGCCAAGGCGTTCGGCACCGACACCGGCGTCGACGTGGCCAATATCGGCATCCAGGTGCATGGCGGCATGGGCTTTGTCGAGGAAACCGGCGCGGCGCAATTCCTGCGCGATGTGCGGGTGACGACGATCTACGAAGGCACCAACGGCATCCAGGCGATGGACCTCATCGGGCGCAAGCTGATGGATGGCGGTGAGGCCGCGCATCGGCTGCTCGATGACATCGAGGGCTTTGCCGAAGCCGCCAAAGGCACGCTGCCAGACCTGGCCGAGGCGGTCTGGCAGGCCTCGGAAACCCTGCGCGAAGCGACGGAATGGTTTGTTGCGCAAAGCGATCTGGATGAACGGTCCGCCGGTGGTGTGCCCTTCCTCAAGGCGTTTGCGCGGCTTCTGGGCGCGCATTTCCACCTCAAGGCGGCGATGGCGGAACCCGGCAGCCCGCGGGAAGTGCTCGCGCGCTTCTATATCGAACGGATGCTGCCCGAGCATACAGGACTGTTGTCACATGCGATGACCGGCGCGACGGGGCTCTATGCCATGAGCCTTGACGATCTGGCCGCGTGATGGACGGCGGCACCGGCACCATCCGCTACCCGTGGGATACGCCCCCAGAGCCCGGTGAGGCGATCGAGGTTGCCGAGGGAGTGCTCTGGCTGCGCCTGCCGCTGCCGATGAAGCTGGATCACGTCAATGTCTATGCCTTGGATGACGGCGATGGCTGGACCATTGTCGACACCGGCTTTGCGTCGAAGAAAAGCCGCGGCATCTGGCAATCGGTGATGGACGGCCCGTTGGCGGGCAAGCCGGTGCGCCGGGTGATCGTCACGCATCATCACCCCGACCATGTGGGCCTGGCTGGTTGGTTTGTGCGTGAACATGGGGCGGAGTTGGTCACCACCCGGACCGCCTGGCTGATGGCGCGGATGCTGCAGCTGGATGTGCAGGACGTGCCGTCGCCCGAAACGGTGGCTTATTGGCGTGGCTGCGGTATGGCGCCGGACGTTTTGGAGCAGCGGCTGGCGGAACGCCCGTTCAACTTCGCCGATTGCACCGCACCTTTGCCTTTGGGCTATACCCGCATCCGCGAGGGCGGCACGTTGAAGGCGGCGGGCCGGACCTGGGATATCCGCATCGGCAACGGCCATGCACCGGAACACGCCACGTTCTGGAGCCGCGATTGCGACCTCGTTCTGGCCGGCGATCAGATCCTGCCCTCGATCAGCTCAAACATCGGCGTCTACGCCACCGAGCCCGAGGCCGACCCGGTTGGCGAATGGCTGGAGGCGTGCGAGGGCCTGTCGGCCTTTGCGCGCGAAGGGCATCTGGTTCTGGGCGGGCACAAGCTGCCATTCACTGGCCTGCCGGCGCGGATGCGGCAGTTGATCGACAATCACCATGGCGCGCTTGAGCGGCTGCACAGCTATATCGCCGAGCCGAAGGCGGCCGGAGACTGCTTTGCCCCGCTCTTCAAGCGCAGCATCGGGCCTGGGGAATACGGGCTCGCGCTGGTCGAGTCGATGGCGCATTGCCTGCACCTCTGGCACGACGGGCGTGCTACGCGGGCCCTGCGCGATGATGGCGCCTGGGTGTTCCAGGCGGTCTAACCGCGGTTCGACATCCGATCATGCAGGCGCCGGATGATCCGGCTGGCGGTCTTTTCGCATGCGCCGGGGATCATGGCGTGCACCAGCGCGGCCATTGCGGCCAAACCCAGCCAAAAGGCAAAGCGCAGGGCGACGCCCATATGCTGGAAGTAGGTTTCATCGACGCTGGCCGGGTGATCGACAAAAAGCGCTTTGACCGGGTTGGTGGTGATGTCGCTGGGCATGGCGGGCTCCTGTTTCTGCGTTGGAGGTAAGATGCCATTGGGCGCTCAAGGTGAGATCCCAAAAAGTCCTGTCATTTGATCCATTTTTGGGACATGATCCCAACATGAGCTCAAAACTCGACGCGATAGACCGCAAACTGCTTGGCCTGCTGCAAAGCGATGCCACGCTCAGCGTCGATGCCCTCTCCGACGCCGTTGCGCTGTCGCGCAATGCCTGCTGGCGCCGTATCCGCCAGATGGAGGAGGCCGGGGTGATCCGCGGGCGCGTGGCGCTGCTGGACCCGGATAAGGTCGGCTGCCCCTTGCAGGCGATGGTGATGGTGCGCAGTTCGGCCCATGACGCAGGGTGGACCGAGCGTTTTCACCGCGCCATCGAGACCATGCCCGAGGTCGTCGGCGCCTACCGCATGACGGGTGAACTGGATTACCTGTTGCGCGTCCGGGTGGCGGATGTGCCGGCCTATGACCTCTTTTACAAAAAGCTCACCGCAAGGGTGCCGCTGTCGGATATCTCTGCCAGTTTTGTTATGGAAGAAATGAAAGACAGCACCGCCATCCCGCTTTAAACGCGCAGGCACTGTCAAAGCGTCCATTCTGCAAATACCCGAATGAAGCATCGCCCAACAGATGAGTGCGGCAACCGGTCCGTCGCAAAGGGTTGACGCCGATCCCGTCCGCCTGACAGGGTGCAACTTATTGTTGATCCAGTTCTGAGGAAATCATGTTGAAGATAATCGTGACTCTTTTTGCGTTCGTTCTCATGCCTGCCGTGGCACAGGCCCAGTTCACCTCCGGTTCACAACAGGTCCTGCGGCAAGTTTACTTTTTTCATTTGAGCGAAGTCCTATACCCCGCCGGGGTTGTAAGCGGTGTTGAATCGCCCAATACGGAACAAAGATACCTGCATTTTGATATACCTACGTATCCGACCGAACCCGAAGCGGCACGTGATTTGCGCACACGTATGGCCTTGCGCACAGTCCGGATACGGGAGAGAGGGGACGATCCCTGCCATGTCACAACCCGTTTGGACACGTTTTCCCGCCAACCCTATTTTGCTGCTGGGTCAGCGCCGGGGCCACGAACGCATCGCATGGAGTGGAGAGAGTGTTCGCTCAGCAATAACAGGCAGCGCGAAGGTCGTGGGGACGGTATCGTGGCCAGGTTGCCAGCTGGCTATTTTGCGAGGTCGGTCCAGGTGTGCATCAATAATGATGAGGTCAAGGGGATTGCCCTGACGGGGGCGACAATCGCCTGTCTCAGTGGGCAACAACGCGCCGGCTGCACCGTACCGGGCGTCGATGATGAGACGGCACTTTGCGGTGGCTTGGGCGCAAGTGGTGGACCGTCCAACTGGGATACCCAGGTGTCGGTCTGTCAGACACGGCCATCGCCTGACGGGTCAGGGAGTTTACGCGGCGTGATGGTCGGTCTCGAATTGCATTATCAGACCGCATCCAACGGTAACCGGGAGAAGCTGACCGGGGTGCGCGCCTTGTGCCGGAGTTTGGAGCGGGGGTAGAGTGCCCCGGAAATGTGACCGACACGCAGGGTGCTGTGCCCAAACCTGATGACATCGCCACCACGGCCGAAGCGCATGAGGCCGCGGCCCTGCCGCGCAAGGTGGACGTGCATACCGACGCACCAGAAGGCGGCGGGTCTGAAGACCTGCCGCCCGAGGTGACGCAGAAACCGCTGCAGCAGAAAAGCCCCGCAGAATGGGCCTATGAGCGGCTGATCCTCTATATCCAGAACTTCGAAGAGCAGCTGGACAACGAACACGAGGTCGCCATGGGCTTTGCCGGGGGCGAGGCCGGGGTGCTGCGGATCGAGGGGTTGGGCTTTTTCGATCCCGACATCGTGACCTTTTATGGCGAAGACCCGGCGGGCACGCGCACGCAGCTGATCCAGCATGTCAGCCAGCTGAGCGTGATCCTGCAGGCGCTGCCAAAAGAGATGGAGCGCACCGCCCCCCGCCGCATCGGCTTTCGCCTGGCCAAAGAGCTGGGCATTAGCGGCTGACAGGCCGCCCGGGCGCGACAATTGTGCGCTTCTGTCGGGGTGACTCTGCAGGCGAAATCCGCTAATTCGACGGTCGGAACATGCAAATCGCGGGAACAAAAGACATGGCAGAGCACAAGCACGGCGAAATGGACATCACCACCCAGGAAAAGACCTTTGAGGGCTTTATCAACTTCACCATCAAGGCGGTGATCGTGATCCTTGCGCTGGTGATCCTGCTGGCGATCTTCAACGCCTGATAAAAGGCAATGATCGGGTACGGGGGCTGATATGGGTTTGCGCGCAGCGATGCTGGTTGCGCTGGCCGCACTAACGCTGGCGGGCTGTGCAACGCCAAACAAGAGCGGCCCTGACAACACCGCGGCCGAGGTGGTGGCGGCTGCCTATCGCGATCCCGGCCCCGCCAAGCTGACGCTCTTGACCATGGTGAACAACCGCAACGGGTCGGGCGCGCATACGGCGCTGATCATCAACGCCTCGCAGCGGGTGATCTTTGATCCGGCGGGGACGCTGAACCAGGACCACATGCCCGAGATCGGCGACGTGCTTTATGGCGCCACGCCGCAGCTGGCAGATTTCTACATCCGCGCCCATGCGCGCTCGACTTTCCATGTCCGGTTGCAGGAGGTTGTGGTGCCCGATGCGGTGGCGGAACGGGCGCTGCAGCTTGTGCAGCAATCCGGGCATGTGCCCTCGGCGCTCTGCACCAGCCGCACGTCCGAGATCATGCGGCAATTGCCGGGGTTTGAATCGCTCTCCAGCACGTGGTTCCCGAACAACCTGGCCGACGACATGGCGCGCATTCCCGGCGTGACGGAAACCCAGGTTTTCGACGATGATGGCGACGACAAGGCGGATGCTGTGCGCGCCTTTAACGCGGCGCAAGCGCAGGCTCAGGCCAACCCGTAATTCGCCCCGATCAGCACCGCTGCCCCGGTGCCCATCGCCCCGTAGATATTCTTGGTGACATAGCCCACCGCAAGCGCCGCCAGCGCGGCGGTCAGGCGCACCGGGTCAGTCTCCCCGCCCGTGGCGCGCGGCCAGACCACCAGGGGCGCCACCAGCGCCGGCAGCACCGCCACGGCGGTATAGCGCAGGTGGCGCAGCAGCCAGTCGGGCAGGGGCCGGTCGCCCACCAGGCCCAGAAACACAAAGCGCAGGCCGAACGACCCCAAACCAAGCAGGATGATCACTGTCCAGAGCGTTGTCGGGTCGGTCATGCCTCCGCCCTCCGCTCCACCTCGGCCCCGGCGATCATGCCGCCAATGGCGCCGACGATCAGGCCCAGATTGTAGGGCAGCCAGGCAAACCCAAGCGCCAGCACAATCGCCGTCAGGGCGGCAGCCACGTGCGCACGGGTGCGCAGGGCGGGTGCGATCATCGCGATAAATGCGATGGGCAGCGCGAAATCGAGGCCGAGCTCGGACGGGATCGTCTCCCCCAGCACGGCGCCGGCCACCGTGGCCACGTACCATGGCGGGCAAATCGGGGTCATCACACCCATGAAATAGGCCCACTTGTCGGTGATGGGTTGGTCGGGGTGTTTTTCATAATCGATGATCGACGCGGCATAGGTCTGATCGACCAGGAAATACGCGGTGATCGCGCGTTTCCATATCGGCAGGGCGCCCAGATACGGGGTGATCGAGGCCGAATACATCGCCATCCGCATGTTCACCGCCAGAGCCGAGGCCAGCACCACGATGGTGGGCGCGTTGTCCTGCATCAGCTGTAGCGCGGTGAACTGCGCAGCTCCCGCGATTACCACCACGGAAAAGCTGAGTGTTTCAAACACGCTAAGCCCGGCCTCGGTCGCCAGCACCCCAAAGAGCAGCGCAAAAGGCACCACGACCAGCAGGAACGGCACCCCGTCACGGAAGCCGCGCCAGTAGCTTGACATTGGTCCAGAGCCCGCCATGACTGTCCTTTCAGGTTGCTGGCGCAGCCGTATCCAAGCCCGGAGAAAGATGCAATTGGCCCAGAGTGACATCGCCACCGATTATCTGATCGCTCCCGATCCTGCCGCCCCGCGCCTGACGCGGCCGGTGACGGGTGTCGACCATACCGGGGCCCAGACCGAGATCCGTGTGGTCGAGGAACGGCCGTTGACGATCTATCTCAATGGGCAGGAAATCGTGACCGCGATGACCATCGGTGACTACCCGCGCTACCTCGCGCTGGGGTTCCTGCGCAATCAGGGCATGTTGCAGGATGATGACGTGGTCACGGGGGTGGATTACGACGACGATCTCGAAGTGGTGGTCGTCCGGACCAAGGCGCAGACCAGCTACGAGGACAAGCTGAAGAAGAAGACCCGCACCAGCGGCTGCGCCGTGGGCACCGTCTTTGGTGACATGATGGAGGGGCTCGAGGGGCTGACGCTGTCGACGGCTCCGGTGCAGACCTCGTGGCTTTACAACTTGGCGCACCGGATCAACACCACCCCGTCGCTCTATCTCGAGGCCGGGGCGATCCATGGCACGGTGCTCTGCCAGCACGACCGGCCGCTGGTCTATATGGAGGATGTCGGGCGCCATAACGCGGTCGACAAGATCGCCGGCTGGATGTTCGACGAGGGCATCAGCCCGGACGACAAGATCCTCTACACCACCGGGCGGCTGACCTCGGAAATGGTGATCAAGACGGCGCTGATGGGCATCCCGGTGCTGGCGTCCCGGTCGGGCTTTACCGCCTGGGGCGTCGAGATCGCCCGCCAAGTGGGCCTCACCTGCATCGGCCGCATGCGCGGCAAACGCTTTGTCTGCCTTTCCGGCGAAGACCGCCTGGTCTGGGACATCGACCCCGACGCCGTGCCGGAGGAAGACCGCAAGCACCGCCGCAAGAGCGCGGGCAGCTGATGATTGCCCAGACCTTCGACATCGCACCTGCGCTTTGCCGCAAGGTGATCCTCACTTTGATCACGGGCTGCGAACCACCTTCGCGGGTCATCCGGCGCCCAACAATCGCCGATGTCTCCTTGATCGACGTGCAATCCGCGCGGCTGGTGATGCACAAGCGGCGGGCTGCCCGGTGGCGGGTATGAGGCAACCGCTTGGAGTGATCCTCGCCGGAGGTCTCGCCACGCGCATGGGCGGGGGCGACAAGGCGTTGTTGTCCCTCGGGGGGCAGACTTTGCTGAGCCGAGTGATCGATCGGTTGCAGCCGCAGGTGGGGGCGCTGGCGCTGAACGCCAATGGCGACGCTGCGCGCTTTACCGAGTATGGCCTGCCGGTGATCGCTGACAGCATCTCGGGATATGCCGGGCCGCTGGCAGGCGTTCTGGCGGGGCTCGACTGGGCCGCGGAACAAGGTGCCGACACCATTGTAACCGTCGCCGCTGACACGCCGTTTTTCCCATGTGATCTGGTGCCGCATTTGCTGCACACGTCCGAAGGGCAGGGGCATCCGCTGGTGCTCGCCGCCACCAAGGGTGACGCGCAAACCAAGAGCAAATCGCGCTCCGGCCTGATCCGGCATCCGACCTTTGGCCTCTGGCCGGTGGCGCTGCGCGACGATCTGCGCGCGGCTTTGCAGGACGGGCTGAAAAAGGTCGTGCTCTGGACCGACAAACATGGCGGGCGCGAGGCTTTGTTCCCGACAACCGGGATCGACCCGTTTTTCAACGTCAACACGCCAGAGGATCTGGCACACGCGGAGGCACTGCTTTGAAGATCTATGGCGTGACCGGTTGGAAGAATGCCGGCAAAACCGGGCTGATGGAGCGTTTGGTGACCGAGATCACCAGCCGCGGCTTCAGCGTGTCTACGGTAAAGCACGCCCACCACGCCTTTGACGTCGATCATCCGGGTAAAGACAGCTATCGCCACCGCGAGGCCGGCGCGCATGAGGTGATCCTCGCCTCGCGCAAACGCGTGGCCCAGATGACCGAGCTGCGCGGCACACCGGAGCCGCCGCTGGCAGAGCTTTTGGCGCGACTGGCGCCGGTCGATCTGGTGTTGGTCGAGGGCTATAAGCGCGACACCCACCCCAAGGTCGAGGCGTTCCGCGCCGAAACCGGCAACCCGCTGATCGCCACAGGAGACCCTTTGATCAGGGCCGTGGCGGCCGACACGCCTTTGGACTTGGATCGGCCGGTGTTTGATCTGAATGACACGCGCGCCATCGCCGATTTCATCCTCTCCGAGGTTGGGTTGTGACCGGGTTTGACAGTTTCATTGTTGTCGACTGGTCCGCCCGTTCCGCACCCTCGCCGGTGCGGGAAAGTCCGGATTCTATCTGGATTGGCATGGCACGGCGCGGCGAGGAGGAGGTCGACTGTAGCTATCTCCGCACCCGCGCCGCCGCCATGGCGTTCCTGACCGAACGGCTCGATGCCGAGTTGGCGGCAAACCGGCGCACTTTGGTGGGGTTCGATTTCCCGTTCGGCTATCCCAAGGGCTTTGCTGAGGTTGTAACCGGGACGAAGGATCCGCTGGCGCTCTGGGCGGATCTGGCGGAGCGGATCGAGGATGCGCCGGACAACAGCAACAACCGTTTTGCCGTGGCGACGGCGCTCAATCAGCTCTTTCCTGGAGTCGGCCCGTTCTGGGGCTGCCCGCTCGCTGCGGCCAATGCCGACCTGCCGGAGAAGGGCACAGCGCGCAAGGATCACGGCCTGCCAGAACGCCGGCAGACAGAGCAGGCCCTGCCGCGCGCGCAACCCTGCTGGAAGCTTTACACAACGGGGTCTGTCGGCTCACAGGCGCTGCTCGGCCTGCCGCGCCTGCATGCGTTGCGGGAGCGGTATGGCGCGCAGCTGGCAGTGGCGCCGTTTCAAGCGCCTGACAGGCCGATTGTGCTGGCCGAGGTGTTCCCGTCCCTGATCGCGGACGTGATCGACCAGCTGCAAAGTGACGATGAGATCAAGGATCGCGCTCAGGTGCGCGTGCTGGCCCGGGCGCTGAGCCGCCTTGATCCAGGACACCTGAACAGGTTGCTGCGAGAAGGTGATGCCGAAGAGGGCTGGATCCTCGGGCTAGGGCATGAGGATCAGTTGCGCGCGGCCGCCTTGCCAGCATTGCGCCCGCCACCCCTGCGCAACGATTGTTTTGCCTTGCCCGCGGGGGTCGACTGGACCCCTGTTGACGATGCTTTGGCGATGCTGCGCGAGCGGTTGCGGCCGGTGGTCGGGGTAGAATCAGTGCCTTTGATGCAGGCGGCGGGTCGGATTTTGGCCGCGGACGTGGTGGCGCGGCGGTCAAACCCGCCGCTGCCCAACACGGCCGTGGACGGCTATGGCTTTGCCGCTGCCACACTCGGTCCAGGGGACCAGGTCTTACCCTTGGTCGATGGGCGCGCGGCGGCCGGGGTGCCTTTTGCCGGCGAAGTGCCCGCCGCGCACGCGATCCGGGTTCTGACCGGGGCGGCGCTGCCCGCGGGCGTCGACACGGTGGTGCTGGATGAGGATTGCACGGTAGCGCATGGCCAGGTCGCCTTTCGTGCCGGTTTCAAATCCGGCGCCAACACAAGACGCGCTGGCGAAGACGTGGCGACGGGCGACATCGCGTTGCGCAAGGGGCGGGTGCTGACGCCCGCCGATCTGGCATTGGCGGCAGCGGTGGGGGTGTCGGAGCTGCCGGTGCAGGAGCCTTTGCGCGTGGCCGTCCTCTCGACCGGGGATGAGTTGCGAGCGCCCGGGTCTGACGCCCGGGCGGGGCAGATCTTTGACGCCAACCGGCCGATGCTGCTCAGCCTGCTGGCGCGAATGGGCCATGTGCCCTGTGACATGGGCATCGTGTCGGATGACCGTGCCACATTACGCCAGGTGTTGGCGGATGCGGCCGCGCAGGCGGATGTGATTATCACTTCGGGTGGGGCCTCTGCCGGTGATGAGGACCATGTCTCGGCGCTTTTGCGCGAGGCGGGCGCGATGCAGGAATGGCGCATTGCGTTAAAGCCGGGGCGTCCGCTGGCGTTGGGCCTGTGGGATGGCGTGCCGGTCTTTGGACTGCCGGGCAATCCGGTGGCGGCGCTTGTTTGCACGCTGATCTTTGCTGCGCCTGCGATGTCGGTGCTTGCGGGTGCCGGCTGGCGGGATCCGCAGGGCTTTACCGTGCCGGCGGCGTTTGAAAAGCGCAAGAAACCCGGGCGGCGGGAATATCTGCGCGCGCGGGTGCGAGAGGGGCGGGCCGAGGTGTTCAAATCCGAAGGCTCGGGCCGGATTTCCGGGCTCAGCTGGGCCGAAGGGCTGGTGGAATTGCCCGACGGTGCCGCGACGATCCAACCGGGGGATCCGGTGCGCTATATTCCGTTTGGCAGTTTCGGGCTTTAGCCAGCGAAGCTGATGCGCCGGATTATCCGGCCGCGCTCGTTAGTCAAAGGTGCCGGCGACGCGGCCCAACAGCATGAATGCGCGGGCGGTGCGGGTGCCGGCGAAGGCGGTGATCTCGGCGTCCGAGGCGCGGGTTTCAAATGCGGCAAAGCTTTTGTCGAAGCGGCGCAGGAAGTGGTGTGCGGCATCGCGAAAGATCGGGTCCTGCTTCATCCGGCCGGCGGCAAGCGCCAGCGAGGAGCGGTCGCGCACGCCGCCAAGCGGGGCAATCGCCCGACCCCGCGCGCCATGGGCAAAGCTGCGCCAGGCCTCGGGCCGGGCCAGATCGGGGCGCAGATCGTCCATGTAGATGCCGTCCTGGCTGAGCAGGGTCAGGATATCTTGCGAGGCCTGCACAAGCTGCGACGCTTCACGATCTTTCAAAGCCCGGCGCAAGGCGGCAAAGCCGGCCTGATCCTCGGCGGTTTCGGGAAAATGCAGGGCGATGATGAAATCTTCGTTCGAGAGCGGCGGTTGCAGCGCCTCGACCGGGGTGCCGAGCGACAGCGCCGGCTGATCGTCGGCGGTTGCGGGTTGGGGGGCGACGGGCGCGGCCGTCTCGGCCACCCGGGTGGAGCCAAGCATCGCCAGCGTGGTTTCCAGGTTCTTTTGCCCCGCGGCCAGGGCATCGAGGCGCTTCATCAGATCGCGGTTGGCGTTCTGCGCCGGGCCGCTTTGCGCCTGGGCGATATAGGCCTGCCGGATCGCATCGATCGCGGCGCGCAAACGGGTGATTTCGCCCCGCAACACGCGCGTCGACCGGGCGGTGGTCACCGCCACCCAGATCAGCGCAATCGGCATGACAACCACCATCAGCACCAGCAGAAAGCGCATGCCATCGGCGCCCTCACCGCTGCCCATCAGGAAATACCCCGCCGACAGCACAAGCCACAGCACGCTGCCAATGGCCGCGGTGATCTCGATCACTGTGATACCGGCAGTCCCGTCCCGGTCGTAAAGGCCGGGGGGTGTCGGGCGGGCGTCTTTCGACTCGGCCATGATGCGCCTATTTGTAGTCGATCGCGACGATCTCGTAGGATTTTTCGCCGCCGGGGGTGCGGACCTCGACGCTGTCGCCTTCTTCCTTGCCAATCAGGGCGCGGGCAATCGGCGATTTGATGTTCAGAAGGCCGTTTTCGATGCTGGCCTCGTGCTCACCGACGATCTGCCAGGTTTTTTCCTCGTCCGTGTCTTCGTCGACCACGGTGACTGTGGCGCCGAACTTGACGGCGCCGGACAGCTTCGCGGGGTCGATCACCTCGGCGAGGCCGATGATGCCCTCGATTTCCTTGATCCGGCCTTCGATGAAGGACTGCTTTTCGCGCGCCGAATGGTATTCGGCATTCTCCGACAGATCGCCATGTTCACGCGCCTCGGCGATGGCGCGGATGATGGCGGGACGCTCTTCGGATTTGAGCGTCTTCAACTCGGCTTCGAGCGCGGTATGCCCCGCGCGGGTCATCGGAATCTTGTCCATCTCATCGCTCCACCGTACGCCTTAGGGCGGTCTCAAGCGCCCTGCGGATCCGTGTCACACTGCCTGCAAAGGCACCGCGATTGCAATAGGCCAAGCAACCTATCGGTGCAACGCAATTGACCGATGGGCGCGGAAGACAGCGAAAGCCTGCAAATTGCTGCGCAAACAGGCGTGTTTTGCCAATGTAACGCCGTGTCGCAATTGACCATTGCCGCAGTGCCGCGTTACGTCGCTGTGAAGGTTTTTCAGACGAATGCCGACCTGAAGGAAAGGGTACGACATGAGCGACGTGCAGCGCGAAACGATGGAATATGACGTTGTGATCGTGGGGGCAGGGCCGGCGGGCCTGTCGGCTGCGATCAGGCTTAAGCAGTTGGATGCCGATCTTGAGGTCGTCGTTCTGGAAAAGGGCTCAGAGGTGGGCGCGCATATCCTGTCGGGCGCGGTGCTGGATCCGGTGGGGCTCGACGCGCTGATCCCGGACTGGAAGGACAAGGGCGCGCCGCTGAACGTGCCGGTGACCGAGGATAACTTTTACATGCTGGGCGAGGCGGGCAAGCTGCGCATCCCCAACTGGCCGATGCCGCCGCTGATGAACAACCACGGCAACTACATCGTGTCGATGGGCAATGTCTGCCGCTGGATGGCTGAACAGGCCGAAGAACTGGGGGTCGAGATTTTCCCCGGCATGTCGTGCTCTGAACTGGTCTACGGCGAGGATGGCGAGGTCAAAGGTGTTGTCGCCGGCGTGTTTGGGCTGGAAGCCGACGGCTCGATCGGGCCGAACACTGAGCCCGGGATGGAGCTGCACGGCAAGTACGTCTTCCTCAGCGAAGGGGTGCGCGGCAGCCTGTCGAAAGAGGTGATCGCGAAATACGACCTGTCGAAAGGCAAAGAGCCGCAGAAATACGGCCTCGGGATGAAGGAAATCTGGGAGATTGATCCCGAAAAGCATCGCGAAGGCACCGTGACCCACACCATGGGCTGGCCGCTGGGTAGCAATGCGGGGGGTGGGTCCTTCATCTATCATCTTGAGAACAATCAGGTTTACGTGGGTTTTGTAGTGCATCTGAACTACGAAAACCCGCACCTTTTCCCTTACATGGAATTCCAGCGTTTCAAACATCACCCGATGGTCGCAGAACTACTGAAGGGCGGCAAACGCGTCGCTTATGGTGCCCGCGCGATCAGCGAAGGTGGCTACCAGTCAATGCCCAAGATGGTGGCGCCGGGTGTCGCCTTGCTGGGCTGTTCGGTGGGCATGGTCAACGTCCCGCGGATCAAGGGCAACCACAACGCGATGCTGTCCGGTAAGGCCGCGGCTGAAGCGGCCCATGCGGCGATCAAGGCGGGGCGCAGCTCGGACGAACTGAGCGATTACGAGACCGAGGTGCGCGACGGCGCCATCGGCAAAGACCTGTCAAAGGTGCGCAACGTCAAGCCGATCTGGTCGAAATACGGGCTGACCGCGTCGCTGACGCTGGGCGGTCTGGATATGTGGACCAACACGCTGGGCTTTTCGCTCTTTGGCACGGTGCCGCATGGCAAAAACGACGCTGACGCCACCGGCGAGGCCAGCAAGTTTAAGGCCATCGAATACCCCAAACCCGATGGCAAGCTGTCGTTCGACCGGCTGACCAATGTCAGCTTCAGCTTTACCAACCACGAAGAAAGCCAGCCCGCGCATCTGCGGCTGAGCGACGATACCGTGCCGGTCGGCGTGAACCTGCCGAAATATGCCGGCCCCTCGGCGCGCTACTGTCCGGCAGGGGTGTATGAGTTTGTCGAGGAAGAGGGCAAAGACCCGCGCTTTGTCATCAACTTCCAGAACTGTGTGCACTGCAAAACCTGCGATATCAAAGATCCCAGCCAGAACATCACCTGGACCGTGCCGCAAGGCGGGGACGGGCCAAACTATCCCAATATGTGATCCGCGCGCTCACCGAATTGTTTCCAAGGCCCGGCCATGCGTCGGGCCTTGTTGCATTGCGCGCAAAGACTCCTACCGTTACGCTCTCGCCAACTGGCAAAACAAGGGACGCGCTTGTGACATTTCTTCGTACGGCTCTCTGCTCGGCGGCGCTGGCCGCGACCTGTCTTGTGCCTCTGGGCGCCTCGGCCAATGGGCTGGCGGGCGACTATCTGGCGGCCCGGCAGGCGAGCTTTATGGGCGACTACAAGGCCTCGGCCGAGTATTACGGGCGGGCGATCTTGTTTGACCCGACCAACCCACAGCTTTTGGAACGCGCGATCCTGGCGCATGTGTCTCTGGGTGAGCTGGAGCGGGCCGCAAATCTTGCCGACAAGCTGACCGGCGAGGGCTATACCAGCCAGCTGGCGCATATGGCGCAGGTCACGCGCGACGCCAAGTCCGACAATTATGCCGCGATCCTGCTGGCGATCTCGGAAAACCGCGGGCTGGGGCCGTTGGCGGACGGGCTGGTGCAGGCCTGGTCCGAGCTGGGCCAGGGCGATATGAGCGCGGCCCTGGTGGCCTTTGACGAAGTGGCCAAGGTGCAGGGGCTGGCGCCGTTCGCCACCTACCACAAGGCGATGGCGCTGGCTTCGGTCGGCGATTTCGAAAGCGCCGAGGGGCTCTTTGCGTCTGATGCCACCGGCGGGATGGAGATGACGCGCCGCGGTGTGATGGCGCGGGCGGAAATCCTCAGCCAGTTGGGCCAGTCGGAAGAGGCGGTGGACCTGATCGACACCGCCTTTACCGGTGAATTGGACCCGGGCCTCAAGGGCCTTCGCGCCAAATTGGCCGAAGGTGAACCGGTGTCGTTTTCCCATGTGCAATCGGCCCGCGATGGCGTGGCCGAGGTGTTCTATACCCTCGCCGGGGCGCTTTCGAACGAATCCAACGATGATTTCACGCTGATCTACGCCCGGCTTGCCGAACATCTGCGCCCCGATCATGTGGACGCGATCCTGCTGACGGCCGAGCTGTTGGAAAGCCTGGGTCAGAACGACCTGGCGGTGCAGACCTACAAACAAGTGCCGCGCGATCATCCGTCCTTCCACGCCGCCGAACTCGGCCGGGCCGAGGCGCTGCGCGAGCAGGACAAGATGGATGCTGCCGTCGAAGTGCTGGATCAACTGGCCAGCACACATGGCGATCTGCCGATTGTGCACAGCACCCGTGGCGATCTGATGCGTCAGCTCGAACGCTATGAAGAGGCGACCGAGGCCTACACAACTGCTGTCGACCGGCATGGCGAACTGACCCAGCGGCAATGGTTCCTGCTCTATGCCCGCGGCATCACCCATGAGCGCCGCGGCATGTGGCCCGAGGCCGAGGCGGATTTCCGCAAAGCGCTCGAGCTCAACCCCGATCAGCCGCAGGTGCTCAATTACCTCGGTTACTCGCTGGTGGAAAAGCAGATCAAGCTGGAAGAGGCGCTGGATATGATCCAACGCGCCGTCGAGGCCCGTCCCAATTCCGGCTACATCGTCGATTCGCTGGGCTGGGTACTCTACCGCCTTGGCCGCTACGAAGAAGCGGTCGAGCATATGGAGCGCGCCGCCGAGTTGATGCCGATCGATCCCATCGTCAACGACCATCTGGGGGATGTGTTCTGGGCCGTGGGCCGCAAGCTTGAAGCGCAGTTCCAGTGGAAGCGCGCGCTGTCCTTCGTCGATTACGAAAGCACCGCCGAAGAGGTCAAACCCGACCGCATCCGCCGCAAGCTTGAGGTTGGCCTCGACCAGGTTCTGGCGGAAGAGGGCGCCCCGCCTTTGAGAATGGCGGAAGATGACGGCAATTGAGGTCTTTACCCCGGCCAAGATCAACCTGACACTGCACGTCACCGGCCAACGGGAGGACGGCTATCACCTGCTCGACTCGCTGGTGGCCTTTGCCAGTGTCGGGGATCGTCTGCGCATCGTGCCGGGCAACGCTTTGTCCCTGACTGTCGAAGGCCGTGAGGCCGCCGGTGTGCCCGCCGACATGGACAATCTCGCGCTGAGGGCCGCCGCGCTGATCCGCGGCGACGGGGCGGCCCTGACGCTGGACAAGAACCTGCCCTCGGCCTCGGGCATCGGCGGCGGATCGGCCGATGCGGCAGCGGCATGGCGGGGTATGTTCAGCCTTGATGAGCAACAGGCAAAGCAACTGTGTGCGGCCCCCGATGCGGTGTTAGACACCCATCTGGACGCGCTGCTGGGCCTTGGCGCTGACGTGCCGATGTGCCTGATCTCGACCCCGCTCCGCGTCCGGGGCATCGGTGATCAATTGACCCGCGTCGCGCTGCCGTCTGTGCCAGCGATCCTGGTAAACCCCCGGGTGCCGGTTTCGACGCCGGCGGTTTTCCAAGCGCTAGAGGCCAAGCCCAACCCGCCGATGCCCGACGATCTGCCAGACTTCGCCGACGCCGCCACGCTGATCGACTGGCTGCATCAGATGCGCAACGATTTGCAGGCGCCAGCGATTGCCGTCGAGCCCGCGATCTCAGCGGTTCTGGACGCAATTGCGGCGCTGCCGGGCTGCCGGCTTGCACGGATGTCAGGTTCGGGCGCCACCTGTTTTGGTCTATTCGAGACTTGGGATGAGGCCACTGCCGCAGCACAGGTGATCCACACTTTGCACCCCCCATGGTGGCTGGCCGCTTGCGTGCTTGGGGATCAGTGGTCCGCCGCGATGCCGCGGGTCAGTTGACCCGCGCCACCACGTAATCCGCCAGATCAATCAGCATATCGCGCAGATCGCTTTGCGGCAGGGTCTGCATCGCCGCTTTGGCCTTGGCCGCCCAGGCCAGCGCGTCCTGCCGCGTCGCCTCCAAAGCGCCATGGCGGTTGAGCAGCTCTAACGCGTGCTCCAGATCGCCCTCGCCCTGGTCGCCTTTTTCGATCACCCGGCGCCAGAAAGCGCGTTCCGAGTCATCAGCCTTGGCAACGGCCTTGATCAGCGGCAGGGTCAGCTTGCGTTCGCGGAAATCGTCGCCGATGTTCTTGCCAGTAGCCTCGCCGCCCCAATAATCCAGCAGATCGTCGACGATCTGGAACGACACCCCCAGCGCATCTCCGTAGTCAAAGAGCGCTTGCACCTCGTCCTCGGGCCGCTCCGCGATCACGCCGCCCACCTCCATCGCGGCCGAAAAGAGCGCCGCGGTCTTGCCCCGCACCACCTGCAGGTAGACCCGCTCATCCGTCGCCAGATCCTGCGCCGCGGTCATCTGCAGCACTTCGCCCTCGGCAATCGTCGCGGCCGCGTCCGATAGAATGCGCAGCACGCGGATCGAGCCGGTGTCGGTCATCAACTGGAACGATCGCGCAAAGAGGTAATCGCCGACCAGCACCGAAGACTTGTTGTCCCACAAGAGGTTGGCAGTCGGCCGTCCGCGCCTTTTTTGGCTTTCGTCGACCACATCGTCATGCAGTAGCGTTGCGGTATGGATAAACTCGACCGTGGCCGCCAGATGCACGTGATAGGGCCCGCCATATCCACACATCCGGGCTGAGGCGAGCGTCAGCATCGGGCGTAGACGCTTGCCGCCGGCCTCGACCAGATGCGCCGTCACCTCGGGGATACGCGGCGCGTGTTCGCTCGCCATCCGTTCGCGGATCAGCGCATTGACCGCCGCCATGTCGTCTGTCAGCGCGGCGGCGAGCCTGTCATGCGGCTTTACCTGTGGCGTGTCCAAGCTCATCACACTCCTGTCACAAGGCTCGACAATCCGGCCGCCTTGTTCTTACATCCCCACCATGGAAGAACTTTTGCGCACCAATGACATCACCCTGATTCCGCTGGCCCGCGCTGTTCTTGCGGATGAGGGTATAGAGACCTTTGAATTGGACGTAAACATGAGCGTCCTCGAGGGCTCGATCGGCATTCTGCCGCGCCGTCTGATGGTGCGCAGTTCCGAGATCGACGATGCAAGGCGCATCCTGCGAATGAACGGGGTGAAGTTTGAGGGCTGAGCCCTTTTCCGACGCCGAGCTGAGCACCGATGGGTTCCTGGGTGGCCGTGTGCAGATCCGCCAGCCGATCAAGGGCTACCGCGCCGGGGTGGACCCGGTTTTGTTGGCTGCAAGCATTCCGGCCAAGCCGGGCCAAAGCGTTTTGGAACTGGGTTGCGGTGGCGCGCCGGCTTTGTGTTGCCTGGGCGCGCGGGTGGCGGGCCTGACGCTGACCGGGCTGGAACTCCAGCCAGGCTATGCCGATCTGGCCCGCATCAATCTGGCTTTAAACGGGTTGTTCGGCGAGGTGGTGCTGGGTGACGTTCAGGCCCCGCCAGCGGGCCTGCGCGCTTTGCGCTTCGACCACGTTATGGCCAACCCGCCCTATTACAGCGCCACCGGCCGCCGCGGGGCGCAGACCGCGGACCGCGAGCTGGCCCTGGCCGGTGAAACCCCGCTGCAGGACTGGGTCGCAACCGCCGCGCGGCGGGTTGTGCCCGGCGGTACGGTGACCTTCATCCAGCGGGCTGATCGGCTGCCGGAATTGCTGACTGCGTTCGCGTCTTGTCTCGGGTCGCTGGAATGTCTGCCGCTCTCCGCCCGCGCCGGGCGGGCGCCGGGGTTGGTGCTGATGCGCGGCCGGAAAGAGGGCAAGGCTCCCTTCCGATTGCATGCTGCGCTGCACATGCACGCCAATGATGCGCATTTGCGCGATGGCGATGACTATACACAGCGTTTTTCCGCCGTCTTTCGCGACGGCCAAGCGCTCAATTTTCCAGCATAAATGGTTAACGCACGTTAATCACTGTTACAGAAGCTTTACCCAGTTCGCACCCGCAGCGTGACAGAGCCTTTGCGATGTGCTCGACTGAAGGTTCAACCCATCAACAGGAGGATTCCATGAGCTTGAGTTCGCACGTGCAGGAGTTGAAGAGGAAACACCAATCCCTGTCGGAGGCCGTCGAAGAAGCCCAACGCGCACCCGGAGTTGACGACCTGCAAATTGCCGAACTGAAAAAACAGAAACTGCGGATCAAAGAAGAAATCACGCGTCTCTCCGCAGAGGCTGTAAGCTAAGGGAACCGGCGCCTCGCCAGCGCCACGAAACGGAAAAACGGGCCTGTCCGGTCAGGACAGGTCCGACACGTCGATCAGCCGCTTGCCTGCTCGGCCATCCGGGAATTTGCCGATCTCCGCCATCAACCAATCGTGGAACGCCGCGATCTGAGGGCGGGTCTGTGCGCCCTCCAGACACAGAAACCGGAAATGCGCCGCAGTGGTCAGCGCCAGATCGTACGGTGCGACCAGCAACCCCTGCGCCAGGTATTGCGCGGCCAAAGATGTGCGCATCAGCACCACGCCGCCGCCTGCCGTCGCCGCATCCAGCGCATGATCCGCTTGCGAGAACCGCGCGGCGGGCTTGGGGGTATGGGCGATGCCGCAGGTCTTGAACCAGGTCGCCCAGTCGGCGGGTGGTTTCAAAAACGCAATGGAGTCGTCAAACAGCAGCGGGGCCTCGGTCAGGCTTTGCGGTGTCGGATAGGCGTCCAAGAGGCTGGGATGCATCATCGGCATGACGGCCTCTTCGATCATGCGATGTGAATGCAGCCCGGAATCCGTGCCATAGCCATAGCGGATCGCCACGTCGATCTCGTCCCGGTCGAAATCCATCTGGCGCAGGCTGGCGGTAAAGCGCAGCTCGATCTCGGGGTGTTCCTGGGCAAACTGAAAGAGCCGTGGCGCCAGCCATTTGGCGGTAAAGGCCGGCCCCGCCGTCACCGATAGCACGCGGCTGTCCTGCATCCGCCTTGTTGCGCGCCAGGCGGTGGTCAGACGCTCAAACCCCTCGGCCGTGCCGGGTGCCAGGGCGCGGCCGGCCTCGGTCAGTTCCACCGCGCGATTGAGACGGCGAAAGAGCGGCTGGCCCAGGTGTTCCTCGAGGCTTTTGATCTGGAACGATAGTGCTGCGGGCGTGACGTTCAGCTCGGCCGCAGCTTGCGCAAAGGACATGTGCCGCGCGGCGGCGTCAAAGGCCCGCAGAGCGGTCAGAGGGGGTAGACGATCGGACATGTTCAGTTAAGTATCACTTAAGTGAAGCTATGAGAAGTCTCGTTTGTCGAGCGCCAGTAAAGGGCGCATATAAGGGACAGTTCAAAAATCCTGACCCAAGAGGCCCACAATGTTCGAAACAACCCCCGACACCCGCCACCGTGATGCCATCCGCGCCGCCCATGACGCCCGTGGACAAGCCTTTGCCGAGTTTTGGCACAGCCTGTTTCCACGCCGCCACTGACCGCAGGCCTCCCGCCCGCCGGTCTGGCGCATAGCAAAACGCCCCCGAACCACATGGCTCCGGGGGCGTTTTTTATTGGCGGAGGAAGGTCGAGAGGGCGTCAACCTCACCTTGGGTAATTTCGTGCCCGCCGGGATGCCAGTGCTGGGTCACGTGGCTGCCTTGCGCCGTCAGATAGTCGATCAGCTGCCGCGACAGCGGTGCGGGGCAGATCGGGTCGCGCTCCCCCGCGGTGACTAGAATGCGGGTACCTTTGAGGCCCGGCTGAGGCGCCGGGGACCATGGGATCAACGGGTGCATCAGCGCCATGTCGGTGAAGATCTCGGGATGTTCCAACGCCACAGCGGCCATGATGTTGGCGCCGTTGGAATAGCCCAGCGCGATCACCCGTTCCGCCCCGGTCCGCTCCTTGGCCTCTTGCAGGAACCGCGCCATCGCCGCGAGCCGGCGGGCGAGATCGTCCATGTCATAGACCCCTTCACCCGTGCGGCGGAAAAACCGCAGCGCGCCGTGTTCCGAGACATCGCCGCGCGGCGAAATTACGTGGGCGTCGGCGATCAGCTGGCGCGGGAAGTCGTGGAATTGCCGTTCCGACCCGCCGGTGCCGTGGAAGGTGACCACAAGGGGCGCGCCGGGCGCCCCCTGGGTTTCGGCAAAGACATAATCCGTTGCGATGTCAGTCATGGATCGGCTCCAGGTATTTCTGCTCGAGCACGTCGCGCAGGTGTTCATGCTGGCTGGGCAGCTTCAGAGCCTCACCCAGATGTGCGGTGTCTTCGTCGCGGTCAAAGCCAGGCTCATTGGTGGCCACTTCGAACAGAACACCCCCCGGGGTGCGGAAATAGATCGCCCAGAAATAATCCCGGTCGATCACCGGGGTGACCTGATAGCCGGTGTCCATCAGCGCCTTGCGCACCTCAAGCTGGGTTTCACGGTTGTCGACCGAAAACGCGATATGGTGCACGCTGCCGGCGCCCTGGTTGGCCATCGGCGCATCGACCTTCGAGATGTCGATGACCTGCGCCTCGTTGCCATTGGGCACGCGAAAGCGGGTGACGTTGCCGTCGCTGTCTTCCTTCTGGTAGCCCATGAACTCCAAGAGCTCGGCACTGGCATCCGCGCCGCGCCCGGAAAGGCGCATGTCGGCGGAGTGAAAGCCGCGAATGGCCACCTCTTCGGGCACGTCGGTCGAGACCCACGGCGCGCGGTCATCGTTGGATTCCACCAGCGCAAAGCCGTCGCCATCCGGGCCGCGGAAGGCCAGCACGTTTTCGCCAAAGCGAGAGCCCTTTTCGAGCCCAGCGATGTTTTTTGTGCTCAGGCGCTCTTCCCAGAAGGGTAGGGTACCAGTGGGCACGGAAAAGGCTGTGGTCGCTACTTCGCCCGCGCCAGCGCGGCCGCGGCGCGCGCCGGGGAAGGGGAAGTAGGTCATCACCGTACCGGGGGTGCCTTCGGCGTCGCCGTAATAGAGGTGGTAGACCTCGGGCGCGTCGAAGTTGACGGTTTTCTTGACCCGGCGCAGGCCGAGGGTCTTGGTGAAGAAGTCGTTATTGCTTTGTGCGCCGCTGGCGAGCGACGTCACGTGGTGCAATCCGTTGATCTGAGTCAGCATGTTGCGTCTCCTTATCCTGATTGGGATTGGATATAGAGCGCGTATTTGTGCAGAGAAATCCCGGTGGGCGCGCTGTTTTGGTGCGAATTTGCACAGACGACGGGAGCCGCTTGTCCCGGGCAAGCCCGGAACGTCGCCCCTCCCGCCGTCCCGTAGGGTGCGCAATGAAAAACCCCGGCTTTTGGGCCGGGGTTTGGTGTTCTGTTTTGGGTCTGGTGGTCAGACGAAGAACTGTGCGCCGTTGGCCGAGATGGTCGAACCGTTGATAAAGCCGGCATCGTCAGAGGCGAGGAAGGCCACGCAGCGGGCAATCTCATCGGGTTCGCCCAGACGCCCGGCGGGGATGCCGGCGACGATCTTTTGGCGCACCTCTTCGGGGATCGCCATGACCATTTCGGTTGCGATGTAGCCGGGGCAGATGGCGTTGGCGGTGATCCCGGCGCGGGCGCCTTCCTGCGCGAGGCTTTTCACGATGCCAAGATCGCCGGCCTTGGTGGCGGCATAGTTCACCTGGCCGAACTGGCCTTTCTGGCCGTTGATCGAGGAGATCACGATGACCCGGCCGAATTTGCGTTCACGCATGCCGGGCCAGACCGGGTGGACGGTGTTGAAGACGCCGGTGAGGTTGGTGTCGATCACCTCTTTCCACTGTTCCGGCGTCATCCGGTGGAACGGCGCGTCGCGGGTGATGCCGGCATTGGCGACCACGACGTCGATCGGGCCCATATCGGCCTCGACCTGGGCGATGCCTGCGGCCGACGCGTCGTAATCGGCGACGTTCCACTTGTAGGTTTTGATGCCGGTTTCGGCGGTGAAGGCCGCGGCCTTTTCATCGTTGCCGGCATAGGTGGCGGCGACGTCGTAGCCGTCTGCCTGGAGTTTCTTGGAAATGGCTTCGCCGATACCGCGGCTGCCGCCGGTTACAAGTGCTACACGGGCCATGGGGCTCCTCCGAATGTCTTTGGTCTTTTAGGGGGGTATCGTGGCGGGCGCACCCGCCACTTTGATCTATGTCAGCTTATCTGACCTTTGACCGGGCGCCCGCTATGCGCCCGGTGCATGGCTTAGCGTTCGACGCAGAGCGCCACGCCCATGCCGCCGCCGATGCAGAGCGTGGCGAGGCCTTTCTTGGCGTCGCGGCGCTTCATTTCGAAGAGCAGCGTGTTCAGAACCCGCGCGCCGGACGCGCCGATCGGGTGGCCGATGGCGATCGCACCGCCGTTGACGTTCACGATCTCGGGGTCCCAGCCCATGTCCTTGTTCACCGCACAGGCCTGCGCGGCGAAGGCCTCGTTCGCCTCGACCAGATCCAGATCGCCGACTTTCCAGCCTGCCTTGTCGAGCGCCTTGCGCGAGGCAAAGACCGGGCCCACGCCCATGATCGACGGGTCGAGTCCGGCAGTGGCGTAGCTGGCGATGCGGGCCAAGGGCTCGATGCCGCGCTTCTCGGCCTCGTCCGCGCTCATCAACAGCACGCCGGCGGCGCCGTCGTTCAGGCCTGAGGCGTTCGCCGCAGTGACCGAGCCGTCCTTGGCGAAGGCCGGACGCAGCTTCTGCATTGCTTCGAGCGTGGCGCCGTGGCGAATGTATTCGTCCTTGTCCACGACGATGTCGCCCTTGCGGGTCTTGACCGTGAAGGGCGTGATCTCGTCGTCGAACCTGCCGGCGTTCTGGGCGGCCTCGGCCTTGTTCTGGCTGGCCACGGCAAATTCGTCTTGCGCCTCGCGGCCGATCTGCCAGCGCTCGGCCACGTTCTCGGCGGTCTGGCCCATGTGGTAGCCGTTGAAGGCGTCCCACAGTCCGTCCTTGATCATCGAATCGATGAAGTTCATGTCGCCCATTTTCCGCCCGGCGCGCAGGTGCGCGACATGCGGTGAAAGCGACATGCTTTCCTGGCCCCCCGCGGCGACGATGTCGGCGTCGCCCAGCTGGATGTGCTGGGCCCCGATGGCGACGGCGCGCAGGCCTGAGCCGCAGACCTGGTTGATGCCCCATGCTGCGGATTCGATGGGCAGACCCGCGTTGATATGCGCCTGGCGCGCGGGGTTCTGGCCCTGGCCGGCCGTCAGCACCTGCCCGAGAATGGTCTCGCTGACCTCGTCAGCTTCGATGCCGGCGCGGTTGACGACGGCCTGCAGGACCGTGGCGCCAAGCTCGTGGGCGGTTGTGTTGGCAAACGCGCCGTTGAAGCTGCCGACAGCGGTGCGGGCGGCAGAGGCGATTACGACGTTGGTCATGGCGTTCCTCGTTGTCAGGTCCTGTCGGGTGGGAGATTACTGCGGCCCGTCACCGGGGAACAGGGCACGCGCCGCCCAATTGTGTGCGGTCGTATACGCCGCATCGCAGCAAATCAAAAGGACATCGTGTCTCAGGCGTCGGTCGGCGCTTTGGTTGCACCTGTGCGACTACGACTGATTTCCGGTTTCGTTGTGAAACGCCGCCGTTGTCCGCCGATCCACAGGGCGGGACAAAAGCGTTGTGATGGCGTGCGCGGACCGGGCCGGCTGGCCGTTGCGCCACAAAGTCGTCCGGTCCTACGCTTGTAGGAAAGGTCGCTGTGCCAGGCTCCGGGTTCTAGCCCGCTTTGCGAGCGCCGCCCGTGCTTGACCAATGCGGCCGGATCGTCGGCGCGCCGAAGTAGTAGCCCTGCATGCAATCGATGCCGATCTGAGTCAGGTACTGGGCGTCCGCCGCGGCTTCGACGAACTCGGCAACGGTGAACATCTCGAAGTGCCGGGCGATGGAAATTAGCGCCTGGGTCAGGACCTGGTTATCCGTGTTGGCGTGAATGCCGCGGATGAACTGGCCGTCGATCTTGAG
>JASJCC010000140.1 GCA_030066175.1 Paracoccaceae bacterium | reverse complement strand
CCCCCCCCCCCCCGGTTCACCACATGATCACCGATACCATCCTGGAAGACGACCGCTGGCAGCAGCCCGACCTTGCAGCGCTGGCTGAGGGCGCGGCAAAGGCGACGCTGACCCATCTGGGCCATGATCCGGCGAACTACGAAATCGCCGTCCTTGGCTGTGACGACCGCCGCATCGCCACGCTCAACGCCGATTTCCGTGGCAAACCGCAGCCGACAAATGTGCTGAGCTGGCCCGAAACCGACCTGTCCGCAGACGCCCCGGGTGCCAGCCCCGACGCGCCGCCGCAAGACGACACTGGTCCGCACCCGCTGGGTGACATCGCCATCGCCTATGACACCTGCGCGCGTGAGGCCGCGGCCGCCGGCAAATCCCTGCCGGATCATGCCACGCACCTGATTGTTCATGGCCTGTTGCATCTTCTGGGCTATGATCACGTCCGTGACGCGGATGCCACGCTGATGGAGGGGTTGGAGGTCGCCATACTTGGCAATCTGGGCCTGCCTGACCCATATATGGACAAAGGGGCCTGACGGCCCGGCAACGGAACGGAAGTGATGGGCGACAACGACGGCTCGTCTAACGCAGCGCAGGGCGCGCGGACGACAGAGCAAACCGAGCAACAGGGCGGCTTTTTCCAGCGGGTGCTGGGGTTATGGAGCGCGCCCTCAGCCGACATCAAGGCGCAGAACGGTACGCCAGTGGCCTTGCCGACGCGCCCGGCCCACGGGATCATGAATTTACGCCGCATGCGGGTCGAGGATGTCGCCCTGCCCAAGGCCGATATCACCGCGGTGCCCGTCACGATCACCAAGGCCGATCTGGTCAAGGTGTTTCGTGACAGCGGGTTGACGCGGCTGCCGGTCTTTGACGGCACGCTCGATACCCCCATTGGCATGGCGCATCTGAAGGACTTTGCCCTCAGCCATGGCTTTGACGCCGGCAATGGCCGCTTCAACCTGAAAAAGATGCTGCGGCCGCTTTTGTTTGTGCCGCCGTCGATGACGATTGGCGTGTTGCTGACCAAGATGCAGACCGAGCGCCGGCACATGGCGCTGGTGATTGACGAATATGGCGGTGTTGATGGCCTTGTCACCATCGAGGACCTGATCGAACAGGTGATCGGTGAGATCGAGGATGAACACGACACCGACGAAGGCCAGTTCTGGACCCGCGAAGGCCCGGGTTGTTACCTCGCCATGGCCAAGACCCCGCTGGAGGATCTGGAGGCCGAGCTGGGCCATCAGCTGACCGATCACGACGATATCGACGAACAAGAGATCGACACGCTGGGCGGGCTGGTCTTTATGCTGGCGGGCCGTGTGCCTGCGCGGGGCGAGGTGGTGCGCCATCCCGACGGGGTCGATTTCGAGGTGGTCGATGCCGATCCCCGCCGGATCAAGCGCCTGCGCGTCCGCATGCCGGGCGCGGCCCCGGCCGCAACCAGCCCGCCTGCGCAAAAACATGGCTGAACCGGCGCCGCTGGCGCGCACGCTGCCGCGGATTTATCGCCTGCCGGTGGCCGTATTGTCGGGGGTGCTGATGGCGCTGGGCATGGCGCCTTATGACCTCTGGTACCTCGCCTTTCCCGGCCTTGTCCTGGCGATGTGGCTGTTCACCGTGGCGCCGGGGGGCGTATTGGCGGTGGGCACCGGCTGGGCGGTGGGGCTGGGCTATTTCGGGTTTTCGCTGGGCTGGATTATCGAGCCTTTCATGGTCGATGCTGCGACCACCGGCTGGATGGCGCCCTTTGCGCTTTTTGGTATGGCGGCGGGGCTGGGGCTCTTCTGGGCGTTTCCGTTTTGGGCCGCGGCCCACACCCACCGCGCACCTTTGGCGACGCTTGTGCTGGCCTGGACAGCGGCAGAGCTGGCGCGGGCCTATGTCTTTACCGGTTTTCCCTGGGCGCTGGTCGCCTATATCTGGGCGCCGGTTGATGCCATCCAATGGGTCGCCCTGATTGGCCCGCATGGGCTGAACTTCGTGACGCTGGCTTTGGCGGCGCTGTTTGCCGGTGCCCTGCGCGGCCGCGGCCGGATTGTCTGGGGAGGCGTCGGAGCTGTGGGTGTCGCCGGTCTGCTCTTTGGTGGCCAGGCGCTGGTGCCCGCATTGCAAGACCTCAGCGACCGCCCGGTGGTGCGCCTGATCCAGCCCAACGCGGCGCAGCGCGAAAAATGGGATCCGGCCCGCGTGCCGGTGTTTTTCAACCGCCAGGTCAGCTTTACCGAAGCCCCGCCCGCAACCGAAGGGGCGCCGCCCGATCTGATCGTCTGGCCGGAAACCGCGCTGCCGATGTTGCTGCATCGCGCCTCCGAGGCATTGGGCATCGTCGTGGATGCGGCCGGGCCGGCGCAGGTGGTTGTCGGCATCCAGCGCGCCGAAGGTGGGCAGTTCTACAACTCACTCGCGCATCTGCGCGCTGGGCAGCTGGCGCATGTTTATGACAAGCACCACTTGGTGCCCTTTGGCGAATACATGCCCGCGGCGGCGGTCTTTGCCCGTTGGAATATCCTCGGCCTCGCCGCACGGGCCGAGGGCGGCTACGCGCCGGGGCCTGGGCCAGAGGTGCTGGATTTGGGGCCACTGGGCCTGGCGTTGCCGCTGATCTGTTACGAGGCGGTGTTCCCGCAGGACGTGCAGCGCGCGCCGTTGCGGCCCGACATGCTGCTGCAGATCACCAATGACGCCTGGTTCGGCGAATGGTCGGGGCCTTATCAGCACCTTGCCCAGGCGCGGATCCGGGCAATCGAGCAGGGCCTGCCGATGCTGCGGTCTGCCAATACCGGCGTGTCGGCGGTGATCGATGGCGCGGGGCGGATACTGGCAGCGCTGCCTTTGGGAGAGGCGGGCTATGTCGACAGCCCGATCCCGCCACCCTTGCGGGTCACGCCCTATAGCCGCTTTGGCGATCTGCCGGTGCTTGCACTGCTGTTTCTGCTGGGCGCAGTGGTATTCCTGACCGAGCGGCGTTTTGGCAATTGACCCCACCGGCGCAACAGCCTACGGCACTTAACCAGTACACAACACAAAAACCCCGTCACAACGGCTTCCTGGCGTGGCGGAATTACTCAATGGAGCGCCTTCATGTCCCGTCAAAACTACACTTTCACCTCGGAATCCGTCTCCGAGGGGCACCCCGATAAGGTCTGTGACCGCATCTCGGACGCCGTTCTTGATGCCTTTATCGCCGAGGAACCCGAAGCGCGGGTGGCGTGTGAGACCTTTGCGACCTCGGGTATGGTCGTGGTTGGCGGCGAGGTGGGCCTGTCGGACGAAGCGCGGCTGAAGAACTACATGGGCCGGATCGGCCAGATCGCGCGCGATTGCATCCGCGATATCGGCTATGAGCAGGACAAGTTTCACTGGAACACCTGCCACGTGCTGAACTTTCTGCACGAGCAATCGGCGCATATTGCACAAGGGGTGGACAAGGACGGCGCCGGCGATCAGGGCATCATGTTCGGCTACGCCACCAATGAGACCGACGCGCTGATGCCGGCGCCGATCCAGTACAGCCACGCGATCCTGCGCCGCCTGGCCGAAGTGCGCAAATCCGGTGCCGAGACGACGCTGCGCCCGGATGCCAAAAGCCAGATCAGCCTGCGCTATGAAGACGGCAAACCGGTCGAGGTGACCTCGATTGTGCTGTCGACCCAGCATGAAAGCGAGGATCAGAGCAGCGACGACATCCGCGCGATTGTCGAGCCTTACATTCGCGAGGTGCTGCCCGCCGAATGGCTCTCGGACGCCACCGAATGGTGGGTGAACCCGACGGGGACCTTTGTGATCGGCGGGCCGGACGGTGATGCGGGCCTGACCGGGCGCAAGATCATCGTTGACACCTATGGCGGAGCCGCGCCGCATGGCGGCGGGGCGTTTTCTGGCAAGGACCCGACTAAGGTGGACCGCTCGGCCGCTTATGCCGCGCGCTATCTCGCCAAGAACGTCGTCGCCGCCGGTCTGGCGGAACGCTGTACGATCCAGCTCAGCTATGCGATCGGCGTGGCCAAGCCGCTGTCGATCTACGCCGAAACCCATGGCACCGGGGCGGTTGCCCCCAAAGCCATCGAAGAGGCGATCCCGCAGGTGATGGACCTCACCCCCCGCGGCATCCGCACCCACCTCGACCTCAACAAGCCGATCTACGAGCGCACCGCGGCCTACGGCCATTTCGGTCGCGAACCGGATGCCGAAGGCGGGTTCAGCTGGGAAAAGACCGACGTTGCCGAGGCGCTGAAGAAATACGCCTGATCCGGGTCTGTCGCGGGGCGCGGGGCGCTCTATCTGGGTGGTTGTAGTCCAGTGGGAGGCAGCGATGCGTCTTGCCACGGTCATTCTTGCGATATTCCTGCCGATGGCGGCGCTTGCCAATGACTGGCAGGCGTTGGACCAGCCCGGCGCCTTTGCCATCATGCGCCATGCGCTGGCCCCCGGCACCGGTGATCCGGCCAACTTCGATGTCACCGACTGCGCGACCCAGCGCAATCTGGATGCAAGAGGCCGGGCGCAGGCGGCGCGGATCGGCGCGGCCTTTTACGCGCGTGGTTATGCGTTTGACGTGGTGCTGACCAGCCAGTGGTGCCGCTGCCGCGAAACGGCGGAACTGTTGGAGCTTGGCCCGGTAAGGGACGCCACCGCCTTCAATTCCTTCTTCCGCGACACGTCGATGCGGGGCCCGCGGACAGCTCAGGCGCTGGAGCTTTTGGCGGGCCGCGACGACCGACCGTTCATTGTTACGCATTTCGTCAACATCCGCGCGCTGACCGGGCAGGGGACGTCCTCGGGGGAGGTGCTGATTGTGCGCCACGCGGGTGACCGGCTTGAGGTCTTGGGCTCGGTCTTGATCGATCCCTGATCGGCCGGCTTGCCGCCCCGGCGCGCTGCGGCTACACCGCGGCGCATGAGCGAACGACACCCCTCTGGCGCCCCGTGGCGCAACTTTTATGGTCGGTTCAAGGGCAAGGGCCTGCGCAAGTCGCAAGAGGCCTATCTGGATGAAGACCTCGCGGCGCTGTCGCCCGGCGCGGTGGATTGGGAGAGCAATCCAGAGCGCGCGCCGCTGGACGTGGATGCTCTGTTCGATGGCGCGCCGGTCTGGCTCGAGGTGGGCTTTGGCGGTGGCGAGCATCTGGTGCATCAGGCGCAGAACAACCCCGGGATCGGCATCATCGGTTGTGAGCCTTACATCAATGGTGTCGCGATGCTGCTGGGCAAGATCCGTGCCGCTGGGGTGTGCAATCTGCGGGTGCATCCGGGGGATGTGCGCGATCTTTTTGACGTGCTGCCCGAGGCCAGCATCGCCAAGGCCTTCCTGCTCTACCCCGATCCCTGGCCCAAGAAACGCCACCACCGCCGCCGTTTTGTCACGCCGGAATACCTGCAGCCTTTGGCGCGGGTGATGAGGCCCGGGGCAGAGTTCCGGGTGGCGACAGATATCCCCGACTACGTCCGGCAAACGCTGATTGAGGTGCCGAAGGCCGGGTTCATTTGGCAAGCCGAAGGGCCAAGTCACTGGCGCCAGCCGTGGGGCGACTGGATCTCCACCCGCTACGAACAAAAGGCCCTGCGTGAGGGCCGCGTGCCGCATTACCTGACCTTTCACCGCAGCTAGGCGCGACAAAACGGCCTGCATGACAGCGCGGATGGACGCTGTGCCGGACGCTTGCTATCACGCATCCAACCCCAAGTAAGGAAGCCCAGATGTCAGCCCATGGTGATCCCGTTCCGATGATTGCGCACCGCTCGGGGCCTTTGCGGGGCGAGGCGCATGTGCCGGGGGACAAGTCGATCTCCCACCGGTCGCTGATCCTGGGGGCCATGGCGGTGGGGGAAACCCGGGTGACCGGCCTATTGGAGGGGCAGGACGTGCTGGACACGGCCAAGGCGATGCAGGCGTTTGGCGCGGAGATTTACCAGGAAGACGGCACATGGGTGATCCACGGCGTTGGCGTCGGTGGCTTTGGTGAGCCTGACCAGGTGATCGATTGCGGCAATTCCGGCACCGGGGTGCGGCTGATCATGGGGGCGATGGCCACAACGCCGATCGCGGCCACCTTCACCGGCGATGCCAGCCTGAACAAACGCCCGATGGCGCGGGTGACCGATCCGTTGGCGCTCTTTGGCGCGCGGGCTTATGGGCGCTCGGGAGGGCGGTTGCCGATGACCATTCTGGGCGCGCGGGATCCGATCCCGGTGCGTTACACCGTGCCGGTACCCTCGGCGCAGGTGAAATCGGCGGTGTTGCTTGCCGGGTTGAACGTGCCCGGTGACACCGTGGTGATCGAGGCCGAGGCGACGCGGGATCATTCCGAACGCATGCTGGCGGGCTTTGGCGCAAAGCTGACTACCGAAGACACGGATGAGGGCCGGGTGATCACCCTGACCGGCCAACCCGAGCTAACGCCGCAAACCATCATTGTGCCGCGTGATCCATCCTCCGCCGCCTTCCCGGTCTGTGCGGCGCTGATCACCGAAGGCTCGGACGTCGTGGTGCCCAATATCGGGCTTAACCCCACCCGCGCGGGGCTCTTCTACACCTTACAGGACATGGGCGCGGACCTGACGTTCGAAAACCTGCGCGAAGAGGGGGGCGAGCCCGTCGCCGACCTGCGCGCGCGGTTTTCACCTGACCTCAAGGGCATCGAGGTGCCCGCGGAACGCGCCGCCAGCATGATCGACGAATACCCGGTCCTGTCGGTGGTGGCCGCCTTTGCCCAAGGCAAAACCCACATGCCCGGCGTCAAAGAGCTGCGCGTTAAGGAATCCGACCGGATCGACGCCATGGCCACCGGCCTGCGCGCTTGCGGCGTGACGGTGGAGGACGGGCCCGATTGGTGGACGGTGCATGGCCGTGGCTTTGGCGAGGTGGCCGGCGGTGCCAAGGTGCAAAGCCATCTGGATCACCGCATCGCCATGTCTTTCCTTGTTCTGGGCTTTGCCACCAACGCGCCGGTCACCATTGATGACGGTGGCCCCATTGCCACATCGTTCCCGGTGTTCCAGAGTTTGATGACGGGGTTGGGAGCGCGAATCGAGGCGGCTGTATGAGCCGATGGATCATCCCCCTCGCGGCATTGACCGCGGCTTTGTACGCCGTCATGGCGTGGGAGGTCTATTATATCCTGAAACCCGCGGCCGAGGGCCTGGCCCCGTTTGACATGCGCCCGATGGGCTACACGGTGGCGGACGTCTACGACTATCTTTCACGCATCAGCGAACGTGGCCGGGCGGTCTATCTGGTGGAGATGCGGCTTTTGGGCTGGGTGTTCCCGCTGCTTCTAGCGCTGCTGATGGCGGCGGTGCTCTGGCACCTGGCGCGATCCTGGCATGTGTGGTCGCGGATGCTGCTCTTGATGCCCATCGCGGGCTACATGGTGATGGACCTCTGTGAAAATGCGCTGGTGGGGGAGCTTTTGCGCTCTGGCGCTGACGAGTTTGATCCGCGCACGGCGATGCTCGCATCGGAATTCACCGTGACAAAATCTGCGCTGATTGTTGTGTCTGTCATCCTGTTGGTCGGGTTCTGGGCGCGCGGGTTCCGACACCCGGACCCGGCCTGACCAAAGCGAAAGGGGCGCCATGGCCTGCACCATCGCCATCGACGGGCCGGCCGCGGCCGGCAAGGGCACGATTTCCAAGGCAGTTGCGGCGCATTTCGGCTTTGCGCATCTGGACACCGGGCTTTTGTACCGCGCGGTCGGGCGGCGCGTGCTGGACGGTGTTCCGCCGGTTGAGGCCGCGCGCGCCTTGCGGGCGGAGGACCTGGCGGCCGACGATCTGCGCACGCAAGAGGTGGCGCAGGCGGCCTCCGAGGTTGCGGTGATCCCCGAGGTCCGCGCGGCGCTAGTGGATTTTCAACGCGCCTTTGCCCGCCGGTCGGGCGGCGCGGTGCTGGACGGGCGGGATATCGGCACGATCATTTGCCCCGAGGCGGAGGTAAAGCTGTTCGTCACCGCCAGTGCCGAGGTGCGCGCCCAACGGCGCTTTGCCGAGCTGACCGAAAAGGGCACGGAAACGGACTATGCCACCGTCCTGGCCGACGTGCGCGACCGCGACGCCCGCGACATGGGCCGCGCCGATGCCCCGCTGAAACCGGCGGCAGACGCGGTGCAGATCGATACCAGCGAGCTCAGTATTGATGAAGCTGTCGCTGAGGCTATCGCCGTTGTAAACTCCGCGAAATAAGGTTCATTGGCTTCAATCCCCGGATTTAAACCAATGATAGAATCATCCGAAGAAACAACCCAAACAGCGTGGAACCAGGATCTCCTTGGATTCAGGGAGATTGGCGACGCGTTCACGAATTTGGTTCGATCAATCGAAGGTTCGAAAGTGCTATCGATTGAGGCCGGCTTTGGTCACGGAAAAACATTCTTTCGTAGTGCTTGGGCAGAACACCTTCGAGAATTGGGCGAGGTTGTTGTTGAAATAGACGCACTGAAATCCGACCACTCTGGCGACCCGGTAGTTACGTTCCTGGGTGCATTGATCGAATTGCTTCCGCAACAAGAGAATTCGCGTTGGCTCAAAGCCCTGTCTACTGGCAAACGGATGATGTGGGGCACTGCCAAAATCGGCGCTGCGGCGGTAGCACGAAAAGCCGGAGAAGAGTTGGTTTCGAAAATTGAAGAAAATCTTGCTTCGGACGGCAAAACAAGCGCGGTCGACGACCTAATCAAGGAAGTTGGCCAAGGAGTGTCAAAAGCCTTGAGCGCTCAACTTGCGGCCCAGCTCTCTGCAGAGCGAATTCGGATTCAAGAGATGCCTGCGCAGATGCAGGCTCTTCGGGAAGAGCTCACAGGGTCAGATGAAGGGCGGGTGATCATCCTGATAGACGAGTTGGACAGGTGTCACCCAGACTATGCAATAGCTCTGCTTGAGGCGATGAAGCTCGTATTCGATCAACCTGGTTTTGTCTTCTGCCTATTCGTCAATCCTGTGTATCTTGAAAACATGGCATCTAAGCGTTTTGGCACGTTTGCTGAGGGAGAGAGATACCTGGATAAATTCGTTGATCTGCGATTAAAGCTTGAATCAACGCCGGAGTCCAAAGGAGCCGCTGTTAAAACGCTGGTTGAACAATTGCCAGATTATTTGCCCTTTGGCGACGATGCTGAGTTTTCCAAGGCAAGAGCAGCTGAAGTCGCAGCGGAGCTTGCCGTGACCCTGAAAGCGACCATGCGGCAGTCGAAACGGCTCATCGAAAGGGTTGAGTTGGTTTTGCGTTGCTATTCCGATCTTCCAATTGACTGCCCTTTGTTGGTCTATTTGGCATTTGAGGGACAGATGGTCCGTTCCACAGGCGATCGGAGCGAAGTCTTGCCGCGTGCAAGACTAGTTCCCGAAGTGGCTGAGAAATTCAAGTCCTCAAGTGCCTCAGAAACTGATGTGTACCGAGCTCAGAATACAGCGGAAATATGGGTAAACGACAACTGTGTTGAGTTGGTGGGCTTGTCCGATGAAAGGTACCGGTCGCCCCCTGCGAGACGCGGCTTCTCTTTCTTTGATTGGGCAAGAGTGGTTCATCACCTTTCGCAACACTACATTCCAGAACATCAAGCTATGTTAGATGCGGTGCATCGATATCAGGTAGATGAGCTCAAAGATGCTAGTGCTGATTAGAACACTTGAATGGTTGCGTCGAAGGGCCTATAGAGCGCGCGTCGACAAGGCGTAAACGCCGCAGGACGAAGGATCGAGCAGGGTCGGGACAACCGGCCCTCTTTGTTTTGCGACAGCCCTGACCAAACCCAAGACCGGCGGAGACAACCGCTCGGCCAGTTAAAACGCAACGTTAGGAACCAAAAAGCTACATGGCTCAAGCATCCATGGAGGAATTCGAAGCCCTCCTCAATGAAAGCTTCGAAATGGACACCCCCGAAGAGGGCTCTGTCGTCAAAGGCAAGGTCATCGCCATCGAGGCGGGACAGGCCATCATCGATGTCGGCTACAAAATGGAAGGCCGCGTCGAGCTCAAGGAATTCGCAAATCCCGGTGAAGCGCCCGACATCAGCGTCGGCGACGAGGTCGAGGTGTTTTTGCGCGCCGCTGAAAACGCCCGCGGCGAAGCGGTCATCAGCCGCGAAATGGCCCGCCGCGAAGAAGCCTGGGACCGTCTGGAAAAGGCCTATGCCGACGATGCGCGCGTCGAAGGCGCCATCTTTGGCCGCGTGAAGGGTGGCTTTACCGTCGATCTTGGCGGTGCCGTGGCCTTCCTGCCCGGCTCGCAGGTTGATGTGCGCCCGGTGCGTGATGCCGGCCCGCTGATGGGCCTCAAGCAGCCGTTCCAGATCCTGAAGATGGACCGCCGCCGCGGCAACATCGTTGTCTCGCGCCGTGCGATCCTGGAAGAAAGCCGCGCCGAACAGCGCGCCGAGGTCATCGCCAACCTGCAAGAGGGTCAGGCGGTTGACGGCGTGGTCAAGAACATCACCGAGTACGGCGCCTTCGTCGATCTGGGTGGTGTGGACGGCCTGCTGCACGTGACCGACATGGCCTGGCGTCGGGTGAACCACCCGTCGGAAATCCTGTCGATCGGTGAAACCGTCAAGGTGCAGGTCATCAAGATCAACAAGGAAACCCACCGCATTTCGCTGGGCATGAAGCAGCTGCAGGAAGATCCGTGGGATCTGGTCGCTGCCAAGTACCCGCTGGAATCGACCCACACCGGTCGCGTGACCAACATCACCGACTACGGTGCCTTTGTTGAACTGGAACCCGGTGTCGAAGGCCTGGTGCACGTCTCCGAGATGTCCTGGACCAAGAAGAACGTCCATCCGGGCAAGATCGTGTCGACCTCGCAGGAGGTGGACGTGATGGTGCTGGAGATCGACACCGCCAAGCGCCGCG
>JASJCC010000141.1 GCA_030066175.1 Paracoccaceae bacterium | reverse complement strand
ATGGCGGTCAGCGTCGCGGCTGCGTCGCGTTCGCCGGTGAAGAAGGCGGGCAGTTCGTTGCCCAAGGCGGTGTGCATCAGACCCATCTGCGAGGTCGACGGGTAGGGTGCCATTGCAACGGCCACGGCCGATCCGGCGCCGGCACCCTACCCGTCGACCTCGCAGATGGGTCTGATGCACACCGCCTTGGGCAACGAACTGCCCGCCTTCTTCACCGGCGAACGCGACGCAGCCGCGACGCTGACCGCCATCGAAGAATCCTACAGCACGGCGGCCAAAGAAGCCGGTCTGCTCGAATAAGCCGACCAGTTCACCGGCCCGGGGTCAAGCTCCGGGCCGGTGCAACCCGATCAAACGCCATGCCGCCGCGCGCGCGGCGGCTGCGCCCTCCCCCCGCAAGCCGGAGACGACAACATGAAATTCCGCACCTTCGCCATGTTCGTCGGCCCATCGGTGTTCCTGATGCTGCTGTTTATTGCGGCCCCGCTGATCAGCGTGTTCATCCAGAGCTTTCAGGTCACCCAGCCCATCGTGACCACGCAAGAGGTGGAAACCTGCACGCCCGGCTTCCTCACCCAGACCTGCACAACCGAGATTAAGACCGTGCCGACACTGGACGAGAACGGCAAGATCGTGACCGAAACCAACTGGGTCGGTTGGGGCAGCTATGCCAATGTGCTGGGGCTCGACCAGATGGGTACGGCGATTTCCGAAGGGCGCTGGGGGGACATCCTGCAGATCGATTTCTGGGCGGCCTTGCGCTTTACCCTGATGTTCACCGTGGTGACCCTGCCCCTCGTGCTGGGCGTGGGTCTGGCCATCGCGCTCGCGGTGAACAACGTCTCAAAGGCCCTCAAAGGGCCGATCATCTTTGTGTCGCTCCTGCCTTTCATCATCACCCCGGTGATCGGGTCGCTGTCGATCTATTGGCTGTTTGTCGGCGACGGCATCCTGACCACGACGCTGGAGCGCTGGCTGGACCGCGATCTCGCGCTCTTTGCCCAGGGCTGGACCATCGAACTGCTGATGTATTTCTACCGCGTCTGGCACGTGGCGCCCTTTGCCTTTGTGATCTTCTATGCCGGTCTGCAAACGGTGAACCAGGACACGTTGGAATCGGCGATTATCGACGGCGCGTCGCGGTTTGAGCGGCTGCGCTTTGTGGTGGTGCCGCATCTGATGCCGCTGATCATCTTTGTCACCATCATCCACCTGATGGACAGCTACCGGGTGTTCGAAGAAATCGTCGGCTTCCGCGCCCAGGCGCATGTGCAGTCGCTGCAGTGGCTGACCTATGACCTGCTGCAACCGGATGACGCCGGCAACCGTGCAATCAGCCGCGCCTCGGCCTCCGCCATGCTGACAATGATCGGGATCGTGTTCCTGCTGATCCTGCCACTGCGCCGCACCTGGCGCGACCATAAGGGGACATCGTGATGAGCACTCCACGCGCCTTGCGCCAATCCTTGTCCCTGCGGGCAGGATCAGCCGCCTTCCTCACCTTCTGGTGCCTCTTGGCCGCCTTCCCGATCGTCTGGATCGCGGTGATGAGCTTTAAATCCCCGGTCGATGCCTTTGCGCCCTCGGCCTGGGACGTGATCACCGGGCCGGAGACCCGCGCCCGCGGCAACGGCTTGTCGCTGATCGACATCGTGGTCGGGGTGATCGTGCTTTGGCAAACCATCCGCATCGCCATGACGCGCCTGCCGGTCTGGGTGGCAAAGGCGACGCCACCGGGGTGGATCGCCATCGGCTGGATCTTCGCGGCGCTGGCCTATGGTCTGGCCTTTGTGGTGGTGTTCTTTGGGATTCTGCCGCCGGTGCTGGGGGTGATCAACAGCTTTACCGGGCCTTTGGGCGCGCCGCTCTTGGGCCTGACGACCGAGCATTATCAGGCGGTCTGGGTCGAAAACGCCTTCTGGCAGAACTTCGTCAACTCGATGGTTGTCACCTTTGGAGTGGTCACCATCTCGCTGACCGTCGGCACGCTGGCGGGATACGGCCTTGCGCGCTCCGGCTCGAACCTGGCGTTCTGGCTGCTGATTGTCGCGCTGATCTTCCGCGCGCTGCCGCATTCGGTGCTGGTGGCGGGCTATCTACCCTGGTTCATCAACTCGGCGGAACTGCTCGAACCGATCCTGGGCGAAAACGCCCCCACGCTTTACGGCCAGCCCTTGGCGGTGATCGCGGTGCTGGTGTCGATCAACCAGCCTTTCACGATCTGGATGCTGCGCAGTTTCTTCCAGAACATCCCGACCGAGCTGGATGAGGCTGCCCGCGTCGATGGCTGCACGCATTTCCAGGCCTTCCGCTGGGTGATCATGCCGGTGATGTGGCCGGGGGTGATCACCACCGGGCTGTTCAGTTTCCTGCTGGCCTATAACGACTTTCTGGTGACCAGCCTGCTGCTCGATGCGCAGAACCAGACCATGGTTCCGGCGATCGCCAGCTACTTCAACCGCGAAACCACCACCACCGACCAGGTCGAGGCTGTCGCCGCCGCCGTGTCGATCACAGCGCCGCTGTTCCTACTGGTGATGGTGTTCCAGCGCCAGATCGTGTCGGGTTTGACGGCGGGCGCGGTCAAAGGCTGACGCGGACAGGAGGGCCAGATGAAAGGCAGCCGGCCAGAGCAGGCGGTTTTGACCCGCGATACCGATATGTCCAAGACCGACGACACGCGCCGCGTGATCGAGGATATGGTCGATGGGCTGAACGACCACCGCATCGGCGATATTGGTGAGTTCTTTGCCGAAAGCTTTCGCTGGCTGGGCAACACTGGCTGCGGGACGAAGAATGGCCTGCGGGAGTTTCAGACCAACTGGCAGAAACCCTTTCAGGCGGCATTCTCTGAGAAGGTCTGCATCGATGAGGCGCGGCTTTACATGGGCGAATGGGCGGCGGCCTTTGGCCGGCAAGAGGCGACGCATTCCGGCCCCTTCATGGGGCTTGCCGCGACCGGTAAGCGGATTG
The DNA here is from genome assembly GCA_030066175.1 of Paracoccaceae bacterium. GTDB lineage: Bacteria > Pseudomonadota > Alphaproteobacteria > Rhodobacterales > Rhodobacteraceae > JASJCC01. Next base: position 7,793 of record JASJCC010000141.1, on the reverse strand, counting down.
AGATCCGGTATATGGATTTCTGGAAGGTCGAAGACGGCAAGATATCCGACAACTGGGTGATGGTCGATTTCCCGCATGTGCTGGCGCAGCTGGGGGTCGACGTCTTCAACGGAGAAGGGTGGGAGGCGTTTGACCGCGGAGAAAAGGTGCCGCCGGCGCCATGACCGGCCGGGTCACATCGGCGCAGGTTGCCGAACGGGCCGGTGTGTCCCGCTCTGCTGTCAGCCGGGTCTTTACCCCCGGCGCCAGTGTCAGTGCCCGTACCGCAGAAAAGGTGCGCAAGGCCGCCGCCGATCTGGGCTATCGCCCCAACGTGCTGGCCCGCGCCATGCTGACCGGGCAAAGCCGGATCATCGGGCTGGTGGTCGGCTATCTCGACAACCATTTCTACCCAACGGCCTTGGAGCAGCTGTCGAACGCCTTGGACGCCGAAGGGTATCACGTACTGGTCTTCATGGCCTCGCAAACCGCCGGCAATATCGACGAGATTGTACAGCAGATCCTCGACTACCAGGTCGATGGGCTTGTGCTGGCATCGGTCGCGCTCAGCTCGGATCTGGCGCAGCGTTGCCGGGAGTCAGGCGTGCCGGTCGTGCTGTTCAACCGCCGGCAGGGCAGCGAGGATGAACTGGCCGTGGTGTCGGACAACGTGGCCGGTGGGCGGCTGGCGGCGAAGCACCTGATTGATTTGGGCCGCACCCGGATCGGGCATATTGCGGGGTGGGAAGGCGCCTCGACCCAGCGCGACCGTGAGGCCGGGTTTCTGGACGGGTTGCAGGCCGCGGGGCTGAAACTGCACGCCCGCGCGGTGGGTGACTTCAACCCCGATCAGGCGCGCGCTGCGGCACGCGACATGTTTGATCACAAGGACCGGCCTGACGCGGTGTTTGTCGCCAACGACTACATGGCTTTCATGGTGATGGATGTACTGCGGGCCGAACTTGGCCTGCGCGTGCCCGAAGATGTCGCCGTGATCGGTTTTGACGACGTCCCGGCCGCCAGTTGGCCGGCCTATGCGTTGACCACGATCCGGCAGGACAGCCAAGCGATGGTCGACGCTACGGTGACCGCGCTGATGGCCGAGATCAACGGCAGCCCTGCGCCCGATCAGGCGCGCCTGCCCGTCCGCCTGATCCGCCGCCGCTCGGCCTAGACGGCGTCAGACATCCCCGGTGGCTAGCAAGATCTGCTTCCAGATCGCCGTCTCGTCAAACAGCGTCCACTCCCGCCGCAGGCCACGCGGGCCGAACTCCGCATGGGTGATGCCCATCACATGCACCTCCGCCCCCGTTGGCGCGCCGAAACGGCCCCAGCCGTCATGCCGCCCGGTCAGCGACCAGCGCACCGCTGCGCGCGGCGCGTTCAAAGGCTCCTGCATCCCAATATGGTGGTCGATCGAAAACCGCGCCGAAGGCAACGCCGCGCGCAGACCCAGCCAGAACCGATCCGCATCGCCCGGCCCCACACCCATCTGATGCCCCGGATAAGCCAGCTCGGCTGCGCGGTCATAGTGTTTGCCGATGACAGCAAGCTCCGCCCCCATAATCCGCGTCAGCAGATCGGCCAGCGTATGGCCCCATTCATCGTCATTGCCCCGCCCGTCATAAGGCCCCGCCACGTCATTGGCCGGCGTATAAGGCGCAACGCAGCGCTCTGGCCCACCTTCGCGCGCAATCAGGTCGCGCGTCCAGTCAACCACGTCATGACCCATCTGCCGCACGATGGCGCCCTGGTCACGCACAAGCCATTCATCCTGCACCGCGTTGCCCTTGCACCAGCAATCCGCCAGGATCCGGTATTCCAGCCTCTTGCCTGTCGGCGCGCCATACATCCCCGGCCCCTCATGCGTGGCGGTGCAGTAGAGCCGATGCGACGACAGGAACGAGTCGAACTCGGTGGGACACCAGATCACGTCTTCGCCAAAAAGCTCCCGATCCGGAAACTCGGCCAGCGTCGCCTGAGTCGCGGCGATGATGCCGTCATTGCCTTCCACCACCGAGGCAGGTGAACGGACAATCAGGCTCGGCGCGTAATAGTCGTGCAGCAGGTCGATCCGGCGGTCTTCCCAGATATCTTTGGTGATCCCCAGCACGTAATCCGGCGCATCGCGCCAACGCTCATCAAACCCCGGAAGAAAGGGCATTTATCGCATCCCGTAATAAAGCCCCACCACATGCTCGGCCTCGGCAAAGAACAGCCAACGCGCCACAAGAACCCCGGCGACATGGCTGATCACGGCCAAGAGCCCGAAGACATGGCTAAAGGGCACCAGCAACAGCCCGATGGGTAGCACCATCATCAGCACCAGCGCAATCAGCCGCAGTTTCGATGCGTGCCTGCGCCCGACCACATGCACCATTTCACGCAAGAGGTAATTGGTACCGGTGTGTGGTGGTTCAAACGCGCGTACCTCGCCGATTTTGCCGAGGCCCGTGGCGCTGGCCATGTCGGTACCGCTGTCACGCAAGGCGCGGTCGCCGGTCTGCCACCACCAGGCCTGAATGCCGCCGGCGATCAGCAGCAGGACCATCGCGATGCTCACCCGGCCCGACAGCAGGGCGCCGCCGGCGATGGCGGTTGCGAGGAACAAAACCGAGGTCAGCCAGCGGTTCCAGCGCGGCACGGTTTTTAGCTGCGCATAGATCATCGAGGTGGTGTAGACCGTTGCAACGGCCAGCCCCGCCCCCAGCCAGCCCAAGACAGCGATCTGGGTGTCGAAGAACACCAGGAAATACGCGTAGAGGCCCAGCACGGTGAGGGCGCCCACGGCGGCCCAGGCCTCACGGCTCAGCCAGCTGGTTTGCCATTGCGTAAAGGCCTTCAACGCCCGTTCCGGCCGGCCCAGATGCCGGGTCGATGACAGCAAGCCGCCCACCGCGAGCAAATAGGCGATGGCGAAAAACGCGAACGCCACCCAACCGGTGGGCGCGGTCGCGTCGATGCCCAGCCAGAACAGCAGGCCAAAGCCCAGGCCCGACAAAGTGGTAAAAAGGATGATCGACGGCGCCGGATGCATCAGAGCTTCTCCAACGTCTTGTCGAGCCAACCCAGAAAGCCGCGCGGCTCTTCCGCCACCGGCTCAAGATAGGGCGCCAGCACGTCGGTTTGCCCCTGCCACGCGTCTTTGGGCCGCGGCGGCAGGTATTTGTTCACCGGCTTGGTGCCTTGTTCCGGCATCAGGTCCATCCCGCCACGCTCGGCCACCAACTGGCTGACGGCGCTGTCAGGATCGCCCAGATCGCCAAAATGCCGGGCACCGGCCGGGCAGGTTCGCACGCAGGCCGGTTCACGATCTTCCTCGGGCAGGTTTTCGTTATAGATCCGGTCGACGCAGAGCGTGCATTTCTTCATCACCCCTTCGGCCTGGTCGAGTTCGCGCGCACCATAAGGACAGGCCCAGGCGCAAAGGCCACAGCCGATGCAGTCACTTTCATTGACCAGCACAATCCCGTCTTCGACCCGCTTATAGCTCGCGCCCGTGGGGCAGACGGTGACGCAGGGCGCGTCCTCGCAATGCAGGCAGGACTTAGGGAAGTGGATCAGTTGTGCGGCCGGGTGCGGCATCGCGGAGGTCGCCAGCGGCTGCACCTCATAGCTGTGCACCCGGTTCAGGAACGTGCCCGACGGATCGGCGCCATACGGGTCCTGATCCGACAGCGGCGCGCCGTAATTCTCGGTGTTCCAGCCCTTGCAGGAAATCACGCAGGCATGGCAGCCAACGCAGGTATCAAGGTCGATCACCAGACCCAGCTTACGCTCGGTCGAGGTCGGCAGTTGCGTCATGTCAGAACTCCCACAACTGGGGTATCCAGCTGAACCACGGGCTCTTCGGCCTCCGGGTCCCAGGTCGCCACGAAGTAAAGGAACGACCCCGCCGTCAGCAGGAAGAACAGCGCAATCGCCAGCAGGGTGAGCTTCATACCTCGGCTCATGTCGACACCTTCCATGTAAGCGTCGCCGGACCCTTGCCAACAGGCGATGTCAACGCATCGAACGCCGGCTGGCTTTCGGCGGGGGCAGCGGATTTCTCAATCTTGACCCGCAGGTCGAACCAGGCCGCCTGGCCGGTGATCGGGTCGGAATTGGCCCAGCGCAGCCCGTCCCCTTTGGGCGGCAAAAGCTCGTGGATCAGGTGATTGAGCAGGAACCCCTTGGTCGCCTCTGGGGCACCTTCCTCCAACGCCCAGGCACCCTTGCGCTTGCCGATCGCATTCCAGGTCCACACGGTGTTTTCATTCAGCGCCGCCATCTCCATCACCGGCACGGTGATCGCGCCATGGGCCGAGCTGACGCGCGCCCAGTCGCCATCGCGCAGCCCGTTTTCGCGCATCAGTTTCGTCGGCAGGTAAAGCGGGTTGTGCCCGTGCAGCTGCCTCAGCCACGCGTTCTGCGACCCCCAACTGTGATACATCGCCATCGGCCGCTGGGTCAGCGCATGCACCGGGTACTCCGCGGGGTCGACATGCCCATCCTCAAACGGTGCGTACCAGATCGGCAGCGGCTCCATCACCGTCTTGATCCGTTCGCGCAGATGATCGGGCGGCTGGCGCTCGCCATGCCCCTCGGCAGCGAGTTGGAACTTGCGCAAAGGCTCCACGTACAACTGGAAAAGATAAGGCTGCGGCGCGTCGTAAAAGCCCATCTCGACCGCCCAATCCTGATAGGCGCTGTTCCACGGTTTGTAATAGCCCGCCGCCTCCGGCACGTGGCTGACAAAGAACCCACCATTCTGGATATAGCTGTCGAGCTGGCCTTCGTTTACCTCACCCCGGCCATGGGTCAGGCCACTTTCACCCATCCGCCAACCGGCCAAAGGGCCGATCCCCGGCTTGCGGATATGGTTGGTGATGTAATCGGCGTAATCGGCGTATTTCTGGCTGCCATCGTCATTCACGAACCCCGGCAGGTCCAACCGCGCGCCCAGATCACAGAGCACCGACTGGAACCCACGCACATCGCGGTCGGGCTCCACCACTGGCCAGCGGATCGCGTCCGCTGCCGCGTCCGGTTCGCAGATCGGCCGGTCGAGGAGCGAGATACAATCATGCCGCTCCAGATAAGTGGTGTCGGGCAGGATCAGGTCGGCATAGGCCACCATCTCCGAGCTATAGGCGTCCGAGTAGATGATGTGCGGGATGACATAATCGCCGTTCTCATCGGTGTCGGTCAGCATCTCCATCACGCCGCGCGTGTTCATCGACGAATTCCACGCCATGTTCGCCATGTAGAGGAACAGCGTGTCGATCTTGTAGGGATCGCCGGCATGCGCGTTGGAGATGACCATATGCATCAACCCATGCGCGCTCATCGGGTTTTCCCAGGTGAACGCCTTGTCGATGCGCGCCGGCGTGCCCTCGTCCGTCAGACAGAGGTCGTCCGGCCCATGCACAAAGCCCAGATGCGGGCCGTCCAGAGGCGCGCCGGGCGTCACCTTGCAATGTGGCTTGGGATGGACGGTCGCGGGCTTGGGGTAAGGCGGTTTGAATCGGAAGCCGCCGGGGGTTTCCACGCTCCCCAGCAGGATCTGCAGCACGTGCAGCGCGCGGCAGGTCTGGAAGCCGTTGGAATGCGCACTGATCCCGCGCATGGCGTGGAACGACACCGGCCGCCCAATCATCTTGGCATGCGTATCACCCCGGAAATCGGTCCAGGGTTGGTCGATCTCAATCGCCTCGTCAAACGCCACCCGCGCGATCTCCGCCGCGGTCTGGCGGATGCGGTCGGCGGGGATGCCGCAGCGCTCAGCCACCGCCTCGGGCGCGTATTGCGGATCGAGGTAACGTTCGGCAATCAGGTGCATCACGCTACGATGAGTGATGCCGGCATGGCGGAAATGACCCGTCAGGTCGGGCTGCACGCCGGGCGTGTCGAACGGCACCAGCTTGCCGGTCTTGCGGTCGATGACCTGCGGCTTGCCATCGTCATCGCGCAGGAAAAGGCCATGCTCGGGTGACTTCGGATCGCCGTTCAGGATCACCGGCGCGTTAGTAAAACACGCAAGGTAATCCAGATCGATCTTGCCGGCCTTCAAGAGCTCATGCACCAGCGCCAGGATAAAGAGGCCATCCGTGCCCGGCGTGATCCCCACCCATTCATCCGCCACCGCGTTATAACCGGTGCGGATCGGGTTGACGCCGATCACCTTGGCGCCGCGGGCCTTTATCTTGCCGATCCCCATCTTGATCGGGTTGCTGTCGTGGTCCTCGGCCACGCCGAAAATCATGAAGAGCTTGGTGTGCTCCCAGTCCGGCGCGCCGAATTCCCAGAACGCGCCGCCCATCGTGTAGATGCCCGCCGTCGCCATGTTGACCGAACAGAACCCGCCATGCGCGGCATAGTTGGGTGTGCCGTAGTTCTGCGCCCAAAAGCTGGTGAACGACTGCGACTGGTCGCGCCCGGTGAAGAACGCCAGCTTTTCCGGTGCGGTGTCGCGCAGCGGCTTCAGCCAAGGCACCGCCGTCTCCAGCGCCTCGTCCCAGCTGATCTCTTCAAACTCGCCTGACCCGCGCGGCCCAACCCGACGCAGAGGCGCGCGCAGGCGCGACGGCGCGTTGTGCTGCATGATCCCGGCGCTGCCTTTGGCGCAGAGCACCCCGCGGTTCACCGGGTGATCGCGGTTGCCTTCGATATAGGCGACCTTACCGTCCTTCATGTGCACGTTGATGCCGCAGCGGCAGGCGCACATGTAACACGTGGTCTTGCGCACCTCGTCCGAGACCTTGGGGGATGTGTCGATCACAGGCTGGCTGGCTGGCATTTAGGTGGGTCCTCCCTCGGCGTGCAAGCTATGCAAGCGCTTGCATAAGGTAAAGCGGTCTTTCACGCCCAAAGTCATGTCAGCGCCAGGCGCATGAGGCCGGAGGTCGCCAGTCCCATCAGCAGGATCAGGCAGATCGGTTTGTAATACCGCTCCCACCGCGGGACAAACAGCGCCCGGCCGATGAGAACGCCAGCCAAGGTGGGCACGATCAGGATGGCGCCCCGGGTCGCCGCCTCTTGCGTCATGGTGCCCACGGCAAGGTGTGTGACCAAACCGAGGAACCCCGCACCCAGAAGGTAGATATTCAACGTCCCGCGCATCATCCGCGCCGGCAGCTCGCGGGCCAGGGTGAACAGCGCGATGACCATGCCTCCTGCCCCCGCCACGCCGGTCACCAGACCGGCGGCGACGCCCGTGACCGCCGCGCCAGAGCGCGCCTGAAACAGCGGCAAGCGGACGCGCGACAGTTGCGCCAGTGCCAGCAGGATCAGCGCCACCAAGGCGACGGTTTTCGACAAGGTCGGATCGATCCCCAGACTGATCAAAAGACCGATGGGCAACGCCAGAGACGAGGTGACAAACAGCGTCACCGCCATGCGCCGGTCCGCATCCGCCCAGCCGCCCTTCATCAGCAACACGCTTGCCGACATCTCGAGAAACCAGAACACCGGGATCAGCTGCACCGGCGGGATGAAGGCCGCCAGCATCGCCATGGCCAAGGCCGAGAGGCCAAAGCCGGCAAAGCCACGGATCGCACCGGCGATGAAACAGGCACAGACGGCAAATCCCGCCAGTCCGGGCGATAGGGCCAACCATTCGCTCATCCCCTTGCATCGATCGGCACGTAATCCCGCGGATCGGGACCGTTATAGAGCGTCAGGGGCCGGATCAGGATATTGCCGCGCTGCTGTTCAAGGCACTGGATGATCCAGCCCGGCATCCGGCCGATGGCAAAGATCGGCACGTAGAGGTCCATCGGGATGCCGTGCAACTGGTAGATCACGCCGGAATAGAAATCGACATTCACATTCAG
>JASJCC010000003.1 GCA_030066175.1 Paracoccaceae bacterium | reverse complement strand
TCAGGAGCCAGGCCTTCTTGAAGCGGTTGAAGAGCGCCGCGTTCGGCGTCCAGTGCGCGCGGATGTCGGACATGACCTCGATCTCGAAGGCATGCATCAGACTGTCGCCTTGCGGATTTCGGGCGAAGCAAGATTGCGTCGTTGCTGCCGTCGCATAGGCGACAAGTTTCGCTTTCTCTCCGGCGTCGAGCGTTCGGAAGGCCGCGAACTGATCGGCAGGCGACTTCGCCTCGTCCGCCCAGGAGAGATCGAGCGCGTCGTGGAGTTCCGCCACCTGCTCGAGCGAGGTGCCATCGATCTCGTCGATCTTGGCGTGGGTGCGATATTCCTTGCGGGCATCGACCTTGATCGCGTGCGTCGCACTCATGCCATGGCCCAGCACGTCGGTGACGAGCTTGAAGAGCGTCAGGTCGAGCGTGGCCTCGGGATGCAGCGCCATGGCGGCACCGAGCGCCATCGCTCGCTCAGTCTTGAGATCGTCGGTCAGCGAAGCCGGGTAGACAAATACGGCGCTGTCCTTGGGCCCCGTGTCGCCGGATGCGCTCGGCGCCTTGCCGGAATTCTCGGATCGGTCCTCTGGACGCACGAGGCCGATATGCAGGGTCACCTGCCCGTTCGACCAAGACGCGATCACGCCGGAGCGGGCGAGATCCTCGGCGCTGTAGGCTTCCTGCAGGTCGCGAGCCTCGGCTTCTAGCGCGTCGACCCGCTCGTAGAGCGCCTCGTAGGCGTCTTCCTCGAGGCTCTCGTCCTCCATCTCGCGCTCGAGCTTTTCGAGTTCGCTGGTGATCTTGTCGAGGCGCGTCCGGCCCTTCGCGTCGGGCTCGACCGGACCAGGATAGACCCGGCCGTGGTCGACCATCGCCGCGTAGTCGTAGCGGACCACCGCCTCGGCCCATGCGAAGCCCATCCGCGCACGCTCTTTTTCCGCGGCAGCGGTCAGTTTCTCGAGCAGGATCGTCTCGACGAGCCCCGCGTCTTCGAGGACCGAGTGTTCTTCCAGGAGATCAGCCGCGATCGCGCCGCCGCGCGCCTTGTACTCCTCGCAGACGAAGGCCCCGATGTCGTCGCTGATCTGCACGCCGCGGGACTTCAGCGCCTGCCGCACCGCATAAGCCTGCAGGTAGCTGCCCTCCTTGGTGAGCGCCTCGAAGACCTCCCTTTGCACCGCCTGGCTTGGGTGATCGGCGAAGGCCTTCATCACATCAAGGGTGATTGACTTGGCGCGCGCCGCGTCGCGGATATCGGGATGGATGAGCCCGTAGCGAAGCCGGCCCTTCACGGCCGCGACACTCGTGCCGAAGGTCTTGGCGATGGTCTCGAGCGTCTGGCCGTCGACCTCCATCATCCGGGCGAAGGCCTCGAACTCGTCGATCGCCCCCATGGGTTCCTGGGTGATGTTTTCGACGAGCGAGAGCGCGGTGGTCACGTCGCAATCGTCCGGCACGAGCCGGCAGTCGATCTTCGTGCTCCTGGTGAAGCCCTTGGCGGATTTGTCGGAAACAAGTTCCTGAAGCGCCGCATGGCGACGGCCGCCGGCGAGGACACCGAACTTGTCGTCGATCTTCTGGACCAGGAGCGGCTGCAGGAGGCCGAGGACGGCGATGCTGGCCTTGAGATGCGCGATGTTCTCGGAGGCGTAAGTCTCCGGAGACCTGGCGCGCACATTGGCCGGATGGGCCACGAGATCGCCGATGGCGACGGAAACGGGTTTGAGGGCTTGGGTCATGGTCTGTCCTTCTTTAAGAGGGTTTGGCCCGTGCGGCGGCACCGCCTGACCGATCCCCGAGGTCGGGGACCAACCCGACAAAAGGCCCGCTTTCCCTCTTCCGGGGTCAGCGGGCCCTTCACTGCTCGGGAGGCTTTGCCTGCCCTTACCAGTCGCGCGCCATCATGATCGTGAGGACCCGCATGGTGGTGTCGGGATTGTCGGGCGCCTCGGCGCCGTAGCGGAAATCGGAGTCGGCCTCATAGAGGTCCAGTTTCCAGAACACGGTCTCGCCGCGGATCGTCACCGCCCCGAAATCGTGCCAGCCGGCGGGATCATTCTCGGGCGCGAAGGTGCCGAATTCGCCCGTCGCTTTCACCGCCTCGTCGACGAATCCGTCGCCCGCCTCCATAAGCGAGCGGGTGACATGGAGGCGGCCCTGGATCGGCTGATCGGGCGCGATGCCGAGGCAGGCGAGCCTGCGGAACGCATCGTTCTGGGCGGCGATGACGCCCGAGTCGGGCGAAAGAGGCTCTGCGGGATCGGTGTGGAACATGGGTCTGTCCTTTCCGGATGTTTGGAAACCATCCGACCCAAGGCCCTCTTTCTCTTTCGGCGCCGGGTCCGCCGGAACGGGACACCGCGTCAGGCAGCTTGCTCGCCCTGCCCCGCGTCCGACGCGGCGACGAGATAGTCGCAGGCGCGCTGCGCGTCCGCCGCATGTTTGAAGATCGCCCGCTTGTCGGACCGGAGCACGCGCAGCCAGTTGTCGAGATAGGCCGCGCTCAGCTCCAGCGTATGCGTGGAGAACCCGAGCTTCTGCCCGAGGAAGACCGTGCAGAGCTCGGCCACGATCTCCTCGCGGGCATAGGCGGTGTTGCCGAACCGCGCGTCGCCGTAGCTGCGGTTCAGCCGGTGCCGGGGTTTCGTCCAGTGGCCAAGCTCGTGACCCCAGACCGCGTAGAAATTCCGCGGGTCCTCGAAGAGCTCGATCGGCGGCATGTAGATCTTGTCGAGGGCCGGGACGTAGCAGGCCTCACGTCCCGAGAAGCTGACCACGGCACCGATGGCCTCGAAGAAGGCCTGCATGTGCGGGATCGGCGCGCGTTCGGGATAGACCTCTTCCGATGGTGGTTCTGGATGGAACCGGGCATCGAGCCCCTCGATCTGATCGGCGTTGAAGACCCGGTAGGATTTCATGAAGGGGATGGCTTTGGCGTCGTCGGTATCCGCCTCGTCGTCATCGCCGGTCGCCTTGTGGTCGCGCTCGGCGGTGCCGTAGTAGACGACGACGGAGGATTTCGAGCCCTTGATGACCTTCGCCTCCATGGCATTCGCCTGCCTGAGCGTCATCCAGTAGGGCGAGGTGTATCCGGCCATCAGCGTGCGCATGGTCAAGAGGAAGTTGTTGATGCCCTGGTAGGGCTCGCCGGTCTGCCTTAGCGGCACCGCGCTGCCGCCCAGGGTCCAGGGTTTGCGCCAGGGCAGCACACCCCGGTCGATGATCTTGACGAGTTCGTCGGTAATCGATGCCGCGGCATCGAATTTCGGTTTGGATCTGGCCATGGGTGTTCTCCGATATCTGAGGGAGCGCACGGCAGCCGTGCGCGGATCAGAGAAGGGTCTCGGGAGGCGGCCCCGCGGTGGGGACAGGCCCCGGCCGGAAAACCGCCAGACTTCTTTCCCACCTTCTCCGAATCCGACAGGACCGAAGGCCAGCCTTCACTTTTTTAGGGCACACCAACGGGGACCCTGTTGACTTCTTATCGGAGGAAGTCTGGTCAGCCGGCGGCGCGTGAATTCAAGACAGCGTTCACGATAGGGGCCCCCGTTGGCGGAGCTGATCACCCAGGCCGCCCGTCAGTTCGAGGAAGAAGTGGTGGCGAGGGGACACTAGGTGCCGTTTCGTCGCGGATTCAAATCACAATGCGAACGCCGCTCGGTTGAGTTCCGAAGAACACTCGGTTTGCAACAACACGCCGCGTTGTCCGCCGATCGGCTGGCCGCGGAGATTGATGTCACCGTCTGGTCGGTCGAAGATGTCGAGGGCGTGAGCACCGAAGCAATCCGGGTGCTAGTCGACAAAGCCGACCCATGATGGTCAGCGTTGACGATGCGCGTAGGGGCATACCATCTGATCGTCTACAAGCTGGGGGCGGGCTTACGTCCCGGTTGCGGACATAACACCTGCATCCTCCAGCTGTTCACGGTCCGGCAGGTCCTGGAGCGACTCCAGGTCGAAGGCCACGAGGAACTGATCCGTCGTCACATAAGTGTAGGGCGCCCCACGCCGGGGCGACCGCGGTCCGGTCCCGATCAGCCCCCGCGCATGCAACCGTCCGATCAGGTCGCGACTGATCTCCTTGCCGAAAATGTCCTTCAAGCCGTCCCGGGTGATCGGCTGGTGGTACGCGATGGCGGCGAGCACCGCGACGTCGTATTCGCGCAGATCAAGGTCCTGCTCTCCGACATCGGCGGCCGCCCGGATTGCTGGTGCATAGGCCGGCCGGGTGCGCAGCATCCAACCACCTGCAACCTTAGCCAATTCAAACGAGCGTCCTTCAAGATCAGCGGCAAGGTCCTCGATGATGAGATCGACCGAGACCCCCTGCCCCACCACGCGGGCAAGGTCTTCACTCGGAATCGGCGAAGCGGATGCGAACAGCACCGCCTCGATCCGGCGCAGCCATTCACGCCAGCGCAGCTCTGGTGGCAGGTCGTCCAGTTCGCGGTCCAGCGCCTGATCTGCATGATCCTTGGCCATCCTCAGACCCCGTAAAGCCGGAAAGTGGCTCGGCCAGTCAACTCGCGCACCACGCCCAGATCAACCAGCCGGTCACAGAACCGTCGCGCGGCGCGATCGGATCGCAACGAGGTGAGCGCCGCCGGTGCCAACGCGTCCCGGGTCAGGAACAACGCGATAGCTTCGTCCGCGCCCCTTGCCCTCAGCTTGGGTGCAATTTCCCTCAGCCGAGCCACACTTCGCGACAGATCAGTCACCTCGCGCATCGCTACGGCCAGGGCCGCGACAACTCCCCGATGGCAGGCCAGCCGCAGGTCTTCGCCCGTCTTCCGCAAATCGCCGCGCTTGAGACCGAGCGAAAAAAGCGGCACGACATGGTTCCGGCCGAGCGCCTGGGCCAGCGCAGCATCCGCCAGGATCAATGCCGCGGTGGGATCCCGCGGCCGATCCTCGAGAACCGCCTGCAGCACCAACGCTGCGCGCGCAACCGGAGCCCCCAGCCCCGTGTCGAGCCACATTTCGATCTGCTCTGCCTCGACGTCAGGCAATGCCCGAGCCAATGCCTTGGCCGAGATCGGGCGCTCGATCGCCCGCCGCCACGTCACGTAGATCTCGCCTGCCGGACCGGGACTGTCGCCCGGCTGCAGGAACGCGATCGCGTCGCGCAACTCCGCTATTCTTTCCGGCCGACTCGAGAACGCCACGCAAGCCTCGGCCGCGCGCAGCGCCAGGCGCACACGCAATAAGCCTTGGGGGACCTCGTCGTGCTGAAGCACAAGATGCAGGTGGTTGAGTGCAGCCCCCGACAAAAACGCCACATCTTCAAGGGTTTCGGGCCGTGCAGAGGTGACCCAGGACGGCATCCGGGCTAAGGTTTCGAAGTCGCCACGGGCATATGTCATGCCACAACACTATCGCAATGCGGCGCTTTTGCCTACCATATAGTGTAGAAACCGCCCCACCCTGCAGCTCCCCTTTATGTCCAATAATGTTGTCTTATCGGACATATTTGAGATAAGCTGGGAAGCATGAGTGACACACCCGAAAACCAGCCCTCAGAGCACGAGAAATCGAGCTCAGCATCTCTAGATACGGCAAACGAACAAGAACTCGACGAGAGAGAACCTGCGGAGGGTGGCGCGATCGCCCTGCCCTCCAACGTGGTCGGCTCCGGCGCGCTCGACCGCCTTGTTGAAAGCGCCCGCGATTACGCCGTGGCCTCAACGGCCGAGAACACGAACAAGGCCTATGCCGCTGACTGGAAGCATTTCGTCCGTTGGTGTCGGATGAAAGGAACCGAGCCCATGCCCCCGTCGCCAGAGATGATCGGCCTCTACTTGACCGACCTGGCCGCACCGACAAATGGGTCCCCTGCCCTCTCCGTAAGCACGATTGATCGACGTCTGTCCGGTCTCGCCTGGAACTACGCGCAGCGCGGCTTTGCGCTCGATCGCAAGGATCGGCACATCGCCACCGTGCTGGCCGGGATCAAGCGCAAACATGCTAGGCCACCTGCCCAGAAGGAAGCGATCTTACCTGAGGATATTTTGGCCATGGTCGCCACCCTGCCCTACGACCTGCGCGGGCTCAGGGACCGGGCGATTCTGCTCCTGGGATATGCTGGCGGGTTGCGACGAAGCGAAATCGTCAGCCTCGATGTCAGCAAGGACGACACCCCTGACAGCGGCGGTTGGGTCGAGATCATCGATGATGGTGCGGTGCTGACACTGAACGCCAAGACGGGCTGGCGCGAGGTCGAGATCGGTCGCGGATCGTCCGACAAGACCTGTCCCGTCCATGCCCTCGAGCAATGGCAGCACTTTGCGAAGATCGACTTCGGGCCGGTGTTCGTGCGCGCCTCCCGCGACGGCAAACGCGCCCTCGAGGCCCGACTGTCGGACAAACACGTCGCCCGCCTCATCAAAACCACCGTCCTGAAATCCGGGATCCGCTCGGAGCTGCCAGAGAAAGACCGCCTCGCCCTATTCTCGGGTCATTCGCTGCGGGCCGGACTCGCCAGTTCCGCCGAAGTCGACGAACGCTACGTCCAGAAGCAGCTCGGACATTCTTCGGCAGAGATGACCCGGCGCTATCAGCGTCGCCGCGACCGGTTCCGGGTGAACTTGACGAAGGCCGCAGGGCTCTAGCCGCGGGTCAGGAACCTTTGTTCTTGAGCGCATTCAGTGCGGCGACATGGCGGGGCAGATCGCTGCGGGAATGCAGAATGTCGACGATGACGACTTCATCGGGCCGATCCATAAACACCAGGAAATGCTCCCCTGCCCTGACGAACCGCAAGTCGTCCGCGTCATCCACCAGAACGGCACAGCTCCGGCTGTGCGCCTGGCCGTTCAGGATCGCGTCGCAACGGTTGAGCAGCTCAGCTTCGTAAAGCTCGGCCTGCCCGAGGCCGAAATTCTCGATCGTCCATCTGGCAATCTCGACAAGGCTGGCTTCGGCGCGGCGCGTCAGCCGCAGAGATCGGTTCATGAGGCCGCGCGCGCTTTCGCGAATGCGCGACGAATGGCATCGTCGCCGCTCCCCTCGGCAAGATCGCCAGCCTTGGCCTGCGCCAGACCTTCAAGCAGACCCTCGCGTATTCCGGCGAGCTGCGCCTCTTCCTGCTCCAGCAAACGCAAACCGGCACGCATGGCTTCGCTGACGTTCTGGTACCGACCGGAGGCCACCAGCGCCTGAACCAGCTGATCCTGGGTGTCCGTCAGAACAACGTTGCGTGTCACCATGATGCAAGTCTCCTCGTTGGCAATATATGCCAACACCCATGTTCGATCAACATCCTCACGCTGCCTGCCCGCTCAGCCGGCCATAGATGCTGCGCTCGAGATGCAACTCCCCTGCCACGGCCTTCTCGACCATACCGCGCAGATACCCGCCCGGGGACGCTACTTCGCCCTTTGCATGCTTGTCGAAAACGAGAACCATCGCTGCCGTCGCGGCCTGTTTACCCAGACCCTCTTGCGCCGCTGCCCAAGCCTGTTCCGATACGCCGATCATCGGTCTGAGACGACCGGCGACCCTGTAGACATCGCCCCAATCCTTCAAATATCCGTCCAGATCCCGCGCCCAGGTCGCGAATTCCGGACAGGCCTGCATGATTGTCGACACGTCCAGCGCGACACCGCGCGGTTTGGCCTCCGTTTGCGGCTCATCTTCAGCTGGCCTCTCAATCGGAGCCCCCGGTTCGGGGTCTCCCAACACGCCCGCCGCTTGCTCATTTTCTGAGCGATTACTAATTACAGGATCAGGATGGTTTGTAATTTGTATATCGGGTTCAGAATTGACCTCCGTGGGGTTCATTTTTCGAGTCTTCTCGGTCGTTTCTCCCTGCGTTAGAGACTGTTTTTCCGCAGGCTCGGCCGGACGCGTGGCCTTGAGAAAAGCCGCTTCCACGCGCTCCTGGAGATCGTTGAACCAGCCCAGAAGCCGGTCCAGCGTCTGCGAGGCTACGATGCGCCGCGGCAGCTTGCCGAGAAGCTCCTCGAAGACCTCTTGCAGCTGCGCCCAGGGGCCCCTCAGCGCCCCGCTCAACGCCGCCTCGAGCCGCGCCCGGATCATCCGCCGCGAGACCGTGATCTGGCGCTTCAGGAACTGGCAGAGCTCGCGTTCGGCTTGCAATTCTGCTTGGAGCTGCTCGAACTCCTCGGCGCGGGCCGCAAGCGGAGACAGATCGAAGCCGTAAGCCTCGATGATTATGCCGTCCTCATCCCTCTTGCCCCATCGCTTGCCGTTGGGGCTGTCCTTGAAGGCGATGACGCCCGCTTCCGCCAGACGCCGTGCGTGGCGCTTGAGCGCGGACAGAGAAAAGCCGGTCTGTTCCATGAGATAGGCGTTGGAGGCCCAAACAATAGGCCGCCTGCCCTGCTCCCAGTCCTGTGTTTGAGTGAACGCCCCTAGCGTGTCCAGGAGCATCAAATCGCCGGCCTTCAGGCCGACATGCGTGCCAATGCGCTTGACGGCCACGAATGCCCGCGATTTCGGGACGCCTGCAGACAGACCCGCTTCTGCTAGGCGCTCTGCCCGTGCGAGGCCAGCGGTCGCTTTGCGCCATCCGCTAGGTCCAGGCAAACCTCTATCGTCCCGCAAAGCGAATTTCGCGGTTGCTCCACCCGGAGCCCTCTCCAAATGTTCCATCTTTGTTCGGCAGGAAAAGAAAACCTGTTCGCCCGAGGACGTTTTTCATTGTTTGGTGATTCGCGGGCTGCTAAGGTTGTTGTGTCAAAACAAGTTGCGCTTCATGCGCTGCAGCCCTCGAGACCTCGGTTTCGGGGGTTTCTTTTTCTGCCATCCTCCTTTCTGCTCGTTGCCTCTCTCATACGGTTAACAGCTGTTAACCGCCCTCACCTGCGCGATGCTCTGTCTGGTATCGTTCGAAGGATTCCGCGATCAGACCGTCAAGATGACGATCCAGCCATTCCGCAAAGCCTTTCAGATCGCCGGCCTTGGCAACCGAAAGCGTGATCGACGATTTGCCCGACTTGATTTGCACCCCTTGTATCGGGCTCCGCCCATCTGCGGCGCGCTCACGCGGTCCGCGACGGACAGTGTCTTTGAGGACAGCCTCCAGCCGATCGTCAGAGGCGGCCTCTGCCGGGCATGCATCGATCACGTTCAGTGCACGCACTTCGTCGATCTGATTATTTTCGAACGCGCCCGCAAGCGCCATCCATTTCGGGCGCCCCGCTCCGGGGGCCGCCCCGATCCCGTCGCCGATGGCGGCCGGTACGAGACGCGTTATCCGCTCGAGTTGCGAGAGCGTGTTCTTGCTGATGGCAAGTGCTTGACAGACCTCGGCGCGGGTATGGCCCTGCGCGAGGATCGCTTCGGCAAATCGGGCACGCTCGTAATAGCTGAGTTCCGTGCGGCTGGCGTTTTCCAGCCCTTTTGCCATCAAGGCTTCGGTGTCGTCGAGGGTCCGGATCAGGGCCTTGACAGGCATGCCCAGTTTGCGGCACGCGAGGATCCGGCGCCGACCGTAGATCACTTCAAAATGTCCGTCCTTCTCTTTCGCAGGCCGCAGCAAAACTGGCACCTGCTGACCGGCGGATTGGATGCT
Organism: Paracoccaceae bacterium; assembly: GCA_030066175.1. Lineage (GTDB taxonomy): Bacteria > Pseudomonadota > Alphaproteobacteria > Rhodobacterales > Rhodobacteraceae > JASJCC01. The sequence goes on along the minus strand of JASJCC010000003.1, from coordinate 46,075 downwards.
ACTGACAAGCTCCTGGATCGTTTCGGATGTATCACCGGTGTTAACAGCTGTTAACTCAACATCGAGCCTGTCTTTCGGGCCCCACGACAGCACTAGAGATGTATCGATATCCTGAATGCCCCCAAGCCCAGCTCGGACAGACCCGATCGTACCGCGGGGCAGAGTTCGCTGTGCTCGCTCCCGCGCTTCCGTTGGCCCCGCCCCGGCTTCCGTGGCCGCAGTGATCGCGGCCATGATCCCGGTCTTGTTCTTGCCCATTGCCATGATTACCGCCCCCATGCCCGCTGGATCATCGACGCGACCTCCGCCCCGACCGCATCCACGCTGCCGCGCGCGCGGTCGTACGTCGAACGGGTCATCTCCGCCCGCGCGACTTCGTAAATGGACATCTTCAGCATCGCCGCATCTGCAACTGCCGTACTACGCAACATCGTCGCGCCGACCACACGGTCCTGGAAGAGCGCACGCATCAGACTGACAATCTGCTGACTCGGAATGTCCGATGGATCGTCCCTTGTGATCAGAAACGAAAAAAAGTCATGATCGAGTTGGACGCCGGTCTCTTCAATCACGCCGAGGTAGGCCGAGGTCATCTCGATGAACTGCTGTGTCGAAGCAAGATCGAGCATGCTGGGCGTCATTGGGACAATGACGGAAGTCGCTGCATAGAGACCTGTCAGCGTCAGAAAGCCGAGCGCGGGCGGACTGTCAATCACGACGACGTCATAGTCGTCTTCGACCGTGGCGAGGGCCGCGCTCAGGCGCTCAAAGAAAGCCACGCCACGCCCGGCGTTCACCGCAGTTTCCGTTTCGAATTCGCTCAGCACAAGCTTCGCGGGGGCAAGGTCAAGACCTGGAAAATAGGTGTCGGCGATCGCCTCCCGAATTGGCAGAGGATCGTCGTAGCGCAAAGCGTCGTAGATGGAGGCCCCATCGAATTCGAGCTCGGTCTGTATGCCGCAAAACCCGGTAAGGCTCCCCTGAGGGTCGAGATCGACTGCCAGCACGCGGTATCCGTTGAGCGCCAAGTAGTGACAGAGATGGATGGCCGAAGTCGACTTTGCAGACCCGCCTTTGAAGTTCATCAATTGTATGACTTGTAACTTGTCATCGACGCGTCGGCCCGGCAGATACTTCCCGGCCGTGCGGGAGCCGCCTTCGAGAAGTCGGCGCGCCGCAAAGAGCTCTTCGCCAGAGTAGAACCGACGCCCGTTTCGGATCACTTCGGGTTCTGGCAGGGTGCCATCGCTATGACACTTCCGGAGGAACTGACCGGTCACACCCAAGAGATCGGCAGTCTCTGTTGCGCTGAATAGTCTCAAAAACTTGCGCTGGTCCGGGGCGTAGGCCTGCTCGAGATGTGTAGTCAGCGCGGTCTGTAGACGGTCGGACATCTCCCGCGTAAGGTCGGATTGAGAAGCCGCACGGATCGGCGCCGTCTGGAACATGGTTGTCGTTTTCCTGCTCGAATGCGCTTATTTGCGCAACTTGACTCCGTTAGGTCGCGATTCACCCCTCTAAGTCAAGAAAATTATCCACAATTTGTGCGAGGGCGCCAGAGTTGGCACAACGGAGGGTATCGACACCTGCGGTGTTAACAGCTGTTAACTTGGCACGCGGTCGCGAATAACGGGCGGCCGCAGCCGCCCGTTTGGCCGCCTATGCAGCCTCTTTCGGACCCCAGGGGATCACCGCCTGCAGCGACGCGTCGTCCTGATGTGCGGCCTTGCCGAGGTTGGCGTTGAAGCCATAATCGCGGATCGTCAGCGTGAAGTAGTCCGCGCCGGTCTCACGGCTTTGCTTCTTCCAGATGCCGCCGCATTCGACGAGACGACCGCGAGGTGAGCGTCCGAGGACACGATGGGTGGGCGCCATCGGGTTGTCGCTTGTCATTGGCTCGACGGTGATATCGATGTCGAAGGTCAGGGTGGAGATCGATCCGACGCCCTTAGCGGTCTCGATGTCAGTGCCGTCGAACTTGATGCAGTTGGTAGTCATTGCTGTGCTCCTTTTCTGGTGTTGCAATGATGGTCAACGGGCAAGGGCCTACGACCTGAACACACCGAAGGCGCAGCGAAGCGGAGAAGGGCAGGGGGCCTGAATTTTGCCCCGCGAGGAATGCCCGGCAGGGCAGGGGAAAATTCCGGCACCCGCCCTTTGTGTTTGGGTCGAACCTTGCGACCAGCATGTCTTGCAACGCCGAAAAAAGGGGCATTGCGAGCGCACCGCATCATGGTGGAGCTTGCATCGATAGGTAGACGACCTCGGACGACACCCAACGCCTCGCTGGTAGCGGCCATCGGATGCATCCCAAGGCACGACACGAAACCCGGGGCATTGTGCGAAGAGCGGTTTCGCCATCAAATGCTGATGCTGGGCTCAAGTGGGACGCAAACCATGGATATCGATACCGACAAACTGGACGCCGCCGCCTTGGCCATTCTGAGCCCGACACTTCATGACGATGCGCGTGTTTGGAAAGGGATTGATTGGGAGGTCACCGACCGGCTTCATGCAAAAGGCCTGATCGAAAACCCGGCAAACCAGGCAAAATCCCTTGTTCTGACCGAGCGAGAATTGGAGCTGGCCAGACGTTCGTTGGAAGACCTATTCGGCAAAGAATGACCAACAAGGGCTCTTAAGCATAAGTTTCTGTTGGCATTTCACCTGCCGTTCAGCGACCGGAGTACCCTGTGGATTTCGACTTCAATGCACCGCACATGCGGTGCTCCCGCGCGGATAGCGCCGGTCCGGCGGCGGGGCGAGGGGCTCGGCCTTCTGCCCCGCCGCCGGAAATCTCTTGGGCCGTAAGTCGATTGAACAAAAACAAGAAAAACCCCGCCGAAGCGGGGCCAGTTGGGTCTCCCACGAAGGAGCAGTCAGGTGCAGTCGGGCACCCATGTGTCGAGTTTGGTCTTCTGCTCGGGGGTCAGCTTCATGAGTTTCTGGGTCGTGGCATCGCTCACCAGCTTCTCCATCTTCTCGGCCTTCTCCGCTTTCTTGAGCTTGGCGAAGGCGGTGACGCGCTCATCACGCGCATCGCAGTCGAGGAATTCGCAATGCAAATCGACAAGATGTCCCGCTGACACCCGTGAGAAGAAATTCTCCGCCGTCGGCGTCCAGTGCTTGCGGATTTCCGCCCCAGCTTCCTCCGCGATCAGGCCAAAGAACTCCGCGCCACCGGCCTGATAGGGCAGGGTGCGGACGATGGCTTCGGTGATCTTGGCGTTCCGCGCCTTCTTGCCATCCTCCCGGAAGACGGCGAAAGCCTCAGACAGGTCCTCGACCCGTGTTCCATTCTGCCAATAGGCGGTCGGATCGGTTCCGTGGTCGAGACGCGGTTCGTGGTCAAAGCCGACCTCGACGCTCGGAACATTGGCCGGGCGATCCAACCGGATGCCGAAAACACTTTCGAAGCTGCCCGACGCCTCCGACAGACCGAACCCAAGCAGGTCCAGAACCAATTCCGGTTTGGCCAGAAGTGCGGCTTGCACCGCCGCTAACCGGATCGCCTGCATGTCGGCGACCAGCTTCTGGGAATAGGGGGATTTCGGGACGTCAGGTTTGGTCACCTGCGTCGCTTGCAGGACACCCGCCTCGATTGCCGCTTTCTTGTCCTCGGCACGGACCAGCCCGGCGGTGACCTCGATCTCGCCGGAACTGTTCACAAGCAGGATGCAGCCTGAATGGGCCTTCTGAACCTCGGAATACTCCCCGTCGAGGATCGCCTGTAGCGCGGCGAGCCGCGCCTCGCCACCCGCATCCAGCACCCCGCCATTTGCGAGGTCCGCGAGTTCGTCATATTCTTGCGTCTCTTCTTCGGTCAGATCGCCTTCCACCGGGTAGAGCCGAGCCAGTTTCATCTGGTCCAGCTCATAGTAGTTGAGCCAGGCTTCGCTGCGGGCCTCGGCCCATCCCCAGCCTTCGCCTTCAACCAGACCGGCCCGTGCGGCCTCCAGCTCTTCTTCGAACAGCCGGTCCAGCAGGGCAGGGCAGGCGAGGAAGACTTCGTCAGAGAACAGATCCCGGGTCACCGCGCCGCCCTCGGCCTCGTAGGCCTCGACGCCGACGAACCGGGCGCGGCGGTCCGTGGCCTTGATCGCGTCGGGATGCAGCGCGTTTTTGATCGCCGCTTCTGAGACGGCCTGTCCTTTGACCTGACCCAGAATATCGAGCGTGAGCGCCTCGTCCTGCGACAGCGTGAAGGCCTTGGCCGTCCCAAGACTGATCTCGCCCGCCGCCAGCGCGTCAAGCACGGGCTCCGGCAGACCGGCGAGCGCCAGCCGCTGGTAGACGCGCGCCTCTGTGACCGCGAAGGCCAGCGCAATCTCCGGCACAGATGCGCCACGCGCCTTCATCCGCCCGAAGGCGCGGATTTCATCGGCGGGGGTCATGTCCTCCCGCGAGGCGTTCTCCGCGCTGGCCCAATCCTCGGCCTCCGCCGCGTCCGCCGCCAGTTTCACCGGTAGGGTCGCAAAGGGATGGCCCTCGGAGCGCTCGACGATTTTCTGGATGGCCCGCAGTCGGCATCCGCCCGCGACGATCCCGACCTTACCGTCTGCGTCCAAAATACCGGCGAGATTGTGGATCAGGCCAAAACGCTCGATGCTAGAGGCCAAGCTGTTGATATGCGCCTCGGAGACCGTCTTGCGCGAGTTCAGATCGGAAATATACAGTCTTTCCAATGGGATATGCTGAATTGTGGTGTCGGCGGTGATGATCTGTTGCTTGGTCAAGGTCTTGTCCTTTTGAGATTTGGATTACCCGCCCGGATCGCGGGATCGCGACCGGCGGCTGGGTTGGTTTCGAAGGGGAGGGCAGGGGACCGGCTTGCGACCGGCCCCCGGGGTCACCACCAACAGGAGTAGAAGACGGTTGACCCCTGCTCGAGTTCGGCCCGCGCCCATGCGCAGAATTCCAGATCGTAGTCCCGGTATTCCGCCGCCTGCTCGTCTTGGAACTGGTGGCCATAGAAGAACCCGCCCTCGCAATGGGGCAGGGCGCTTCCCTTCACCGCCCGTTCCAAACTTTCGATGTCGCTGGCCTCAAGCCGCAACTCTCCGCAATTGAGTTCGGAGGCCGTGAGCCCGGTGCGGTTCTCGTAGAGCGTCTCCACGAAGGTTTGCAGCTTGGAGTGTTTCCGCCAGACGAACTTCGGGGTTTCGCCCTCTTCTCCGCTTTCTGAGGTATTGATGTATGCGTATTGATCGAGGCCCATGTGCAGGCTCCTTTCCTTCGTGGTTGGAGCGGTGCGGGGCTCGTTTGATGATGACCTCTCGGCCCAGGCCCGCTTTCCGCCTTTGGGCGAAGGCCTCTCCTGTCTCTGACATTCGGAAGACCCCGCCCGCGTCTTCCGGAGGGCAGAGCAGGCGAGGGCAAAGCCCGACTTGCGGCCGCTGGGGCAGGGGTCAACGGGGCGGAGTAGGGGCGTGGTGCGGCCCGCAGCCAAAGGCGAGGACACGGGAGCCCCTGCGCAGCCGACGCGCGGCACGCGCGGCGCTCGCCCGTTGACGCCGGCGTCAGAGGCTGGCAGCGGATAAGCCGATGGGAACGGTCACTGGGCTTAGAGCGGAGCGGAGAGCCCGGTGCCTCCTGGATTCTCGATCCCGCACGAGAGCCGCAGGATCACCTGCTAGTCCTTGCGTGGCGTCAGGTCGAGAGACGGAGACGGAGATTCCGTAAGGGCAGCAAAAGGGGTCCAATGAATCGATACAAGCAACGTGAGTTTCCGTTCAATTTGTGCGCGGCGATCGACCGGAACGAGCCCGACGCCGTCATCGGATGCAGTGCGGCGAACGTGCGGCTTCCATCGGCACGGAAAAAACGTGGCGAGTCTCTTCAGTTCTGCCCGGGACTTTTGACTATTCAAACAATTTGAGCGTTGGTTGGCACATTTGGTATGTGTCTGTGCTTTAAGGCACCGGGGGCGAAGATTGAGGACCCGGCGATTTGAAGTTACTCAGCGTTAAAAGGAGTTGCTTTTGCAAATCGTTCAGTGAATCCAATCTCATTGACTGCAGTTTTGCGAGCTTCGCTCGCTCTTCGTGGACAAGTTGCCTTTCTTCCATCAATACCTCGACCGCCACCAATAAGACCGCCAACGCCAACAATACAGGAACGACCAATGATGAGTTTGCGAGTGTCCATGCCCATCTGGCGCGACTTGTTGCCGTGCGGGTACGAGGCTCAGCGACAGTTTCGGGGGTGGCGTCAAGTAGTATTGGAATTGCCGGATTGACCTTGATTTCATAGTCCATTTTTTCCATGCTAGGGCGCAAGGGAAGTCCATGAACTTCCTGAACCGCATCAACAAACGCCATTTCGCAACCCCTTGGAATGTAGGAGTTCAGGAATACTTCGAAAAGTTCGAAATTATTGTCGAAAAAAGAAATTGCATTGTTGGCGCCAACGAGATCTATAGATAAATCCAAGCTCCCATACCCCGATATGCGAGTATCAAATGCAAATCTTAACTGTCTACTAGCAATATCGCTAGCCTCCCTCTCGTCACCCCTATCTTTTTCGTCAAAGTAACGAAGGGCATGGCGTCGCAAATCGTCCGAAAACGTTCGACAAAAGGCATTCTCAAATAAGCTAATCTGAGTTAATTCGAAACGCCCTTCTGCCTGCAATTTGAAGAATACGTCGTCCCAGAAGGCCTCCCTCGGGCTATCCCGGGACTCCTTGCCCCGATGAATAATGCGGACTGAAATTGCATCAGGAAACCGTTCCACGGTTCTTACGCTACCGGCCATGTCTTCCTCTCTCAATATTCAGTGGAATATAGCTATGATACATGAATCACCCAGAGATTTACCGGCTCGCGTCGAAGCACAAATCTAATGAACGGGAATGAGCGACAAAGCCTGGTGCTGAATCTTGAATTCGGGCTGCGGTTTTGCGCCGATGGCCGGGCCTAGCTGCGGACGGCAGAGATGATCAATTTACACGTGCGTTAACCGAGCGAACACTGGTTTTTTTAAGTCGCGCAGCAATAGTATTCTCAAAATAAAATGGGAGAACTCGAGGATGATGCTCTTTCGACCAAGTTCGGAAGTCGCCGTTCGCCCGATGGCAATATTGTCCCGCTGAGTACCTGTTCGCCTAAAGCGCAGTGAATGGCTGAACACCCCGAGACCCGCCATTCGTGCAAGGCGCAGGGAAGGACGGGTGAGAGCCCAATCTGTCCGCTGATACACAGGATCTCAATGTTCGTTGTGCACCGCAGAGCCGTCCAAATAGGCAACAACTTCCGGTTCTCAATCGCCAATTGCGGTCCGGACAGCATCAAGTAGCAGGTCCTTCCTCAGAGGCTTTTGCAAAAGTACAATGTCGCCCGGCAGCCCGTTGCCACCGACCGCGGCCTCTTTGGGATAGCCCGACATGAAGATGACCTTTACGCCGTGCTTCATCCGCAACACAGCTTTGGCTAGATCTGGGCCCTGCAGCGACCCAGTCATTACCACATCGGTCAGGATCAGATCGTATTCGGCGCCCGCCTCTATCCGTGTTAGCGCTTCTTCGCCATTGAACGCCGTCTCGACCTTGTGCCCGCCAGCTTCGAGCTGGGTGCGGATAACCTGCAACACGGCGGGATCGTCCTCCACAACGAGAATTCTACCAACGTGGCCGGACTGATCGGGCATAGAACCTTCCACTGCCATGGTCGTCGATTCCAGTAGGACCGGAAAAAGTAGGCTCACCGATGAGCCTCTTCCCGGCACGCTGGAGATCCGCAGTGCCCCGCCGGATTGGCGTGCAAAGCCGTGAACCATCGACAAACCAAGCCCCGACCCTTCGCCCACCGGCTTTGTCGTGAAGAACGGTACGATCGCCTCCTGCCGGGTAGATTCTGCCATCCCAAAGCCGGTGTCGGTCATGCTTATCGCGCAGTAGCGACCGGGGGTCAGTGCCTCGCCGTCAAGCTGAACATCATCGAGTCCGATCTCCTGCACCGTGCTTTCGATGACCAGCCGACCACCATTCGGCATCGCATCGCGCGCATTGATGGCGAGGTTCAGAAGCGAGGACTGTAGCTGATCCGGATCGATCACCAAGACCAGCTCTACGGCGCCGACATCGACCGACACGTCGATGTTTTCCGGCAGTACGCGCCGGATCATACGTTCCGCTTCGTTAAGCGCTTCGGCGACCTCCAGCGGTTTGGGCTGCAGCACCGCCTTGCGGCCGAAGGACAAGAGTTGCCGGGTCAGCGACGCGCCACGTTCTGCGGCCTTCAAGGTCTCGTTCAGGTAAAGGCGCTGTTCGGCGTCAATTTCCGTGTCCTCAAGCAGTTCGAGATTGCCGTAGATCACGCTGAGCAAATTGTTGAAGTCATGGGCGACCCCGCCCACAAGGCGCCCGATCGCCTCAAGTTCGCTGGATTTGCGCAACCGCTCCTCCTGCAGAACCTCCTTGGTGATGTCCTGGAAAGTCCCGAAAAAGGCGACCGGCTTGCCGGAAACATCCTTTTCCACCTCGGCATAGGCCCGGACGTGGCGTACTTCGCCCGAGGTATGAATAATCCGTGCCTTCACATCGTAGGGTTTGCCATCGATCGCCGCGCCTTCGACCCCGCGCTGGATCAGGTCCCGGTCATCGGGGTGGTAGAAGTTGATCGCAGTCTCCACGTCGGGTTCCAATTCCCCGGGTTCGAACCCATGGATCCGGTAGGTCTCCGGCGACCAGAAGAGCTTTGGTGGATCCAGGTTCACGTGCCAGTGACCGATATGCGCAAGCCGCTCGACGCGTTCGAGCGTGCTCAGAAGGCTCTCTTGATCGCTGAGGTTTCGGATCGAGCCGACCATCTTGACGAGTTCGCCCGCGCTGTCCCAGCTCGCGTGACCGCTAGAAAAGATCGGGACCGCGTGGCCGTCACGATGCAACATGCGAAATTCAATTTCGTATGGAACGCGGTCCTTGAAATGCGCGTCCAACGCCGCCTGTACCGCCTCGACATCCTCGGGATGCACCATCTCGTAGAAGTCACCCAACTGACGCTCATGGGCTCCGCGCTCGAGGCCGAGTAAGGTCAGCAGGCGGTCACTCCAAAAGAGCCGGTTCTCCTTGATGTCCCATGCCCAAAGTCCCTCGCTGGTCGCGGACACCATGAGGCCAAAGGTGTCGAAGAATTCACTGGGTAGTTGTTGATCGAATTGTTCATCCATTCGACGATTGCCCTGCAGTTATTGGGAGAGGTTGTTGCTACGGCAGCTGTAAGGTTGATTCAGGATAGCCAAACTCAACTGAATTGATACGAAGATTTTTATTCACGATTAGTGCTGAAATTGCGCTCGGGTCTCTCAAACAGAGAAGAAAAATCTTGATTGTGGGAGCCTGTGCCGCGGGCCAACAATGGGATGTGGCTTCGGTCTAACGGGCGGACAAGGCTTCTTGCACCGCAGCAATCAAGTCTTTCTTTGCGACAGGTTTCATCAACCTGATGTCGGAGTCTCGCAGGCCGTTGCCATGGATTGTCGCCTCCCGAGCATAGCCCGACATGAACACCACAGGGATAGATGAGTTGATACTTCTGATTCTTCTCGCCAGGTCCGGTCCCTGCAATCTACCTGGCATAACGATGTCGGTGACCAAAAGATCGAAAGTCTGATCTGCCTTAAACAACCCTAGAGCCTGATCGCCGGTTCGCGAAGGAACCACAGTGTGCCCTTCGTTTTCTAGTATACGCACGAGCAGGTCGAGGACATCCGCTTGATCTTCAGCGATCAGAATGCGCGCTTCGATATCAGGTTTTGAGATGGCGCCAGTCGGTTCCGTTATTTCGCGTTCTTCTTCAGTACTACGCGAAGCCGGGAAGTATAGTTTGACCGTCGTTCCAATGCCGACCTCTGAGTAGATTCTTGCGCCACCTCCGGACTGCCGCATGAAGCCGTGGACCATCGAGAGTCCCAACCCACTTCCTTCAGCGAGGCCCTTTGTCGTGTAGAATGGCTCAAAAGCGTGCTGGATGTTGTCTTCGGGAATTCCCGCGCCTGTATCGCTCACAGCAAGCAACGCGTAGCGTCCTGCGTCCAGATCATCGCCAATACCGCTCTCTAGTGGATGATCGAGAACAACGTTAGATGTTTCTAGAGTGATGACACCACCATCGGTGATCGCGTCACGCGCATTGATCATCAGGTTGAGCAACGCGCTTTCCGTTGTGGACCGATCCGCTTCTACTGGCCAAAGATCGGCTTCAAGAGACTTCTCGACTCGGATGCTCGCTGGGATCGTGCGCGCAATCCAATTGTCCATGTGTTGGACTATGTCCGACAAATCCAATCTGGTTGGATGCAGATCCGCGCGCCGCGCGAAGCTAAGCATGTTCTTCGTTAGGTCGGCACCCCTGGCGGTGGCACCGATCGCGGCATCGATGAGCTTGACGCTCTCGGCGTCCATTGTCTCGTCCCGCAACAGTTCGAGATTGCCTAGGATGACATTCAGCAAGTTGTTGAAATCATGGGCAACACCCCCGGTCATCTGACCGACCGCTTCCAACTTTTGCGACTGCATCAGTTGTTCTTCGAGGTCTCGGCGGCGCTCCTCGGCTTCTTTCCTTTCAGTCACGTCGGTGATGCTGGCGCGGACAAGGTTCCTTTCCGGATCGGGAAATCGTGCGAGCTCGATTTCGCAGGGTATGTTCTGGCCGTCGCGATTGCGATGCATCCATTCGAATGTCGGGAATTCTCCTTCCAACGCCTGCATGAGATAGTCGCGTGACGCCTCATCCGAACGGCGGCCATCAGTTTGGAATTCAGGACTAAGATCAGCCGGACCAATGGAGTTGAGCAGATCCACGGTCGAATACCCAAAGATCCGCGCCGATTTTGGGTTGGCCTCGATGAAACGACCGTCATCTACGTTGAAAATCATGATCCCATCGGTCGCCAGGTCGACGAGTGCTCGGTAGCGCGCCTCCTTTTCCTGTTGGTCCTTCTCCGAAAGCAGGCGGAGCGCACTGTCCCGTTCTTGGAGAAGGACCGCGACCAAAAAGGTTGCGATCACAATAGAGGTTATGAAGATCTGCAGAGAGGCGACATTGTTCTCCGGGGAGAGGTCCGAAAACGGACCAAACCCGTTGATCGCGTAGGTAAGAGCAATGAACGAAACCGCCAACAGACTCAGAGCAGCACCTTTGGGCCCCAACCGAAGCGCCATCCACAAGATCACAGGGATCGGCAGAAATTGCATACCTCGAAAATCGACCCCGAACGGGTGAAGCGGGCCGTATGCGAAGAGGGACAGGACGATCACGAGCACCGTCGAAACGGCCGCCTCCGTTCTTTCGAGAGTGCCCGACTTGCGGGACCAACCAACCCAATCCGACAGCGTCAAAACCACAGGCGCAAAGACTAGATACCCGATTAAGTCCGCGAACCCCCACCTGAGGACAGTCTGAGCGAACGCTCCACCCGATATGGCGACCCAACCTGCGCCAATAATTCCGCCAACAACCGACGCAGCGGAAACGGCCAGGAAGAGCGATAGCAATCTACGAAGGTCCCGCAATCCGGTCGGTACATCACCGAGCAGCCGCATGACTCCATATCCTAATCCAACCGCGAGGCAATTGGCGCCTGAAAAGACAAGAGAAGAGACAAAATCAAACCCAATCCAGAGTTCTGCGCCCAGGTAGGCGGGATAGGCGAGGACCAAACACGTCAAACGGTCACGAGAACTTAGGCTCAGGATTGAGGCAAACAGAATGGCGTTCGGAGGCCAAAACGTCGAAATGCCATTAGGAGGAAACCCGAATACTCCACCCCAAACGGTCGCGATAACGACAGCAACAAGCGTAAGGCAGATTTGGATCGGTCTCTGCATGCCGGCGGGCACCCTTTGATCACACAAATGCCGGCGGCGAGCACGACACTCCTAGGAGCCTATTGAATCACTAGTGCTCAAACCACCCTTAGGCTTCGGTGTGCCAATTAATTGAGCAATTGATGTGCGCCAGAATTGAACGCTCGTGTCATGAACCCGCCTAACTTCTTTGGGGAACAAACCACCTTTGGAGCATGCAGTCTGTGTGTTTGGTCCCAACGTCGCCGCCACTCTTGGTAGCGTATACTCGTCGTGGCAGGTTCGCCCTTGCCAAAGCATAGGGGGGTATTGTGTCGCGCCGAAGGAACTTGGACCCAGTCGACGGTGAATCGAACAGGAATGACGCGTCAGCGAACGGCGGATGCTTGTAGCAGCGGACGTTCTTGAAACGCGCGGCGAAGGCCCGGACAGAGCCCTCTGCAGACCTGTTCCTTCCACCGACCTCGCACCCGCAGCATCGCCTTTCGAATCCTGGCGCATCGCGACGCAGAATCAAGACCGGACGTTCAGGCAAGCTGCCGCGGGATAGAAGGCAACAATGACCGAGTCGCGGACAGATCGGCCGTTCGCCGCGTTCGCGTCAATGACCGCAATCGTGCGGCCCGGTCAGAGCGGTGGTTGGTGATTGCCAACGAATGCTCAGCCATGACGGGAGCGCCGTACTGCACGGCCTCCCGCTTTAGCCTTAGGCAGCAGGGAATGTCGAATACCCGTTCCATTTATCAAGTGGAGGTTCCAGCCCAATGGACCAAAGGCCGGTCATGCACTGACCGTCAAGTCGGGCCACCCAGTGGTGGCATCCCAATTTGTCGCCATGACTCGCTGCGCGCCACGAAACACTTTCTTTCCGGTTTCGCATCATACTCCCAGCAACCGTCCTCAGGTCCGGAGACGTTGATGCTTGATTATCTTGCCGAGGAAGAGCGTGCCCTGCGGCGCAGACTCCTGTTTCGCTTACTCAAGAACTTTGATTTCGACAAACCATCGATTCAGCACGAACTAATTTCCGATCTCGTAACGCCGTACGCGGCGATACCGGGGAGTGATCACTTCGCGTTTGCGTTTGAGGCGTACGGAAATTGAAAGCGAGAACGATCACTGGCTAGTCTGCAAGGCAGCGGCGCATTCCACAAATATGAGGATTGGGTGTTCGGCCGGAAGCCAAACACCAGCACATCATGGGCGAAGTTTCAATCGAATGTTATCCAATCGCCGGCAAGGATCGGTCATCGAGCCAATAAACCTATCAACTGACTGAAACCTAACCTGAAACTCAAACAAATAGAGCTTCGATCAGAATGTAGATCGACCGTAGGTTCACCCCGAGGATCGGAAAACCCAGAGCGAGCATGACTGAAAGGCGTGCTCGCCCGAGGCGTATCGGGGGCCGGTTGTCGTTGGCAGGTGCTGGGGTGATCAGTTTTGGCCTCTGCCGGTATCGCCAAGGGGGCCTGATGGCACCCCTTGGCGCTGAACCAAACACTCGCAACGCCGACCGCCATGGTTGATGTGGGCGGTGGCGGACCCGTGACCACGAAAGGTGTCAGAGTATTTCGCGAAATTGGTTAACCCACCGCAAACAGGCGGGTACGTATTCAGAGAGAACTGCTTCGCTAGTAATGCAGAAATCCCTCCCAAGCGTACCAAACCGCGAGGTCTTCCGGTTTATCAATTCAAGGGACGAAGCCTAGGGCCTACCGGGAATTCCGGAGTTCCTGAAGAAGTGGACCGGACAAGCGCGAAAAGTTCGATCTCGGCCACGAGGTGACCTCTCGATGAATGAACCTGGGTAGATCGCTTCGGTCAGATGGGCTTTCGGCTTTTGTTGCAAGACAATCGGGTAATTTCTGCGAATTCGGGCTGGCGAGTGGTTCGAAACATCGCTCGATCTCGGACTCCCGATGCTGCGTCACAAGGTGCCCGTAGGTGGCGCTGACCGTTTGAGTGTTTGCATGTCCCAACTGCTCGGCGACGATCATCAGCGATGCGCCCGATTGAACGAGCTGGCTGGCATAGGTGTGGCGGAGCCTGTGAAAGGTCAGGGAGGCAGGTAACCTCGCTTGGCCGCGCGCCGCCTGGAAGTAGGACTTGTACTCGCCGCCCCAAATCCGTCCATTTTCCTTTCGGAATAGCCGGTCGGATGACAGCCGCCCGTTGGCCAACGCACGGAAAAACACGACACCCTCCGATGGTAGGAATACGTGACGGCTGCGCCGCCCTTTTGGCGAGGAGATAAAGACGGAGTTCATCCGGTCGCTGACGTCACCAACCCGCATCTGAATGAGTTCATTCGCGCGGCAGCCTGTGTAGAGCGCCGCTCTGACAAGTGTCTTGAGATCTGGATGACAGGCACCGATTAGCAACCGGCACTCGGTGCGATCAAGAAAGATCACGCGTGGACGGTCCACTTTCGGAACCCGGCGCAGACATCGTTTGGGTCTGTCGGTATGGAGCGCACCGCGTTCCCAGGCAATATCGAACGCTCCCCGCAGGATGCTGATCAACGCGTTCAGCGTCTTCTTACGACGCCGCAGTTCGTCTTCTGACAGACGTTGAATCGGCACCCGTGGGCCAGGCGTCTTTTGCCCCATCTTGGGAGGCGTCTCGATAACATCCATGGCGAGGTCGTAGAAGTGCCGGCCGTTGAAATCCTCAGCCGGTATCTGCGACACGCGCGGAACCAGATGATAATTGATCAGGCTGACCAGCGTCTCGAAATGCGATCGCGTCGCGGCAATGCGTTTCCAGTCGAGATAGTCAGCCAAGGCGTGTCCCACGGAATAGACGGAGCCAATCGGGCAGATGTTGAGGCAGCGTTTTGAGCCGATCTGGTAGGGCTCAGAGGCAACCGCTCGAACCGGCTCCGTCTGAAATCATGCCTCTGCGCGGATAAGAGCGTCGTCGAAGCTGAGGATCGGCTCGCCTTTGAGCCAGGCATAGCCAAGAGCATGTTGCTTGTAGCCGCCGTCCTTTTTTCGGACGCGGGCAACCCATGTTCCTGTGTCAGGTTCGGTCTTCCTCAGCCCAATATGTCGGCAGTAGGAGATCAGGTTGAAATAGATGCCGTCCCGGGGCGGAAGATCGCACTGGATGTCTGGGTCACTGAGGTCGGGCCGCCAGTTGAAACTGCTCATGCTGCGCAATCCTTGGTCAAGTGTAAGATAAGGCAGCCTAAGCCTGCGACCGAGCTATTCACACCAAGGCCTTGGCTGCCTTGCAGAAATGTCTCCTGCTTTGATGTGAGTGGCGACGTTGCCAGCGGCCCCGAGGAGACCATCGTCAATCAACTCGGCGCCGCAAGGCAGCTTGCCCAAACCGGACTTTGATCGGTTCTGCCGCATGGAAGGTCATGCAAAGGGCGGCCCACCAACTGGACATTTCACCGATCAAGCAACGCTATATTTGATGACGAACAACCCAACTGTGCGGCGACTGCTAGTCTACGCCTAGCCGATTATCCCGCTCACCTCTGCATAGAGCGTGCGGACGACATCATAGGCCGATCTCTGGTCTGCCCCGCTCTTGAGAACCTCAAGCGCCGCCTCGAACGAAGCACGGATCTGATCGACGTACGCCACTGAAGATGAAGGCTCAGAGACTGCCACCGATGAGGATTGCGCCTCTGCAGCTTCGACAGGTTCCGTTTGGATTGTCGGATCGACAGGTTCGGTAGCTTCGGTCGAAACCCAAAAAACGTCTGGATTGACCACATCCGAAGCTGTCGGTTTAACGTCTTCCAACTTGGAATCCTCATTGGCCACTACTGGTACGGCTTGCGAGTGGGCCTCAGCCTCTCCGAGATATGCCTTGGAGATGAAGGAGGTCAGCTCGTGCTTGTCGAGGGCGCCATTCTTGTCACCGTCCAACTCATAGAAACCTGAACCGAGTCTTTCTGCCAAGCGGGTCCCCGCGATTTCCTCGGAATTAAGACCGGCGCTACCATCTCCATCGAGCCGCGCAATAACCGCCTCAGCTACCTTGGATGCATCCGGTTTCACCTGCGGCTCGGAATTGGCAGCCAAGTAGTCAGCGAAGCGCGCCGCGACCACCTGTTCCATCAAGCTGGGTACGTCGATGCGTCGAGCTTTCTTTCGGCTGAGCTCGCTGGCCTCAAGCATGCCATCGTCATCGCGGTCCAAGCGTGCGAACTTGTCGACGCTCATGCGGCGTCCTAGTTTGATGCCTTGCAGCTCTGCCGTGCTGAGCTTTCCGTCGTTGTTTTGGTCATTCCGCGCCACCAAGCGCTCTCCGCGGCTCGGAGGCCCGCTAAAAACGTGCTGTTGCCAATTTCCGTGGCTGTGCATCCCCACATGCATGGTTCATCCCCTCGTTGATTATGATCACCCGTGGAACAAGGTGACAGGGATGCTCTTAAATTGTGTTACTCGTATGGGTCATCCCACCGAATTTCCAAGGGTTATTCACTTCAAACTGTCGAGTTCACCAGAGTTGGCACTTGCGGCCCGCAATAGGGGCGTTCGATTCATCCGAGTTCCATGCAGTACCGGCCCTAATTGCGGGGGAAGGTCAGGCCCTGTGAGAAGTCCTGGAATTGGAGGATTGCGCCACAATCGGGCTTTGAAACATGCAACTTGAGTTGCATGTTTGGTTCCCAGTTGCATGTTCGGCGTAACGCATTGGGATTTAACCATATCACGCAGCTTTGACGCTCTATTCTCCGACACCGAACATGCAACAGATTCTCGAGATTCACGGTCTCAAACCGGCGATCTCGCACCATGGAGCAGGATGAAGATCAGTCCGGCCTTGCGTGCTTTACGAACGAAACACGCCGCGCCCCGGAGTGGGAGGCGCGGCGTCTGTTACTCGTTACTGGGCTGCTCCCAATCGGTCGCTTCCACCCTATTGAAAATCGGTTAATGCCTCATCGGCCGCCCTAGGCGGCCGATGACTGCTTATTTTGGTTTCGGTTTCGGTTTCGGTGGTCAGTTGATAGGTTTAGTGACTGCTCGCCAGCACTGCCTATCGGATGTTGGTTACCATAAAATGAACTGCAGCCGCGCCAGGGGTGAGAGAGTGCGCGGCTGCTGCGGGAAAGTGGTTCTTCGCGGATTAGGACGGTCCGCGTTTTTACGTTTCACACAGAATCCATAACAGCCAGTTAGCGGCTGGGCCCACTGTTCCGCTCTTTGTTTCGCGCCCCACGATCCTACGGTAGCCATAGCCACAATACTGGTGGGCAAGCTCGACCACCTCGGCGACCCGACGATCTTCGTCGGCACGGCACCTCGGCAGCTGGCGCTGCGTCGGCAATGCTAACGAAACATCCGGCTTGTCCGCCCTCTGTCCCTCGGAGCTGACCCCGCAACTGACTCACGCAAGCACATCGGCGGGCGGGGCTTAGAAGTCTCTCCGGGCGGCCTCGTTCAGGATCAGTCTATCGAGAATCAGGCGTGACACAGCTTTGTTCAGCCATTCAATGGTCGGCGTCTCTCTCGGACCGATCACGTTCGATACCTCGCTCTTAAGGCGCTCTAGTTCCTTCAGTTGGTTGGTTCCTATCCCGCCATACTGCTAACGCCAGCGATAGAGAGTCTGCTCGGAAATGCGTACCTCTCGGATCGCATTAACTCGCACCATGCCCTGGCCGGAGAATACCTCAACCTGCCTTTTCCCACCGGCGCTGGCGGCCCCACAGAGCCAACGTTTGCATAAGAAGGTGCTCAACGCTCCTTGGCGACTTGAGATTGCCAACCCTACTCGTTGGCGAGCCCCTCGGCTCTGAGGGGGGCAGTCGAGATAAATGATCTACCGGATCACTGATATTAACCCTTGCCCGAAGCCCACAGAAATTTCCGTGAATCACACGCTTCATCAAGTATTTCAGAGAATCTGCGATTTTTTTGAATTTTGAATAAGAATTTTCAAGAAAAAAGACTGAATATTGAAATGAACAAAATTTAAGAGATTAAAGAAAAATCAAATCCCAATTGATATTCAACAAGCTGCCGAATTCCAAACAATATAGCGCCAAAGCAAAAAGTGATGTGACCAACAGCACAGTTTTCCGCCGGATCGGAAATCCGGTCGGAAGAGGTCGAGCTGTAGAGGTCACGATGAAAAAACTACTAGGAACAGTCGCCAGCAGCATTCATGGAGCACCGCAGGTCTCTGCTGGTTCTTTTGGCGATATTTTCACCGCATTCACAGACCTAAAGAACCACAAGCAGGAAAGCAAAGGCTATTTCGAGGGCGCCATGCGCTATCCGGGCGGAACGATGGCGGAAAACAAGAGCGGACAGGGACAATACGATCTGATGAATCCCGATGTCCTAATCGGACCCTCCCACAAAGGTCTGACAAACACATTGCGGAGTCTGCTGGATACCGACCACGACTTTTCGATGATCCTTCCGACATTCGGATTCCACAAGGCCGGCGGGTTGCCGATTCCCGGCGATATCACTGATGCTCAACGGGACGCTTTGGAGGACTTCACTGGAGATATCCGGACCTTCTTTGACCGGCTTTCGGCGCGCGACGGGTATTATGACACCGCAATAGACTTCCTCGCTGGCGGCAATACGATCACTCTTGAGATTGGAAACGAGACAAATTGGATGGGCTATGGGGGTTGGAGTTACGGCACGCTCGCCCATCGTGCGCTTGTTGAGTTCGCCAATCACTCCGGCATTCAGGGGCTGTCAGGAATCGAAATTGCCGTTCAGATGGGCATTAACCACTTCTCAAATGACCTTATAATAAACAATTTGGACGGATTCTCTGACAATGAAACAGGCGCATCGAAATTTGCACATCAATCAGATGTTCTTTCTCACATTGATCAACTGGTCAGCCACGCGGGCCTCGTCGGCTCTGCGTCGAGTTTTGACTATGGTCTCGAAAAAGAAATACTCAACTCGTGGAAAGAGGCGCTCGGCGACAACTGGGGCGATGTGAAGCTGTACGCCTCGGCTTGGGGGGTCGGCAGCCCTAGCAAGGGCTATGAAGAGCTTCTAGACCTTCGCGAACCGTTCCGGCTTGAGAATAATGACATTGGAGCGCGGCAAGGTTCGGGCACGCTAGATGTGTTTAGCCAACTGGTCTCATTGGGATATGACGACCTAGCGCTGTGGGGGACGGTTGATCCGAAACACAATGCCAGCTCCTATCAACGGCCGACTGACGGCGTTAAGTGGCATTGGGCAAACGATGAGAATGATGCTGACCTAAGCCATGGCGGCCAAGTACTGAAATTGATGGCGGAGAGCCTTCCCGGAACGAGCTTGCTTGAAGGCAACCTCGACGACCAAGGCCTCTGGAATGCGACCTACTACAATTGGGAAACGCGCGACGGTGCAGGCGCCGTGAATTCCTATGCTTTCGAGGGTGATGACAGGTATGTCTTGTTCTCAAGTGTGACCGACATTGACGGCTATCGTTCCAGCGGCTCCGGCCGGCTTGTGCAGGAGTACGATATCTCGGACTGGGCCTCGATAGGCTCGGTGACGGCCGTGTCGGTTCGGACCGTAATGGATTCATCGGCCTGGAGAGAATTCTATAACGAAAACTCCGCCTCTATGCCTGACAAAGATCTTTATTTGTTTAGGCGTCTTTTTGAAGTACCCGTAGTAGCCGAGGTGGATGTCGAAATCAAAGCCGACGGGACATTCGAGTATGAATTCATCAACGATTTTGAGACGGTCCGCTTTGTTTTTGAAAAATCGAATTTAGACCCCAATCCTAATCCCAATCCTAGTTCTGAAGGTTCAGAAGGCACTTCCACTGAATACAATGGCGGAGTTGGCGCCGACAACTTCAGTGCCGGTGATGGCAACGACATGCTTCGCGGCGGCAAAGGGGCCGACTCGTTGTACGGCAATAGCGGAAACGATGAGATCTACGGCAATTCGGGAGAAGATGCTCTGCATGGCGGGTCTGGTAGTGACAGCCTACGTGGCGGGGAGGGTATTGACTCGCTAAACGGCGACGGCGGAAACGACTTCTTGGTTGGGCACAGCGGTTGGGACTTACTCTTTGGCGGCAGTGGCAATGACAGGCTCCATGGGAGTTCAGGCGCCGACAAACTAATGGGCGGTGATGGAGATGACTACGCGTCGGGAGGCACAGGAGTTGACTCGATCTACGGTGATGCCGACGACGACGAGGTATACGGAAATCAGGGTGCCGACTGGCTTTGGGGTGGGACCGGACGCGATGCGCTCTATGGCGGCTCGGGGATCGATCAACTCTTCGGCGACAATGACGACGATACGCTGTACGGAAACGAGGGGGCGGATTTCCATTATGGCGGCGGTGGGCACGATCAGGTCTACGGAGGCACGGGCAATGATCTAATTGAAGGCGGGTCCGGAAACGATACACTCTATGGAGGTCAAGGTCTCGACACGCTTGCTGGAGGAGCGGGTAACGACTTTCTCCGCGGTGGAACACTCGCTGATACGTTTGTCTTCAAAAGCGGACACGACCGGATCGCGGACTTCAAGACATCCGTCGATCGTTTGCAATTAGATGGCGACCTTTGGGCAGGAAGTCTCAATGGGGACCAGATTATTCAAACCTTCGGCAGTCAGCTCGGCAATGACTACGCACTTACATTCTCCGAAGACAATTCCCTGGTCTTCAGTGGAGGCATTGAATCAGAAATGCTGGCGGGTCTAATAGAGATTCTGTGACTAAGCTGCCGGTGCTTTGTCGCTAGTTCTGGGCCGTTGTGCTGAGTTCGTTTGGGGGCCTCATTTGCTGAAGCGCGGTATTTCTTTTGCCCAAGCGTCAGTGCAGCGGAAGTTGCGGATAGGAGCACGATATTCGCCAAACGTGCCTTTTCTAATCCCTGCAACCATGCGCTGGCGGATTGTCCTGTGCAGCCACGTGACTAGCGGGAAGGGTTCAAAGATCCAGCTGATGTCACGACTCTAGCAATTGAGCAGCAGGAATGGTGAAGCCGTAATGCAGCACCGCCGCTCGCACGTAATGGCCGCATTGGGCCAATTCTGTTGCAAAGTCAGATTGGTGCGAAGGCGCATAGCCTATGTTGACTTCAGTAGGCGCTCAAAACAAAACATGCTAGCATGTATTGCCAATCCCAAAATCTTGACGATTATTCAATAGACTCAGCGAACTGCAGAACTGGCGAGTTCTCGCTGCACGCGCTCGCGCCGACGATGACCGTGCATTTGTCGAGATCGCGATGCCGTATCACCGAGGGATTGCCCGTTTTTTTTGCTGGCTGCCGTGTGGTTCAACCGGTCAAGGCACAGTTTACGGACGATGCAGATTGATGCGCTCGCAGCGAAAACCACACCCGGCACTCGACTTGGTGTTCTGACCAACAGAGTGACATTTTTCGGCGACGCAGAAGGTTGCCCGGCACCGGTCGTGCACCTAGGGTTTTCGGCGCTCGCTGCCTTTTCCGTCATTCGCTGCGCCGCGCACAAACATGAAATGGAGCGGACTCAGCTGCCGAAATGTTGTAACCGTCTAGGGTCCGTATCCCTCTTGCCCATCGGCCTGAAATGAAGTTTTGCGGAGGTCCTTGTGGCGCTCCCTTCTGGAATCGCACAACTCTACAGGCCGACGCTCAGCAAAGTTAGGCAGCTGCATCTAATATCGTCAACGGTTCTAGCCATTTGAGCGCAGCTTCCACAGGAATCCTAGCATTTGCGGTCAAAACCGGCAGCAGTGCCGGCTCAAATCGCCAAAGTCCAACGCAGATTGAGCGGCGATCGGAGCCATCGGATCCGATTACTCTTGGAGACCAACCAATACGCTTGTAGACTCGTAACATTCGCGCATCAAAGACCCCGATGGAGTGCGACCATCGGTAATGTAATCCCAGTAGCATTCCTCCCAACAATAACGCTGCGGAAACCCGGGAGTTGGAACCGGGAGAAATACAAAAACGGGTGCACTCCCAAATGCGCGTGTCAACATATGGCCTTTCGACAAGATGCGAGAAATGCTCCGCAAGCATGGTACGGCCCGTAGTTGGAAGAAAGCGCATTGAACCACCATGCGTGCCGTTCTGGTTCACCCAAACCACGTAGAGGGGATTGAATGAGTCATATTGATCAAACTCCGCTCCGGTTTTGTCTACATTTACATCCCAATTCAGTCTGCGACTGAATTGCTGGGCACGGTCCTCGAACATAGTTCGAACGACAGTGGATGCCTGATTGATATCGGCCGCCGAAAGGTACCTGATCACGACACTTCTCCTACATGTCGAGAAGAAATTGCCTCAACTTAACTAAGAAACGCGAAAAGCACCGTGCGCAGGATTAAAGATTTGATAATGATCATCTCGAATTTCCAAATCCTGTGTGCCAGTTCTGATCTAGCGGTCGGTCAAAAACATAGCGAAATCTACATTTTGTCTCGACATATTAGTCTGAGGTCTACAATTTCCGTTAGACGCGAAAGCGGGTAGCCTGATCTGACTGGTCCGGTGCGATTGTTGGTGCATGATCGGCCAAGTTTCCATCGGGATGGTGGTTTTGGGTGCCTGCGGCCGGTAACCCAAAGCGCTGTGAGGCCGCTTGGTGTTGTAGTGTTTTTGACCTTCTCCCCGATATCCGGGCCATTGCGAACTGGAATTTTCCACCTTTGAATGAACGAAGGAGGAAGACCGATGAAGCGGAAGCGTTTCACAGAAGAACAGATCATTGGCGTGCTGAAGGAGAGCGAGGCCGGAGCCAAGACGGATGACATCTGTCGCCGTCACGGCATTAGCTCGGCCACGTTCTATAGCTGGCGGAAGAAGTATGGCGGCATGGATGCGTCCGAGGCCAAAAGGCTGAGGGAGCTTGAGGTGGAGAACGCCAAGCTCAAGCGGATCGTGGCGGATCAGATGCTGGACATGACCTCGATGAAGGAACTGCTGGCAAAAAACTGGTGACACCCATGGCCAAGCGCAAAGCTGTGGGATATCTGATCAGCGAGATGGGCTTGAGCGAACGCCGGGCCTGTCGGATCGTTGGGCTGGCGCGATCGGTGCAGCAGTACCGGCCTCTGCCCAAAGATGACGCCGCTGCGATCAAGCGCATGAAAGAATTGGCGTCGGAGAACCGGCGTTACGGCTATCTGCGCCTACACGCGATGCTGCGGCGCGAAGGGCTGGTCGTGAACCACAAGCGCACCTATCGGCTCTACACCGAGCAAGGCTTGCAGGTCCGCGCCAAGAGGCGGCGGAAGCTGCCGTGGCATGACCGGATCGCTCCTCAGGTGCCTGAGCGGCCCATGCAGCGGTGGTCGATGGATTTCGTCGGCGACCAGGTGGCGGATTGCCGGAGGTTTCGCGTGCTCAACATCGTTGACGTTCACAGCCGGTTCTGTCCCGGCCAGATCGTGGATGTATCGATCCCTGGGGCGCGTGTCGCCCGCTTCCTCGATGACTTGGCTCTGCGGTTCGGGCTGCCCCAGGAGATCATCCTCGATAACGGACCCGAAGGCACCAGCAAGGCGATGTTCGACTGGTCCGAGCGGTCCGGCGTGCGCCTGCGGTTCATCGAACCCGGCAAACCCGTGCACAACGCCTTCGTCGAAAGCTTCAACGGCAAGTTCCGCGACGAATGCCTAAACCTGCACTGGTTCCGCTCTCTGCGTCATGCCCGCGAGGAGATCGGCCGCTGGCGCCATCACTACAACACCGAGCGCCCGCACTCGGCGCTCGGATACCTCTCACCAACGGAGTTCCTGATGAAAACCACCGCGCCAGCGCTTGAGACTCTTGCGGTCTCCACGCTGCCGCTCAACACTCAAACCCAACCGGAAGATTCCAGATCAAACCGGCCCTAAGCGCGGGGGAAGGTCAGTGTCACCTGCAACCGCCTTGGGGTATGTAAGCCTACAGGTAGGTACACGATATTCGCCCCACGGCGATTTAGGCGGAATGATGCGCGCTCGAGATCCAGTCACCGAGTGTGCCTTGTCGCAGCTAGAGCTATTGTGCTCCCCTTAATGGACAGCGCCGTCCGTGAGCAGTCGACAGGGCGATCGGCAATCATCACCTGAGTGAGATCGCATATGAACGCCTGTCAACCGCTCGTTGTCCCACCACTGTTGTCGCAGGAAGTGATACTGGATTGCAGTCCAGCATTTTGGGTCGTTTCAGTTCGTCCAGCACATTCCGCAAGGCGGCAGCGCTATTCTCAAATCCTCTGGCGTCAGCCTGCATGATCGCGACGTAAATGGACTCCATGAGCTCTCGCTTGCTCCGAGGCATCTGTCTCTCCGTGAATTGACCTTGGTGAATAACCGTTAATTAACTCCGATTAACAAAAGGTTGACCTCCACATTTGGACAAACAAAAACTGGCAATAGCTTGCCGATAGTACGGCGGAATCTCGCTGGGCAAGTTAGCGGGCGAGAGCCACTGGAGTATGAAGGGCAGAAGCGAGCAGTTCAGTCGATGTGGCGTAGTCTGTGCCCGATCCCTATGCTGCAGCAAAAAACTCCATTTCCGACGACGCATTCAAACAAGCGCCTGAAGAGTTGGCCGACAAGACGTATCGCTGGAGCGGTGCGCTTCGAACCCAATCGTCGATGGCCCATGGACCGACGCAATTCGTGTCAGCGCTGTCACGTTGACTGACGGTAATCGTCAGCGACCAACCGATGCGCCGGCAAAACCGGCGCATCCTGTGATCAAAGACGCCAACAATGTGCTCAAGTCTGAAACCCATCGCCAGCACCATGCCAGCCAGCATCAGATTCGCAGATACTCGGAGAGCAGTATCCTGGGATAGGCAGCATCTTGTGCGCTCCCAGATCAGCGCGTGCCGAATTTCAACGCCATTGGTGAGGTGTAGAAAATGGTCGTTGACCATCGTGTCGGCTGTGGTTGGCAGGAATAGCATTGATCCGCTGTGCTTCACCCTCCCCCACGATTAGAGCCGGCTTGAACCAGAGTTCTCCGGTTTGGTTTCAATGTTGAGCGACAGCGCGGAAACCGCAAGAGTCTCAAACGAGTTTTGGTGCTGAACCAATCTTAAGCGGTTTCACGCTTCGCCATTACGGTACCACATTGAATTTTAATTTTTAAGATTTCCAACTGTCGGAATTTCCAAGCGCATATCAAGAACTGAAAACTCCACTCAACTCCGCTCCAAAATTTAAGACTGAACTTGATATTTTGTGACATTGGATAAACTCAGTATATATATAAATATCTATGCAATCTTTCAAATCGATTTTTATGTTTGATACAATGTTCATTGACTGAAATTGATTTGATACGGTTGATATGAGCCGATGTTGTGCTCATCAACGATATGTCGAACAAAACTTGCGGAGTAGCTCTCGCACCTTGACGGATGGCTCCACTCTGACGCAAGCATTTGGGAACCCGCACGATTTAGCATCGCTCCCTTCGCCAAATTCTGCGCGTTGGCCGCCTCGCTTTTTGGCGGCGTGCAGCTTGGACTTTATTATAAGTCGCCGCGCTCTGTGAGGGTTTACGATACTGAGAAAATTCGAGTTTAAAGGCGCATCGGGCTGTGTCCGCAGACCATACCCCGCGACCGCTTGGACCTTCACACCCTTTACGTGGTCTTTGGCGATTCAAATCGAAACGGCTATCGGCAATGGCCCAAAAAAAAGCGGATTTACTCATGGACAGAGGGCTCGATTGTCAACACCACTCGCTGGTCTACATCCAAACTACAAGGCCTTCTTCGCGCACCCCCTAGCATTCTGAGAAGAGCCATCGGTCAGTTCCTCCAAAGAAATTGGGCAAATTTCAGAAAATCTTAAGGAGACGCAGGATAATCGGGAACCGCTACTCATAACTGACTCGAGGCAATGATGAAATATCCCTTCTCTATCATGGATACTCCGATTTCATTGCCGGAGTTTTGTGTGTTGGCCGACATAACAGCTACTGAGTACCTTAATGATCTGTCTCTCGGTCTCATATCAAGGACCTGCAACCCATTTCTGGATTCAAGGTCAAATTTCATATTCTCAAGTTTTGTTGACCTATTTGCATATTGTCTGCAAAAGAAGTATTTGCCAGAGAACTGGACGAGCCTTGCTCGATACGAGATTGCCGAAGGCGTTGTAGATACAGTTTTGCTTCGCTACGAGTGGGAGGAAGAATTGAATGATTTTGAAGAGTTGGCGGATTTCGTTGAAAAAAATCTCGATCTTGATTGTCTATATGATGCCTTGCGCCGGGATGGTATTTATATAGGGGACATAATCCAAATATTGGTTTCAATTGCGCGTAAATCCGTTGAATGCTGGGCGCACTACTCTCTAAAATTCAAAGAGTTATTGGAGGCGCAAATCAATTCATCTATTTCTCCTGCAAAAACACAAATGCAAGTACACATTAAAGAAACGGATGCTAAGGGAATTTGTGCTCGTTAATGATTTCCCTTGCCCAATCCGAAACTCTAATGAACAGCAGGTCAAGCAGGCCTCCTCCACTTTTTCGCCTGGCTGAAGCTGTTGTTCGTCTGAAAAGAGGTCCGGTTTCGACAGTCAATCAATCGGTTTCGTTGAACCCGAATAGAGAACCTTGAAATCCAGGTCCTTTCGATCGGCGTCGCCGGCGCCCGAGCCGACGTTGGTTCGCGGCCCAGGATGAGCCTTCAACAGAAGCAGGATCCGCCAACACCGCATGATGGAAACCGCCCAGTTTTTGACATGGTTGCAGGTCGATCAGAGGCATCTGCTCAATTAACGCCAGAAGTCCGCTGCGTCCACACCATGCAACTTCGTCTCTGATCCATTGCTGCGACTTGCCTGAACGGCAGTTTGAGCCGCCGCGCCGTAGCGACGATATTCTGGGTGTTGCGGCGATGATCACGCTTCGAGCGCGCCCGGAAGTGATTTTACATCTCCGATGTAGGCTCGAACCGGTTATCTGACTCCTCCGGTCAGGATTAATGGCGTAGAACGTCCGCTTCGAGGAAACCGTGCTGCAGCGCCGCGATAAATCCTGTGGTCAGGTCAACTCGACCTGGTCGATGTCGCTGCATCGGCATCAGTCGGCTTCGTCCGCCTTCCCGACCTTGCCATAGAGCGCGGCGAACGGCTGGATATAGCCCTCTGCCGAATTCAGCGTTCTTGCATGAATGTCGGCACTTCGTCGCAATGTTCACTCCTTATCCCAAGTTTTAGAAAAAAGTTGGCAAGCAAGGTGAAATTTGATAACTCATCTTGATCAGCATGTTAGACGAAACTCATGAGCCCGATGAATCGATTCTCCCAGATTAGATCGTCAAGTAATGGCAAGAATAACTAGAAAACTTGGGGAAAACGTAGGCTCCGAGGCGCAGGACGCTAAGCCCCTCAAGCGCAACCAGAATCACCCGAAAAGAGGCTCTTCGATCAAGGTTGAGCCGATCCGCGATCTGAAAGCGATCAAGCGTATCAAGAAGTTATATGCTGGCAACCCGCGCGATCTCTGCCTTTTCACTTTCGGGATCAACACCGCCTTTCGCGCCGGTGAGATCCTCTCACTCCGGGTCGGCCAGGTAGACTATCTGATGCCTGGTGACATGCTGGAGATCAAACAGACAAAGACGGGAAAATACCGCTGCGTTCGCATGAATCAAGCGGTCATTGACGCGATCGATGCCTGGCTGAAAGTCCATCCAGATCCAAGGCAGGATGTGCCGTTGTTCTTGTCGTCACGCGGCGGCAGCGCCCTCACTGTCAGTGCGGTCAATGGGTTGATCAAGAAGTGGTGTCGCGAGGTCGGCTTGCGCGGCAACTATGGCTCACACTCTATGCGGAAGACTTGGGGCTACCATCAGCGTGTTCAAAACAAGGCCCCAATTCCGCTCCTAATGGACGCCTTTGGTCACTCCTCCCAAGCCCAGACGCTCACCTATCTCGGCATACAGGATATCGAGGTGCAGGAACTCTTCGACATGGAGCTTTGACAACGCGGCTTGAAATGTCTTCCGAGGACGTTGGCACCGAACACTCTCCGACCGTAAAATGGCTCGAACCGTCGGCAATATCGGACAGGCGGCACCCTGCAACATGCATCGAAACACCTCTCCGTTGCGGTCAGAAGGCGTCCATCAATCCAGGGGAAACTCCAAATCCAACGAGCGCGAACTGCACCACGGAACCAGCCCGAAAAGCTGACGACGCTGGGTGTGTCGCATGCAGTAGCCGTGCATTTTTCGTTTTCTTAGAATAAACTGGCAATCAGCAAAAAGGGGCAACTGAGTGGGTCCTTCATGAAAGTCAGCTGTGTTGAGATCGATTGCGGCGTTGGGTAAAAAAAATCCGCGACTCAGAGATTCAATTGACATACCTGCACAAAATAAACTCGAAGAACACGGAATTACTAACTTATTGGAGGGATCGATGCGCGCAATTTTAATGGGAGCTGTATTCGCCGCTCTTGGTTCAAGCGAGTGCCTATCACAGTCAATCAGTGCGGAAGGAGTTTTGGAGAGGATTGAGGAGTTGGAGCAAGAAATCGAAAGGCTTCGAGAATTCCAAACGCCTCGTAATGCTATCATGGCATTTGATCAGGCGGAGTGCCCATCGGGGTGGGAGGATTTTCATCACGCCCGGGACCGATTTATCTTGGGAGCTGGCGCGAAATACTCAGTTGGTGCAACCGGCGGGGCAGAGACACATCGACTGACCGTCGAGGAGATGCCCTCTCATGATCATGGCGGAATATGGGGTGGCGACGGCGGAAAAGCCGGCATGAATAATGACTACGCCTACCATTCAGCAGGACATCTTCGGATTGCTTCTCAAGGCGGAGGACGCCCTCATAACAACATGCCGCCGTACATTGCTCTGCGCTGGTGTAAGAAGATATAGGGGCGAACCCATGAGTGACGCAGATCGCAATGAGGATGAATTCGATCCAATCCTAATAGAGCTTAAAGAAGAGTTATCTCGGGATTTCGACAAAAAAATTTCAAGGGAAATTGAAAAATTTGAAGGTAAATTAAAACAGTTTATCTCTCTTTTTAGATGGTCTTCGGGTCTTCTGGTATCACTCGTTTTAACTATTGTTGCCCTGGGATGGATGATTATTCAAGACCGGGCGCCAGCTGACGCTAAACAAAAGATCGATGGCCTTAGTGTCCACTCATGCCGTGCGCTAGTTCATGGTGTTGATGCAAGGCAAAAACTTCTGGCAGATGAGCGAAGAAACATGGAGGGTCAAGTGCAGCAACTTGAGAGACAGCTTGGCAATCTGCCGAGTCATTCAAATTATCTCGCCAATCGCATTAGCCAACTTGAAGCCACTGTGTTGGAACAACGTGACGCCATTGATGGTATCAAAGCCGACCTGGGTTCAGAGGATCGTGAAGCAGCCAGGTACGCGCTTCAGACGGATCTCGAAACCGTACAGGCCCAATACGAACCTAACTACCAAGAACTTAACAGGCTGCGGCTTGAGTTTTCTCAGATCCCTCAGACCGAAAGTGATTGGGAATCCAATCTTACGACGCTGAAGGCAAGATTGGGCGCGGCCGAGGCCGAAAGCGCAAACCTGGCAACAGAGAGCGCCGAGTGCCGAGGTAGAATGGGGCAACCGTAGAAGCCCCAAATCGGCTTAACACTACGGATAATCGTGCAAAGTACGGCTCAAGAAAGCCATAACCTGACGGAGAGCGGGAAAAGGCGTCCAAACTTCAGAGTTCTGTACGCCGTTTCGCGCTCGTCGCGCAGGATTCTCCATATCCTTATGTTGCCGCTCGAACCCAACAGGATTCTGGTCAAAGGCTAAGGAATCTGCTATCGCGGTATTGATTTCGAACAAAAATGCGCACTGATAATTAAATAACTTGTTAAGGATGAAAGCCATGTGTGACAAGGATAGTTGTGAAACGCGTGCACAGGGCGGATGCAAAATTTATCCGAACCATGCTCGAAGTGTCCGGTATACCCTTGCGTTTGTTGGCTTTCTACCGGCAATCCTAATTTTTTTCGTAAAAGACTATAACATTATTTTGAGTCGCTCGATCGCGAATGAACCATACATTTACCCGTGTGTCATAGGGGTCGTGTGCTTATTGGTGCTGTATTTTAGTTGGTTGGTAGGCCGAAAACCGAGGTTCCAGGAGTTTGACTACCTGAAAACGACGGCGGCGTATGGGACAGCTGTGGTAGCGCTGCTGGCAGAAATCGTAACTTAGGCGGAAGAAAATGCGGAACAGAACGTCGAAATTGGCAACGTCCACCATCGGGGCAGTCTTGATACTAACAGGGCCGCTTCTTTTCTCCGCGGCCTCGCAAGAGGCTATTATGTCACTCGACGCTGGCTACAAATACGATGTCAGCGCTGTCGCTACGCAGGCTTGCCTGTCATTTAAGGGATCGCCTGAGAACTGCCTAGCAACCTACGGCCCATATGTCGCGGCGCCCGTGTCTGGTATAACCGAAAACGAGGATGGCGACTGGAAAATGGTGAATCACGCTATGGTCATGGCGTCTGGCCAAGAGTACGATTACACGTCGTTCAATATGTACGACACCGGAGCAAGGGCCCAATACATCGCCTTTTCGCTTTTTGACAGCGACGCGCTCGAGAATACCAATCTAAAAACTGGCATTCGGATGGCAGAAATGCCTGCAACAAACCCAAGCGAGTTATCGGAGGAACTTGTTGGTAAACTAATTGACCTCGGCATTCAGCCAGTGCTCTTCACCAATGGTCTAACCGATGACTCTGTAGGTGTAATCAGCGCTCCTAGATCCACTAAACAAGCTTATGATGATTTCCAGGATCTTGCGGCGCAGGTAGATGGAAATTGGGGATGGACTGTAGATCGTTCAATTTGGTTGAGAAACCAAGATAATATTACGGAACTCTTGGCCGCAGCTCATGGGACCACTAATTCTAGGAACTTAAAATATGAAGAGTTTCAGTTGATTGACTGGTATTCGAACTCCCTTCCTGTAATCGTATCTACTGAATAACGCATTTTTTACGTGTTCATGCGTGTTACTTGCGTGTTTATAATTTCAGTCGACTATTTTAAACACTCACCTCAAAAGAAATTGCCTTTTCTTTTCAAAAGCCCATCAGATTAGGCACCAAGTGGGCGCTTCCCGCACGGGTCATAATCCTACGGTCAAGTTCAGTCACTGAGTTAACAGAATGGGTGTAACTGTAAAACGCGTCGGCCAATGCTCATTTTGATCGACTTGGTAGTGTGTTGTGCACAGGCTTGGTTCAAGATGCTTCGAGATCGTGACACAAACAAGGGACTGTGCTAAGGTCGCACATCGTATTTTACTCGCCTTCCGGGGGAATAGAAATCTGGAGCTAAGGTGTCGGAGGAATCCGGTCCTCCAGTTTAGTTACGATGGAGTAAGATGGTACGACCAAGCTATATAATCCTAGAAATTCTTGACGGCAACTCGTGGCAAGGCAACTTGTCGCCACCTCAATAATTCGGCATTCTAGGCTTACTTGTTGGAGCGAAAACTGTGAAAAGCGCGCTTGAATCAGCTATAGCAGTTCTAAGTCTTTTTGCATCGCTTGCAACGGTCTCTGGAGCATTGAACACGATCTTACCTTTTGTTGCCGAACATATCTTGATTGTTCTTGGGGTTAGCGCTGCCGTTTCGATCGTAATATTGTGGCCGCGTCGGACTGAGACCGCGTCGATTGGTTTCAACGTGACACCTAGAGAATCTCGGCATACACCTATGCGTTATCGTTGGGTTGCCCTTTCCGCCCTAGCGCATATTGCTATTATTGGATTCGCAGTTTGGGAACTTACACGCCGAGTCGATGGAGAACGTGTGTTCCCCAATCCGTCGGCTAGTATTTTTCATATGCTGTCGCCGTTCGCGGCTGCACATGCACAGTCTACGTCTCCCTCAAACTCTGGTCTAGAAATTGTGAGTTTCGGGCTCGCTGAAGCGCGCACTACTTTTATTGAGGATCCGGAAGAAGTTGATTTTGGTTTTAGCCCTGGTCCGCGTTTGCGGACATTTCGGATGCCTCACAGCTGGTTTCAACGCGCAGACCAAGATCTTTGCATGTCGGAGATACATGAGGCGGCATCAACGCCTGCGATATCCGCTCTAATCATTGGCCGCGGGCTAAAAGCTTATGCCCGACTTACGGATCGAGCGGCACTTCTCCCCTATATTCAAAACAACTCTGCCCGAATAACACTAGACTTCCACACACGTCGGCCGGACAAGACGGCCGAGCTACTCCCCCGCCGATCTGATTGGTTGGTCCTCAATGAATCTGGGCAAGAGGGGCGTGATGCAGCATCCGCCCTTCTATTGTGGCTCAAGCACTGCGTGGCAATACCCTACCCTGTCTTCGAGGTCGTGTTAAGAAATACGACGGATTCCGACATTATTATTACAGACATTGAATACGATGTTGAAGATATCGGCGGCTACAAAGGGTACATTGATGATCCCGCGCAGTATATCGAGACCTATCATTTTGACTTGGCGTATGTGAAGGGTGTTCAAAGACACAGACTAATGCCTTCATTCGTTGTCGCTCCTCGTAGCGCAGACTCGTTTCGGTTGCGTCTTTTTTCGTCACACGATGATGCTGGTCTATCGTGGCGCCTTAAACTGCGTCTTAATTCGAGCAATGGGTCAGTTGAGACTGATACGTTCCAGATACTGATGTCAGGAAAACCGACTTGGGGAACGTCGAGGTTCAAATGAAATTTACCATTTCTACAGATTGGAAAGAAATATGCGAATAACAAATGATTTAGGTTCTTTGACGTGGATTTACGCATTAATACTAGCAGTGATATTTTTTCCGGTTCAAGTTCCTGCTCAGGTACTTTTTGACCCTCAAGACATCCGTTTCGGAGTTGGCTTCGAAGTCGACCTAGAAACTGGCGTAATCGGTGCTGAACTGCCGAGGTATAGCGACGACTCGGGTTGGCCTAGCCGTAGAGTTTCCCAACCACCAGAGGATTGTTTCGCTCCGCCTGGAATTACGGCCATTAATGCAGTTCCGGTTCTTCCTGATGAAATTTTTTCCTTCATTGAGTTGATTGTGATCAATGAGCAGCCCAATGTTTCATTTCACTGCGGAGAAGCGACGTTCGTCACTGTTCCCTTTATCGAGCGATGGCGTTTCGACGGCACGTGGACGATATTCAACAGTGCGCCGGCGGAGTTGCTCAATAGGATCACTCACGCACGTGTATCCGCGCTGTTCGGCGACGAAACCTATGACGGCGGCGCCACGGATGGTGAAGTCCGCGAAGTTCATGATGATGGAATAAAAGTGGCATATCGCCTTCTCGAGTTCAATGATCGTGCAGGAGCGGTGTTCAAGGAGCAGATAGCTTTTATAACTAACGGCGAGTATGAGTTGGCCATGTTTACCGAGTCGCCGCGCGTTTTGTATGTTGTTGGAATACAGGGAGGTAGACATACAATTGTTTTTCTTCCACCTGTAGATGTTGAGACACATCTATTTGAGCTAGACATGCTGTCCTTGGAGTTACCATTTTCTTCGGAGTTTGATTTTGAAGGTGATAGAGCAGTTGGACCGCTTTTTCTACAAGCTCATTTTGCGGTTCCGGAGAGATTTCTTAGTGACTTGGAGAATACGATTGAGATTTTTCGGAAGTCGCGCGCGATATTCTACGAGTGAGCATCGAAAACATTATCTAGTTCATGATCCGAAGAATTTGTGTTTTCAAAAGGGATGCGAACATTTTGGAAGCCGCAAATTTCAGTTAGGATACCGACTAAACAGAATTAGTAATAGTGTAAAACGTGCCTATAGTTGGTCGCCACGTGTTAAAAGTAGGGATGATTGCGCAGATTTGCCGCAAGTCACCAACACTGGTACAGTGAGGGCAACTCGGAATCACTTCGCTTTGCAAAACATGAGGACCACAACGTGGGTTCGATGTTGACGATTGACCGATCAAACAAGGGATGGGTTTCGCGGTAAAGATGTGCCATGCGGAATGTCCTTTCTGTATTGCGAAGATTCGCCCTTCCGCGGCGCCTGATTTAAGGTTTTGCAGTTAGGATCCTCTCACTAGCAGTTGATGAATCCAATACTCCGGACCAAGAGAGGGTAATATCGTTCAATTAACCTCGCATTGCAGGATAACCGGTTCAATGAAAATATTCTCTCGAGCTTTTAATTAGGTAATAAATGAAGTGGAGTTTATCCTAATGGCCGAATTCTGGCCGAGACAATTCGAAAGGAAGTTTTAATGACCAAGAAGACAGGTGAACGGCGCAAAAAGAGGAAATCTAATAAAGGTTCTCAAGTGTTAGGTCATCCGTCGGTCGATCCCGACGATCGGATCATTGACGGAGATTTAGTCCGCTCGATTGGAAAATACGCCAATGAGATAGTATCCGAGCTAGGAAATCCGAAGGTTCAAGGCGCAACCGTTATCGTTCCCGTTGATGATGAATTCCTGCGTGTTGCCATCGAGCGTTCATATTCCGTCCTCGATAGGGCTCTTAAGCCTAGTGGCCGGCGCGCAGCGCGGCGGCGCGAACTCCAAGACTTGGAGCCCATGCTTCGCAAGTTTGTAAGGGAGTCTATGGATACGCCGGTGTTCGACGCCCCGCTGATTATTGCAAACGATCGTGCGCTGTCTCCTTTCTTCTCATATGTTAACGGCGCGTACTTCGCCGTCGAGGCGGGAGTACCAGCAAGCTTTTTTCAGTTCCGCGGTGACGACGTTCTTGTAGACTTTGATGACGATGAACTGGTTGCGACCGCTTTCGTTGTTGACGTCGTCAT
The DNA here is from genome assembly GCA_030066175.1 of Paracoccaceae bacterium. Lineage (GTDB taxonomy): Bacteria > Pseudomonadota > Alphaproteobacteria > Rhodobacterales > Rhodobacteraceae > JASJCC01. The sequence goes on along the minus strand of JASJCC010000003.1, from coordinate 11,559 downwards.
CGAAATTATTGGTCTCGTTTGTAGTGCCGTCCACTTGCCTATCCCAATGGCTAAGGGCGCCCGTGCAGCTATCCGAAGGGCGTTGGATGCTTTCCTCAAGAAATCCCAGAATCGCAGACTTCTCCGCGAACTCCTAGAATTACTCGCGGTAGGTGATTGGGCGGCGGTATTTGATCTGATATTGATAACTGAACTCATGACAATCTTCGGCGAGGCAATTGCGCACGTATTTGCCGAAATGGCATTTGAGGACTACCTCATCGCATTGCTAAAGTTGATCGCGTGGATGGCGGCAATTGTCGCGGCTGCAGCAGCCACTGCTGGGGCATCCGGACCGGCAATTCTTGCAATAAAATTGGCGCCCGTCATGCTTGATCTTTTAGGACTTGGTGTGAAGGCACATCATTACATAGGTCATCACGCTGCAGCGACAAACGGAGTTCCTCCGCCTATTGGATCGACTCCGCCACCAACCTCGACGGGCGAGGGAGTTACCTGTAACGACGACCTAAGCCTTCAAACCTTCTACGATATTGTTTACGCCATCGGCCCAACATCAAACCCGTGTCCGCGAATAACAATTGCGGTTCGGGATTCAGTGTCAGACAGCGCCATGGGCCGTTTGCTGTCCGACGGCAAGGCTTGGTGCGAAAGTGGTCATTGCTCCTCTGAGATGGTTTGTGCGCCTTTCTTCTCGGGAGTAAAACTGCGAGTCGAACGCACGTCGTCTACTGAAGAAATGGGAAACGGAAATCAACGCTGTACAGTTCGCGTCCATGTTGAAGCAGAAGTCTCTTGTCGATGTTCGCCGTCAATAAGAATTCCCTTCCCAACTCCGGACGAGGTTAGATGGGCGTGATTTCTTGCTGGAATGTTGTTCCTCTTATTGCATACGGTTAGGACTACCGAGGTCGTTAACACAACGGCCAATAGTGTTAAGTAATCCGACGCCGGGACCTGTGGATCGATAGGGTAGGGGGCTGATTTTCGGTTCATGGTTTAACGGTTTTCGGATAGACTGTTAAATATGAGCGAAATGTCCCTCTACGACCGTGACGGAAACCGCCTCTATCTCAATGAAGAGGAGAGAGCAGCGTTCCTGGCCGAGGCAAGGCGTCGGCCGGCCCGTGATCGGACGCTCTGCGAGACACTTCATTTCGCCGGGTGCCGGCCGTCTGAGTTGGTTGAGATCACGCCGGCGCGGATCGACCTGGCTGCGGGTACGGTGACGCTCCGAAGCCTTAAGAAGCGGAGGGATGCCTCAGGGGAACAGAAGATCGTGTTTCGGTCGGTGCCCGTGCCATCAGACTATCTCGACACGCTCAACACAGCGTTCGGGATCAGAGAAGCACAGAAGTCGCGCAAACCGGCAAACACGCCAATCTGGCCGCTGACACGGGTGCGCATCTGGCAGATCGTCAAAGACGTGATGATCGAGGCTGGCATTCCGGATGCCCCGCATCGAAGCCCAAAGGGCCTGCGCCATGGATTCGGGATCAATGCCACCGTGAACGGCATTCCTCTGAACATGGTGCAGAAATGGATGGGCCATGCTCAGCTCAGCACCACAGCGATCTATGCCGACGCTGTGGGCAAGGAAGAACAGGACATCGCATCACGGATGTGGGGGTAGGGGGCATGTATCTGACCAGGACAGAACCCGAGGCCAACCTTCACCGGTTCTACAGGATGGAGATCGTACGTGGTCTCTTCGGCGACTGGGGCCGTGTGCGTGAATGGGGTCGCGTAGGGCAGGGCGGTCAGACCCGCACCGATTGGTACGACAGCGAGGCCGACGCCAAGGACGCACGCTTTCTGTTGCACTTACGAAAGGCAAAGAGGGGTTACGCTTAGACGGCTCAAAGCGCGTAGTCGTCAATTTCAGGGAGTTGCCTTCATTCCTCTCTTCTCACCTGGTCGCTGTTGGCTTCTCTAATAGTTGTTCTAAGGTAGTAGCCCGCAATTGCTCCATACGCGACAGATACAGTGCTCCAAACTGCGGAGAACGAGCTAAAGTCGCCTGTTCCAACTCCATAAATCAGAAATCCCACCAAAATCAGGGCGCCAGATGCCAATACAGCAGTAGAGACAGAAACGCGTAGCTTTTCTCGCGAAATAGTGGTTATCGTTTGAAGGCGAGATTTGGATTTACTTACTTGGTCAGCATCGGAAAATCTAAAATAATCACCGCGAAACTCTAAGCCACACCAGGCATTATGCTCTATAATTACATTCAGGAATCTCACTAATTTTCGGATCGCATTTTGGTCAATCTGTTCAGCTTCCCTTCTGAATTCCTGATCGGAACCTTCGATTGATGCTCTCAACAGGCCTTTTAATGTTTCAATGGCATGCGTGGCGCCATCCTCATCACCGTTGAGCTCTCCATTCTTTGGAAGCTCGATTTCGAAACCGAACGACCCTACAGCCATTCCAGTAATCATCAGCGGATAGCGTTCCGCGCTTGGGATCGGCTTGAGTCTGTCAGGCCACTTTCGATTGCTAGCCAGAATTGCTGCGAACGCGTCAGCGAACGCGCTTGAAGCGCTTCCTGCAAATCTGGCAGAGATACCGTGGCCGGCGACGACAGGGGTACCTTGAAAGGTCAATCGCAAAGTTTCCCGTGCGCCTTCCGGAGAAGGCAAGCGTTCAAGTTCGGCTTCCGCGGCGGCGAGGCGCTTCTCAAAAGCTAGCCGCTCGATAGCGGCATCTTTGGGCAACGCACCCAAGATTCTTTTGATTTCGTCGATCTCGGACAATAGCAAGTCGTGCGGAAGTGTCCTCATCACACAAATCCGTCAGTGATCATTTGGTCCAGCATGGTTCGGCTGCTGGCATCAGTTGAAGGATTGAGGTCGACTTGAACGAAGCCCTTCCAAACACCGTTTCGGCGATGCGACCACATGCTGTACCAGTAAGAGGTTTGTCGTACCATCCTTTCCGTCATTGGTTGGTTTAGCACGAATGGATAGGCGTCCACGGAAAAATTTCGCTTTGTCTCCGTCGGGTCGAACAACGCACCGTGTGCAGTCAATAACGATACCTGTGTGTGTCCAGGCGGCAACTCGAAGAATGTGACAACATCGATGTCGTTAGGAGGACGTGATTCCAAGTCCTCGATATTCTCTAGAAAGCTGCCGTCAAGCCATTGAAAACCGGCAACGATTCCCGATCTGTACAATGCCGTCCTGTAGTCCAGTAAGCCAGACAGAATTCGGGCACGTTCGTCTGAGAACGCGAATCTTTGTATCGTCTCCAGAAAACTGACTGCGTACGGCGACCGGTCCGGATCGTGGCCACGTACACTTGGCCTGATGGGCGGAATCACGCCGGCCATTGTCCAACTAGGTACCAATTGAATACTCCGAACGAGATCAGCTGCAGCGGGGCGTGAGGAAATTAGCCAGAGAGCCACGCGAATGTTGGTTACATTCCCATAAAGAGCTCTTCATGCCAAGGATTTAGCAATGCCAAAACGCGAGGTTTTGGCATCGCTGAGTCCTTGATCTCCACCCAGGTGGGTCAGGGCAGCAAAAATCACCGTTTGTGTCCAATGGATCAAGGTGCTCTAAAATCGCACTTCTGCTAATTTTTTGGACTAATATCCGATAGCGCGCAACAGCTCGCGTGGCCGCGACGGCCAAGGCGGATTTGCTACGCGGCACGAAGCTGGCGAATGTCGATTTGGCCAATGCCGGGCGTTTGAATGGAAGAAAAATTTGCGTTCCAGCCAGTTGTCAATGGGATGGAAGATCGAAACCGACTTGCTTAGGTTCTAGAGATGGTTTCAGTGAAAATTCTCCTCCTAGCGGTTGTTTTCGTTTTGACCGGCGGTTCGATTTTCATGGAATATTTTCGGAGACACCGCAGTCTATTGGTTCTGGCGGCAGTGGTCGCGGTCACTAGCACGTACTACCTGGGAAAGAGCATTTACATCGATCTTGTCGAAGATGTCCTTAGCGGCATGGACACACCAGATGCCATCGCTCCAGAAACACCGAAACCCGTTGATGCCCGCAACAGCATTACGGAAGCCCAAGGTGATCCGGAGCCTACCCAAGTAGCAAATTCGGAGAGCGAGAAAGCAGTAGGGCAGACCGAAGTCTCGCTTAGCGCATGGGAACAATTCGCGCGCGGCAATGAGATCGAGCTGGATAGAGGCCAAGGCCTAACTTGGAAAAACATCGAAGCCGCGGAATGGTATTATCTCGCTGCAAATCAGGGTCTCGCTGAAGCTCAAGTGATGCTCGGGTCACTATACCTAGAGGGCGACGGCGTTCCACGTAGTGTTGACGAAGCCGTCAAATTTTTTCGGCTAGCAGCGAACCAGGGGAACGGATATGGCCAATCCAACCTGGGAGAAATGTATCGGAGTGGTCTCGGGGTTCCTCAAAGTGATACAGAGGCTGTCAGATGGTTTCGTGTCTCGGCAGGCCAGGGCAACCCATCCGGCCAATCCAACCTGGGAGAAATGTACCGAGATGGCCGTGGTGTTTCTAAGAGTTACCTCGCGGCGTTCAGATGGTTTCACCGCTCTGCGAAACAGGGCGACTCGTCCGGCCAATCCAATCTAGGAGAAATGTATCGAGATGGTCGCGGTGTTCGTCAAAGTGATGCTGAGGCCGGAAAGTGGTTTCGTCTCTCGGCATATCAGGACAACGAGGCTGGCAGATCCAACCTAAGAGAAATGTATCTAGATGATCGCGTCGTTCCTCAGAATCAAGACGACTATGACTTTTTGCAGGGTCTCTTGAAGGAGTAAGGCAAACGATCTGGCCGGCGGGTTACCTGACTCTGGACTGCCCAGATCGCGCCCATGGTTGATCAGTTTCTACATCACCGTGAGGGAACATCCAGGGTGTTAGGTGCAAAGCTGTATGGCAGTCCGGATTGAATCTGCTTGGCGGGCTTCGAGCTTCTCAGTGAATTCTTTATCGGTGACAATGCTTAGTCGTGAGTCGGCTGTTCCCAAGTCCTTGAATGAGTGTCCGCTATGCCACCATTGATCATCAACTCGGAGGTATCGATCATGAAAGTCTCGAGTTCGATACAAACAGAGAATTCGACCTTCGCGGCGCAGCTTTTCAACCATTACTTGATAATCTGGTTCCTGAATTCGATTTGTAAGAATGCATATTTTCACCTCCTTTTTTGTAAGCCTAATCATCTCGAAAATCTGCCAGTCAATGTATTGATCAATAACAACTATCTGATAGTTGGATTCCAAAAACAACTCTCTGAGTTGAAGGTATGGCTCAAAATGCTCATCTTTCTCGACATACATATCACCGAACGGTTGGTTAGCAGGTCGAGGCGGTATATTCTCGGCACTATGACTTTTTGCCCTTCCAAGGAAATCTTCAAGGCTAATAAAATGGGTCGCCGAGGAATGTAGGAGTTTCCCCGATACTATTGGAAGAGAAATGAGAACAGTAGATATACCTTTCCCTTGAAGGAGGTCGAACAGAGGCACAAAATCATTGTCGCCAGACAATATGGCGACGCGATCGAAATAGGTGGGGAGCGTTGCGGCGCGCAGACTCATCGCCACATCGAGACCTTTACTGATCAAGCGTCCGTCCGCATTATCGACGAGATCAAAAACCTCAACTTTGACCCCATTGGATTTCAACTTGTCAAAAAGGCCTCCAGCTTTCTCGTCTCCTGGCAAAACGCTGCCGAAGAAGTGGGTTTCTGTATCTTTGCCAAAATAGGACCGAAGAAGATCGGCCAGTGTCAAAAAATCCACATCTATTCTGAGGTGCCTCGCCGCAACTCTAATCCAATCGCCATCGATGAAAACTGCCGTCGAAGGAATAGACAGTTCTTTCGTGGGGATGCCTTTTGGCTCTGTCATAGGCCAATTTCTCCTTACACAATCGGCAGTGGTGCCACGCTCAAACTGGCCCCGTCAACAGAGAACAGGCGAAACTAATTTTTGCGCTGTTCTTCCAATAATTAACATAATATCGGTGTGGATGCCCCGGGTCTGTTTGCGCGTCGGTCGGTCTTGGAACCACTGATCGGGTGCAGTCAGGTGTCCGGCCTCTGGTGTGCCGCGACACTGGCGGCGGGCCTTTATGGAGATATGCGATCCGGGTCCAATACAACTTAGCGGCTTCGAGAGGCCAAGATATTATTCTGGCTGTTCCGGGTCGATCTTGACGATCCGTGTTCCTTAACTCTCCTTCGTCCTCACAGTCCTGCCGGCCTCCGAGCGCCGCCCCTTAGGCCGCGGCCGGTATCTCGTAGGCGCGCTTGGTCGTCATCATCGCCCACAGCCGCCGCGCCATCCGATTGGCGAGAGCGACCGCGGCCACCATGCGCGGCTTCTTCTCCAGCATATTCGCGAGCCAGGGGTCGTCGCAACGTCCTTTCCTTTCACTTGCGCTGATCACTGCCATGGCCCCGGTGATGAGCAATCGGCGCACATCGCGCTGTCCCATCTTGGTGATCCGTCCTAATCGTTCCTTCCCGCCGGTAGAGTTTTGGCGCGGAACCAGACCCAGCCACGCAGCGAAATCCCGTCCGGTGGCAAAGGCCCCTGCAGGAGGGCAGAAGGCCTGGATCGCCATCGCGGAAATCGGGCCGATGCCGGGCATGGTCTGCAGCCGCAGGGAGTCCTTGGTTTGCAAGGCCCCTTGCCGGATGTCGCGGTCAAGTGCGGCAATTTCGGCGGTCAGCTCCTCGATCTGATGTGCGAACCGTGTCGCCATATCGCGCACTGGCTGCGGAAGGCCGTCGTCCAAGCTTTCGCATTGGGCCGCGATCTTGCGAATGGTGGCGCGGGCCTCCGGTAGGATCACGCCAAATTCGGCGAGGTGTCCGCGAAGCGCGTTGATCAGCTGGGTTCGCTGTCAAAGCAGAAGCTCGCGAGATCGGAAGATGACCGCCTGGGCCTGCTGATCCGTCGTCTTGACCGCGACAAACTTCATGGACGGCCGGATTGCAGCTTCCGTGATGGCCTCCGCGTCGATCGCATCGTTCTTGTGTCGCTTGGCGAAGGGCTTGACGTAGAGGGCGGGGATGAGCCGAACCTCGTGACCGAGGGCCTCAGCCCTGCGTCCCCAATGGTGCGCCGAGGAGCAGGCTTCCATTGCAAGGATACAGGGCGGCAGTTCAGTGAGGAATTTCGCGAACTGTGTTCGGGTCAATTTCTTGCGAAACAACACATAACCCTCATTACACGCCCCGTGGACCTGAAAGACCCGCTTGGCCAAATCGACCCCTACAATGTGCAGTTCTGGCATGGTTCATCCCTCCGTTTTCTCAACCAGTTCAATTATGAACCGGCAGGAGGGGCATCCAATCCATCAGCTTATAGGTCAAAAATTCTGACCTAAATCCGCTGCCCTCTTAGCGTCGCTTTTGGGAGGAATCCAGTCCAGGTCAGTCGCTACAATTGGATTGGCATTCGGTGACTTGCTGCAGTACCAGGTTCCACCAATAAAAACGATGAGGGACAGACTTATGACTGATACCAACGTACCCGAAGACGCAAACGGCGGCGACGTTTTGGTGCTCGCCTCGGAAATCGTGGCGGCCTATGCCGGCCGCAACCAGATGGCGTCAGCCGAGCTGCCGGACCTGATCCGCTCCGTTCACGCCACGCTCAGCGGGCTATCAGATGGATCTGGCGACAGCGGCAGCGCGGCCGCGCCAGAAGCACCCCCTACGCCTGCGGTGCCGATCGACGCGTCGGTGACACCTGATGCGATCATCTGTCTCGAAGACGGTAAGTCCTTTAAGACGCTCAAGCGGCATCTGCGCACAGCGTTTGATATGTCGCCCGAGGAATACCGGGAACGTTGGGGTCTCTCCAAGGACTATCCCATGGTGGCCCCCAACTACAGCAAGCAGCGCGCTGAGACCGCCAAAAAGATCGGGCTGGGCCGTAAACCCGCTGCAACAAAGAGACGGCCGGCGAAGAAGAAGTGATCCCTACCGATTGCGGTCGATCCACTTCGACATCAGACCGCGATCGCGGAAGCATTCTTCGGGCACATCGCGCCTCTTGAGACGCGCGATACGCTCGGCAAAGGCGACTTGCTTCGAGGACGGGTAGTGCGAGAGTCGCCCGCCTCGAGCTCCGCCCTGGTTCTCGCTGATCCATGCGGATAAAGCCCGCCGGTCCCGTTGTGCATCTGAGGGAAGCAGTGTCCCGAGTTTCCGTGCGACAGCCCGAGCGAAATTCAACTGCTTCTCGGTCACCAGAAGCCGATGATAGTCGTTGGACGGGTTGCCTGTGTAAATAGGTTTATGCTCAGTCGTGGCTGTTTGCGGCATCTTCAGCACCCTCGAGTCTGGGCGAGCAGTAATAGAACAAAAAGAGAACACACAACAACTGGATAGCTCAGGCCCTTTGCGACCATCACCGCATTCCCTTAGGCCGGGTATTTACAATGAGGGTTAATTCCTAAAGGTTGCTCATTGATGGCGCCCTAGCACTGCAACATACCGTCTTTAGCGGGTTCTGCCTAAGTTGCTCTGTGTTGTACGTTGATCTGGTTAGGTGGGGAGTGGCATTGTTGCGTTTCAGTACATTGGTTCCCGCGTTAGCGCGTGTTCATCCACCAGAATGGCAATCCTTTACTCGTGTAAATCGATTGGCCAACGATCACCGCCAAAACTCGAATCCTATCAAAGTTCACGTATCGACGACGTGCGGAACGCGCGTCCAACGCCAAAAACAACCTGCCTTCTGTCACTCGAACCTTGGAGTCATTTATGCCTAATCAAAGCGGAACGAATCAAAACGAAGTGCTGATTGGGTCGTCGAGTGACGACAGTATACACGGGGCCGCAGGCGACGATTTGATTTTGGGGCGTTCTGGCGACGACACGCTGCGCGGTGGCGCCGGGGATGACATCCTCTTAGGAGGTTCCGGCGAGGACGTTCTCCGCGGTGGCACGGGCGATGACGCTCTGTTGGGAGGCAGCGGCAACGATACCTTGGCTGGAGGGCGCGGTGACGATTTGATTGTCGGCGGCCGTGGTGATGACGTTCTGCGGGGCGGCATCGGCGACGATACTTTGATCGGCGGGCGTGGCGACGACACATTTGTCTTCGCCGCCGGCTCACAGCATGACATCGTATTGGATTTTCACGCAGGAGGGTCGGTCGATAAGATCGTGCTTCGCAACCTTGGCCTGACGTCACTGGCGGATGTTTTTGCAGTGGGGCAGGACACGTCGGTGGGTTTTGTCCTGCAGGTCGGAAGTGATCGTTTAACCCTAATCGGTGTGTCGTCATCAGAATTGACTGCCGAAGACTTCGTCTTTCAGAACGCTGGGACGAACGCAGACCCGGTGGCCGTCGACGATACCGGAAGTGTAAGCGAGGCCGGATCAGTCAGTATTCCTGCTGCGGCTGGGTTGTTGGCTAATGACACCGATGCTGATTCCGACGCGCTCATAGTTTCGGCAGTGAACGGCGTTGCTGCAGGCGTCGGAAGCACGATTCTCGGCACCAACGGCGGAACGTTTATTGTATATTCTGATGGGTCCTACGACTTCGCCGCCGGGTCTGACTTTGAGGATCTAGCTATTGGCGAGACCAGAACGACCACCATCGAATACACGATTTCCGACGGAAATGGCGGGACAGCAACGGCGACGCTCTTGATAACGGTCACCGGGCAGAACGACGTGCCGGTGATCACCTCGGCGCCGACGTCCGGCGGCGTGACGGAGCTTGCCGACAATGCGCCGGGTGAAAATACGGACACGTTGTCCGCCACCGGTACGATCGCATTTGAGGATGTGGACCTGACGGACGGTCACACTGTGAACGTGACGGCGTCGTCTGCCATCGACAGCGCCACATTCGCGGCGACCGCGGTGCGCGGCACGCTCACTGCGGCGATCGGCGATGCCTCGACCGGCGATGGTGTCGGCCAGATTGACTGGACGTTCGAGGTGTCCGACGGGGCGCTCGATGACTTGGCTGCGGGCCAAACCATCACGCAGGTCTTCACGATGACGGTGGACGATGGCAATGGCGGCACCGCCAGCCAGGACGTCACGATAACGCTCATCGGCACGAACGATGCGCCAGAGATTTCGGTCGGATCTGGTGACACCAGTAGTGCAGACCTCACGGAAACCGACAGTGGGTTGAGCGCGGCTGGAAGCCTGTCCGTCGCGGACGTGGATCTTACTGATGTTGTGACTGTATCGGTCGCATCAGTCGCAACCGCAGGATCCGGTGGAACCGGCGGGATAACGGACACGCAGTTTCTTGATATGTTCTCCGTCGACGCAGGGCCGGTTATAGATGCAACCGGGACGGCAGGTACGATCAGCTGGTCGTTCGACTCGGGTAGCGAGGCATTCGATTTCCTCTTGGACGGTGAGGAATTGGTGCTGTCGTTTACCATCACGGCTACAGATGACAGTGATAACTCCCTTACGGATGACCAAGTCGTTTCCATCACCATCAACGGGAGCGCCGATGGACCTGTGATCACCACGGGCGTCGCTGTCGATGGATACATCCTTGGTGCCACAGTCTTCGGAGATGCCAACGAGAACGGCGTGCTGGACCCTGGCGAGGTCAGCACGGTCACTGATAGTTCAGGCAACTTTGTCTTGACCGACGCTGTCGGCCCCTTGGTTCTGACGGGCGGTATCGATATCTCGACGGGCTTGGACTTCCAAGGACAGCTCCGGGCACCAAATGGATCATCGGCCATCACGTCTGTCTCCACGCTGGTCGCCGAACTGATCGATCAAGGGCAAACGCAGGAAGATGCGGAAATGTTGGTCAGAGATGGCCTAGGATTGGCTCCAACAATCGACTTTTTGAATGTGGACCCAGTCGCCGCCACATTGGCAAACGATGCAGACGGCATGGCATTCATGGCGGCACTTACGCAAGTCCAGAACACCGTTGCTCAAGCAGCCTCGGTTTTAGAAGGGGCTGGAGCCCCTAGCTTTGACGGAGCCTCAATCGTGGTCTTCTCCGAGTTCGCCGCCCTGCTTGCAACGGGGCCCGTCGATCTAAACAGTGCGACGGAGATTGAACAATTGCTGCAGTCCTCTGCTGTCTCCGCCGGCGTTTCGGGGACCGCAGTCGACAATACAGCAGCCGGCGCCGCGGAGATTATCTCGCAAACAAACAGCGCGGTTGATATTGCGCTCGCGAGCGGAGCGATGGATGTCGAATTCCTAACGGACCTGGCTCAGATTAACGTCGTCGCTCAGGAACAGATTTCGCCTGAACTCGAGGCGGCTGTCCAGATTGGCACATCCGCTGCGATGGATACGGTGGTAGACGACTACACTGATCAAGCTCTCGACGATGCAATCGACGCCGCAGAGGACCAGGTCGGAGATGTCGATGGCGGTGTCGAAGGTACATCGGGAGATGACAGTCTAACCGGCACCATCAACGCGGAAGCGATTTCAGGTCTTGCTGGGAACGACACGATTGTCGGCCTTCCGGGCTCCGATGTTTTGGTTGGCGGTGCGGATAATGATCAGCTGTTTGGGGCTGCGGGGAATGACACCCTTGTTGGCGGGTTTGGCGATGACACACTGGACGGCGACGACGGGCTC
>JASJCC010000132.1 GCA_030066175.1 Paracoccaceae bacterium | reverse complement strand
TGACAAAGGAAAACCCGTCAGCCCCTACCGCAGCCCCGGGATGGGCAACAAAGCGCGCGCCGATATGCACCTTGTGGCCGATCCGCACCCCGGCATGCAGCAGCGCGTCCTCGCCAATCGTTGCACCTGCACCGATAAACACCTGCGGGCCGATCACCGACCCCGGGCCAATCCGCGCGTCCGGCCCGATCACCGCAAGAGGCCCGACGCTAACACCCACCCCCAACTCGGCACTTGCGTCAATCACAGCCGAGGGATGGTGCCCCGGCGCATAGCCCGCCCCGGGATCCATCATCGCGCTCAGCCCCGACATGGCGAAGCGCGGCCGCGGCGCGAGGATTGCCGCCTGCAAACCATAGCTTTGCCAATCCGCCCCGTCCCAGAGCAGCGCTGCCCGCGCCGCCCCGTCCGCCAGCCCCTCGGCATAGTCCGGCCGCATCGCCAGGGCCAGATCGTCCGGCCCGGCCATGGCCGGCTCGGCCACGCGCGCCACGCGCAAATCGACGTCCCCCTTGGCCTGCAAGCCAAGGGCGGCGGCAATCTCGGCAATTATATGCGACATGGACCCTCCGGCGTGTTTCACGCCGCAGGTTTAGCTGTCTCCCCGCCGCAGGGCCACCCCTGCATTGGCCAGCGCCTGCCACAGGATCCCATCCCGGCCATAGACATCGCGGCGGTACTGCACATGGCCTTTGGCCTGGGTAAAAGCGGTGCGGTAAATCAGGTGCACCGGAACGGGCTCTACCAGATCGACCTTGGTTTCCGCCCGTGTGTCGAGCACGCGGTGGAAGAACCCCTTGGGATCCGCCTCCTGCACCGCCAGCAGCGTGTAGGCAAAATCATGCGGGTCATCGAGGCGGATACAGCCATGGCTGAAGGTCCGCACCTCACGCACAAAGAGATGCTGTGACGGCGTGTCGTGCAGATAAATGTTGTGCTTGTTGGGGAACATGAACTTCACCGACCCAAGCGCATTCCGCGGCCCCGGGGGCTGGCGCATGTTGAACGGAAAGCTGCGCGCGGAGTACTGCGAAAAGCCATTGCCCCGGCTGACCACGCGGCCCCGGCTGTCGACAATCTGCAAATGCCGCACCGCGCCGGGGTTCGACCGCAAGAGCGGCAGGTATTCATTTACGATGATCGACCGCGGCACGTACCAGGACGGGTTGATGACCATATGGGTCATCACGTCGGAAAACTCAGGCGTGCGCCGGTCACGATCCTGATGGCCGACGACCGAGCGGGTCGAAAAGGTCAGCTTGCCGTCATCGATGATCGTGGCGTGGAAATCCGTCAGGTTGACGTTGACATGCCGCTTGCCCTTGCCCTCGGGCAGGTTCAGCCAGCGTTCGCGCTCCATCGCAACGATGATCGACTTCAGCCGCGTCTCGGGCGCGGTGTTGATCTCACGCATGGTGCCCGGCCCGGCAACGCCGTCGGCCTCAAGCCCGTGGTTGATCTGGAACTCCATCACCGCGGCTTCCATCGCCGAATCGTACGTGGCGCTGAGCGACGGCGCGAGATAGCCCATGGCAATCAGCCGGTCGCGCAGGGCGGTGACGCGTGGGCCGGACTGGCCAGGTTCGAGCTTTTGCGCCGAGACCGGCAGGCCCCAGCCGCCATGGGCGATCCGATATTCCAACATCAGCTTGGCGCGCATCAGGCGGGCATATTCCGGCGTTTTCGGCGCCAGATCGCGCATCACCGCGCGCGGGTCTTCATTGGCCAGCCGGGCCAGCAGGGCGTCGGACGGGCGCCGCGGAAGCTCACGCTTGATGCCTTTGATGATTGTGCCGGGCTCGAGCACGCCGGATTGCAGATCATGCGCAAAGCGCAGGAAGGTCTGCGATAGCGCCACTTCCAACGCGCCACGCTCGGCCCCCGTACGCGCAGCGCGCATCTGCTGCAGCAGAACCTGCGCATTATAGCGCTGTGCCGGCAGCGCGTGGTCACCCGCCATCTCAAGCGCCTCGATCAGCGCAAGTCGGCGGTCGCGGTCGGCGTCAGTGGCGCCGGTCCAGATCGGTTGGAAATCACGTGCTCGGTAGAACGCGGCCAACCCGTCATCGTCGCTGATGGATTCGGCCACCGCCTGTTTGAACGCCGTCACCCGAAGGTTCAGCCCGTCCTCTGCCGAGGCGTAAGGCGCCCCCGCCATCAACGCGACGCTGAGCGCCACAACCTTGGGAAAACTTCCCGAAATTGTCCCTTTGACCCGATCGATCATCAAAAACCCCTGATTCAATACGTCCCGCTCGCGGATTCCAGTGTGAGATCAACAGCCTGTGCCTGTCCACTCACAAATGCGCCAAACCCGAAACATCTTGTAACCCAAGCTCCCATCGCACGGTCTCTTAACAGATTTGCCACAGTGCCAACACTATTAAGCAGAAACCCGCCGATTTCCCCTTGATCCTTCGAATGCTCCTCAAATCACCCTTTCGATCACATCTGATTCGTGGCATAGAAACTGAGACATCTGGGGATAGATGGCAGGACGCGCACAACGATGCGCACAGAAACAGGTACAGAGACTAAACGGGACAGGCTCTCAAATCATGACTGACTCAGCTTCTAGCAGCCTTTCGCGGCGTGCGGTTTTGGGCGCATTTGCGGCGACACTCGTCACAGCGGCCCCCACCTACTCGAACGCGGCAGGCTTTCTGCGCGGCGGTGGCGACATCCGCCGGCTCAAGATGTATTCGGCCCGCACCGGTGAACGCATCGACATGATCTACTGGATCGAAGGTCACTACATCAAAGATGCGGTGCGCGAGATCAATTATTTCATGCGCGATTGGCGCACCAATGACGTCAAGAACATCGACCTGCGCACCGTCGATCTGATGACCGCCGCGCACAACCTGATGGACGCGACCGAGCCGTATCTGCTGATCTCGGGCTACCGCAGCCCCAAGACCAACGCGATGCTGCGCTCACGCTCCCGCGGTGTGGCCAAGAATTCTCGCCACCTGCGCGGCCAGGCCGCTGACCTGCGGTTGTCGTCGCGCTCGGTCCATCAAATGGCACGCGCCGCCTCAGCCTGCCGCGCCGGTGGCGTCGGCCGGTATTCGAAATCCAACTTCGTTCACATGGATTGCGGCCCGGTACGCAGCTGGGGCCGCTAACCCCCCGAAAAATCACTTCAAAAATCGTCCCGATCAAAGCGCCCCATCTGGGGCGTTTTTCTTTTGTAAAGGATTGGGTGGCGCGGCAACAGTCAGGTATTCCTGCCCTGCGGCGCATCATAGACGTGGCAAGTGAGAAAGAAGTGGCGCGGTTGACGGGGCTCGAACCCGCGACCCCCGGCGTGACAGGCCGGTACTCTAACCAACTGAGCTACAACCGCGCAGGCGCTGGGTCCATGGACAAGGGCAGTGATGGCGCGGTTGACGGGGCTCGAACCCGCGACCCCCGGCGTGACAGGCCGGTACTCTAACCAACTGAGCTACAACCGCTCACTGCCGCCCGTGCGCATCGGCTCCGGCGTGAGAGGCGTTGTATGACCGCACCCGCATGTCGTCAAGCGGTTTCCCCGCGCTATACACGCCATTTTTCGCCGCCTTGCCCCGGGAATCGTGCCCCCCGCGCCACGGTTTTCCACAACCCCAGGGGGAGAGCGGGAAAAACCCTTGCCTGACAGAGGCCTGCGCCGCTTTTCTGATCCGGTCTGCGAAGAAAATGCGCTAAGCTCCGGGGGGAGCCCAAATGATTGATCTGACGCGCCGGACCTTTCTGTCCGCCACTTCCGCTGCCTGTGCCTTGGGGGCGCCCGGTATGGCCAAGGCCGCCCCGGTCATCGCCCTGCCCAAGGATGTCGCACGGCGGGATGCCGCCACAGTGATGGCCATCCGCACCAGCAGCCCGGTGGTCGGCATGACCTTTGACGATGGACCACACCCGCGCCTGACGCCGATCCTGCTGGATATACTCAAGGCGCGCGGGCTGAAAGCGACGTTTTACCTGATCGGCAACCGCGTGGTGGCCTGGCCCGATATCGTGCGCCGGATCGTCGCCGAGGGCCACGAGATCGGCAATCACAGCTGGAGCCATCCCGACCTTAGCCGCCGATCCGACACATCCGTGATGAATGAGATTGATCGCACCACCGACGCGATCTTCAAGGTTGCGGGCCGCCCGCCTGTCACGTTCCGTCCGCCCTATGGCGCGTTCACCCGCCGCCAGCGGCTGATGCTTTATGAAAAGCGCAACCTGCCGACGATCCTCTGGTCGGTCGATCCGCAGGATTGGCGCCGCCCCGGCTCCAACACGGTTGCTCGGCGCATCCTCAAGGGCTCCCGCCCCGGGGCGATCATCCTCAGCCACGACATCCAAAGCGGCACGGTCAAGGCGATGCCGCAGACGCTGGATGGGCTACGCACCCGCGGCCTGCGTTTTGCGACGATTTCCCAGATGATGGGCTGGCCGCTTTGGCAAAAGCGCAGGTTTCGCCGCGTAACTGGTTAGGGCCGAGGCGTCTGTCGCCCCAGCCCCACGCGTCGCGCGGTTTTACCGATCAGGCAGCGGGATAAACTCCGCATCGTCGCCGGGTGGCAGTTGGAACCGGCCATGCGCCCAGTCTTCGCGGCGCCAGGCCTCCTTGGCCTCTTCGATCCGCTCCATCGACGAGGCGACGAAGTTCCACCAGATATAGCGCGGCCCCTCCAACGTCTCACCCCCCAGGAGCATCAGCCGTGCGCCCTGCGCACCCGCGGTCAGCGACACGCGATCGCCGGGACGGAAGACCATCATCTGACCGGCCTCATAGATGTCCCCCGCCACGCTGACGGACCCTTCGACGACGTAAACACCGCGGTCTTCGTGGTCATCGGGCAGCGGGATCTTGGCGCCGGCTTGCAACACCGCATCGGCATAAAACATCTCGGACGCGGTCTTCACCGGTGCTGTCTCACCATAGGCGGTGCCGAGGATCAGCCGGACCTCTTTGCCTTCGCCCTCCATGAAAGGCAGCGCATCGACGCCGGCATGGATAAACTCGGCGGGGCGATCCTCGTGATCCTTGGGCAGCGCGACCCAAGTCTGGATGCCGAAAAACGGCATCGGGTCGACCTGAGTTTCATCATCGGTGCGCTCAGAATGGGTGATCCCTTCCCCCGCCACCATCCAGTTGACGGCCCCCGGTTCGATCCACTGATCGGTGCCCAGGCTGTCACGATGGTGCATCCGGCCGCGATAGAGATAGCTGATCGTCGCAAGACCAATATGTGGATGCGGGCGCACGTCCATGCCCTTGGTCGGCAGGAACTCTGCCGGGCCCATCTGGTCGAAAAAGATGAACGGCCCCACCATCTGGCGTTTCGGCGCGGGCAAGGCGCGGCGCACCTCAAAGCTGCCCAGATCGCGCGCGCGCGGGACAATGACGGTGTCGATGGCATCCACCTCGTCTCCGGTGGGGCAATGCGGATCAAGCGCGGGGTTCCAGCTCATGGCGTGTCCTTTCGGGGGTAACTCTTGTTTGAGACAAAGATAGGCGCTGGCGGCCCGCGTGCAATTCCGCGCAAACCGCGGATGTTTGCGCGAATTCGCACAGAACCACCCCTCTCCCCAACAGAAACAACAGAAACGCAGAGCTTCTTGCCCCGTCGCCCCCCGCTTGATAGGCCTAAGGGTCAAGCGAGGGAGGCGCGTATGACTGACGACATCGATCCGGTGGAAAACCTGATCCGCTTTGGCTGGGAGGAATGGGTCGCCCTGCCCGATCTGGGCCTGCCGGCGCTGCGGGCCAAGGTCGATACCGGCGCGCGCACCTCGGCGCTGCATGCCTCGGATATCGAAACCTTTGGCCCCGCCGCGGCGCCCCAGGTGCGCTTCATGGTGCATCCGGTGCCCGGGCGCGACGATCTGGTGATCCCGTGCTCGGCCCGCATCGTCGATCGGCGCACCGTCACCTCGTCGAACGGCGAATCCGAAAGCCGCTATGTCATCGCCTCGACCCTGCGGGTGGGTGAGGAAAGCTGGCGGATCGAGATCACGCTAACGGATCGGTCGAACATGGCGAGCCGGATGCTCTTGGGGCGCGAGGCGCTGAAGGATCACATCACCATCGTCGCCACAGAACGGTTCCAGCAACCACAGCTGAGCTATGACGAATACACCACCGCCAAGATGCGCCAGCAGGCACCCAACCGGGCGCTGCGGGTGGCGGTGCTGTCGCGGGAGGACAATTATTCGACCCGGCGGCTGGTGGAAGAAGGTGACAAGCGCGGCCATTCGGTTGAGGTGATCGACACCACGCGCTGTTTTATGGCGATCAACACGCTGTCTCCGGAAGTGCATTACGATGGCAAACGCCTGCCGCGCTACGACGCGGTGATCCCGCGCATCGGCGCCTCGGTCACCGCCTATGGCACCGCCGTAATCCGCCAGTTCGAGACCATCGGCACCTTTTGTGTGAACGGCTCCGAGGGGATCGCCGCCTCGCGGGATAAACTTTACGCCCATCAGCTGATGGCACGACACAAGATCGGGATGCCGGAAACCGCCTTTGCTGCCTCACCCAAGGATACCGACAGTCTGATGAGTCTGGTGGGCACTGCGCCGCTGATAGTGAAACTGCTGGAATCGACGCAAGGCAAAGGTGTGGTGCTGGCCGAAACCAAGAAAGCCGCAAGCTCGGTGATCGACGCGTTTCGGGGGCTCAAGGCGAACTTCCTGGTGCAGGATTTCGTCAAAGAGGCCGCGGGCGAGGATATCCGCTGTCTGGTGGTGGGTGGCCGGGTGGTCGCCGCGATGAAACGCACCGGGGCCGAGGGGGATTTCCGCTCGAACCTGCATCGCGGCGGCTCGGCCAAGGTGGTGCGGATTTCCAAGGCCGAACGCGAGGCGGCGGTGCGCGCGGCCAAGGCGTTTCGTTTGAACCTCGCGGGCGTGGATCTCTTGCGCTCGGAAAACGGGCCAAAGGTGCTGGAGGTCAACTCGAGCCCCGGCCTAGAAGGCATTGAAACCGCAACGAAAAAGAATATCGCTGAGCGGCTTTATGAGCATATCGAGGCGCAGGTGCGCCCCGCCCCGGTGCGCAAACGGCGCAACAACAAGGTCTGAGGTCACCCCCCCTAAAGAAACCTCGTCAGCGCCCAGCCGACGGCGATGATCTGCGCAATGCCCAGTACAACCGAGCTGCCATGCAGCACGCCGAAGCGGCGGCTGTGGCCTGCGTCGCTGGCGGCGTTGATTGCGGGCATCAGCACCTGCCGGGCGGGGATCGTTGTCAGCGCCACAACCGCCAGGATGGCAGCGGCCAGCAGGTCGAACGGCACACTCAACGCCGCGGCCAGCCCGGCACAGGCGATGACGCAAAGGTAGAACACCGGAAAGGCGCGGCGCAGCAGGTGCCCGGCCTTTTCCGCCGGCAGATTCTTGAACAAAAACGCTGCAAATCCAAAGGAATAGAACACCATTCCCCCGAACAGAAGCGCGGTGGTCAACAAAGCGGCTTGGGTCATTCTGGCTTCCTCGCGCTGCCCATATATTGCACCCAGGTGACCGGCACGGTGCCAAAGGTCAGGTCCATCCGCCGTGTCACCCCGCGTGGCCCCAGCCCCACCAGCTTTTGCGGGCTCAACCCGGCACCCTGCATCACGGCCTCAAGCTCACGCGGGGTGATGAACATCTGCGGATCATGCGTGCCCTGCGGCAAAAGCCGCAGCACGTCCTCGGCCATGGTGATGGTCAGGAACCGCGCCAGCGGGTTGCGGTTGATCGTATCGTAGAGAAAGAGCCCGCCGGGTTTCAGCACCCGCGCCACCTCGGCCAGCACGGTGTCAAGATCGGCCACATGCTCCAGCACGTCAACGCAGACCACCGCGTCGTAACCCGCGTCAGCGTATGGCAACGCCTCGCCCACGCCCTCGTCATAGCGGATGTCCAGCCCCTCACCCGCCGCATGCGCGCGGGCGGCGCGCAGCGCGTCGCGCGCGGGGTCGATGCCGGTGACGTCCGCGCCGCGGCGCGCCAAAGCCTCGGCCATGAAGCCGCCGGCGCAGCCGAGATCGAGCACTGCCTTGCCCTGCCAATCGATCTGCCGGTCAAACCAGCGCATCCGCCCGGGCACGAGGTTCTTCAAGGTGCGCACCCAGCGGATGTCGTCCGACCACCACTGATCGGCCACGGCGTCATAAATCGTCAGGTCATTGCGTGCGGGCGCGGCCATCGGCGGGCTCCTTTCCGGGCAGCATGTAGGGGGTTTCGGCACGGTAGGCGTGCCATTCGGCGCCGTACCGCTTGGCAAAGCGGCGCTCTTTCAGCACGGGTGCTGCCAGGCAATAGGCGGTAAAGGTGATGGCCAACGCCAGTTGGTCGGGCGTCCAGACCGGCACGGTCCAGAGCGTCAGCGCAAAGCTCAGGTAAATCGGCTGGCGGATCACGCGGAAAAGCCCGCGTTTTGGCATTGGTGGAAAGACCGGCTTGCGCCCGGCAAAGACCGACAGCCAGCCAAGCGCGCCCGATTGCACCTCGGCCCCGGCATCCCAGCTGGCCTTGATCAGCAAGAGCCAGGCGGCTGTGTAGGCCGCACAAATGACCCAGAACGCGACCCCTGTCGCCTGCCACCAGATCACGCCCGACGGCGTCCAGAACAGAAACAGTGCCGCCAATTGCATCGAGGCAATCAGCGCAAAGCTGGTGGTCGCCAGCGCGCCGCCATGCGGCCCTGGCACCAACCGCGCCACCAGCCGCGCGCCACGCCCATTCAGCAAAACCGAATGCGCGATCGGGAATTGCAGCAAAAGCAAGAGGTTGGTTAACAACGCCCAGGGCCAGGGCACAGCGCCAAAAGACCGGCTCATGCCAAAGAACATCGCCCAAATCATTGCCAGCACAGCGACGGCAAAGACCAGATGGCAGAGCGCGCCCAAGCCAAGCGCCAACAGCATCCGGCCTGCCCCCGGCGCAGGACGCAAAGCGCCCAGCACAAGGCGCGTCAATCGGGTGAAATGGTTCGGGTCAGCCTGCATCGCGCTGGAGATAGCCTGACCACCCGGCCCGTCCAGAGCGGTTGTGACGCTGGGACGCGCCTCTTTACCTGACCGCAGCCTTTCCCTATATCTTCGCTCAGGAATAGGATGAGGACCGATACATGAACGAGACAAGCCCCCCGCTCGAAGGTGCGCCGCTGATCGCCCCCTCCAGCACGGACCATCCCCTGTACGAACAGGCGGTAGAGGCTTGCCGGTCGGTCTATGACCCGGAAATCCCGGTCAATATCTATGACCTCGGCCTGATCTACACGATTGAAATCGATGATGAAAACGCGGTGCGTGTGATCATGACCCTGACCGCCCCGGGCTGTCCGGTGGCCGGCGAGATGCCCGGCTGGGTCGCCGACGCGATCGAACCGCTGCCGGGTGTGAAACAAGTCGATGTGGAAATGGTGTTCGAGCCGCCGTGGGGTATGGACATGATGTCCGACGAGGCGCGGTTGGAGCTCGGCTTTATGTGATTGCAAGCTGATTGGCTTGCATTTTCGCGATGCAAGTGATACCACTTGCGCATGTCCTTTCTTGTTCTGACAGGTGACATCGTCGAGTCCTCGGCGTTGGAGGCAGAAGCGCTGGATGCAGCGATGGCGGCGCTGCACAGCGCGGCCGAGGCCGTGGCGGCGCATTACGCGCCCTGTGTCATGGGCTTTGCCCGGCGCGGTGGCGACGGGTGGCAGATGGTCATCGACCGGCCCAAGAACGCCCTGCGCATTGCGCTTTACCTGCGCGCCTGCCTGCGCCGGGCCTCGGCCAATGTCACAACCCGTATCGCCATCGCCGAAGGCGCGGCGCGCTTTCCCGAAGGCCAGCCGCCCGATCCCAATAGCGGCCACGGCGCCGCGCTCACCGCGTCGGGGCGGCTTCTGTCCAACCTGCCGACCCACGCGCTGATGGCGCATGCCGGCGGTGGCGCCCTCGCCGCCGCCACCCTGCTGGCTGATGAGATCGCCAAGGGCTGGACCCAAGCGCAGGCACGCGCCTTGGCCGAGGTGCTGTTACCGCGTCCCCGCCCCCGTTCTGCCGTCGCCAAAGAGCTTAAGATTTCCCGCCAGGCGGTCGATCAGGCGCTGCACGCGGGTGGTTTTCCAGCCATTGAGGCGGCCCTCACGGCGCTCGAGACGCAAGCGGCCCCACCTGCAAACGGGGAAAGCAAGCCATGACACTTGCGCTGCCTCCGGGCGCGATAGCGACGTTTGCCGCGCTTTTGCTGGCCCACATGCTCGCCGATTTCCTGTTCCAGCCCAGCTGGATGGTCGCCCGCAAGCGCAACCCGCTGATCCTGCTGCTGCATGGCGCGCTGGTCTTTGTGTTTTCCACCGCCGCGCTGGGCGGGGTCTGGCAGATCGCCCTGCTCGTGGCCGCGCTGCACCTGGTCATCGACGCGGTCAAGGTCTGGGCCCTGCCCCGCGCCGTCAGCAAAGGGCTCGCGGCTTTTCTGACCGACCAGACCCTGCACCTGGCCACTCTCGCCTTTGTCGCGATCTGGTGGCCCGGCACCTTTGCCCAAGGCGCCTGGGCGGCCTGGGCCGGCGGGCTGGTGCCGGGCCACCAGATCGCGACAAAGGCGAGAGTGGCCAGGTGCAGGGTCTGGTCGGTCAGAAAAGCCGCGAGCCCTTTGCTGACGGCGCGGGGCAGGGCCC
>JASJCC010000135.1 GCA_030066175.1 Paracoccaceae bacterium | reverse complement strand
TGGCAACGAAAAAGGCCGCCCCAAAAGGAGCGGCCTTTTCTGCATTCGATATGTGGCTTAGGCGTTCAGCTTGGCCTTGGCCTGGTCCACGATAGCAGCAAAGGCCTCAGGCTCGTTCACGGCCAGATCGGCCAGCACTTTGCGGTCCACTTCGATCCCGGCCAGGTTCAGGCCGTTGATGAAGCGGGAATAGGTCAGCGCCTCGTCATGGGCGCGGACAGCCGCGTTGATGCGCTGGATCCACAGGGCGCGGAAGTTGCGCTTGCGGTTCTTGCGGTCGCGCGTGGCGTACTGGTTAGCCTTATCGACGGCCTGGGCGGCCACCTTGAAGGTGTTCTTGCGCCGGCCGTAATAGCCCTTGGCCGCCTTGACGACCTTCTTGTGACGTGCGTGGGTGACGGTTCCGCCTTTGACTCGGGACATTGTTCAATCTCCTCTCAGCGGTCGTAGGGCATAAAGCCCTTGACGATCTTGGCGTCAGGGGCGGACAGCGTGGTGGTGCCACGCGCGTCGCGAATGAATTTCTTGGTGCGCTTGATCATGCCGTGGCGTTTGCCGGCCTGCGCGGACAGCACCTTGCCGGTGGCTGTCACCTTAAAGCGCTTTTTGGCGCTCGATTTGGTCTTCATCTTGGGCATTTCGGTCTCCTTTGGATCGTCGAACGCGCGACTCGGCATGCCACATCCGGCCGGCCGCACGAGGTCAGGCGCGCCGTATAGGCGGCAGAGCGGCGCTTGGCAAGCCCAAATGGACCAGGATCACCCCATGACGTCGCCGATCACCCGGTAGATCACCTTGGGCACGTCCTGCATACGATAGCCGCCCTCCTTGTTGCTGATCGCATAGACCATCAGCCCCCCGGCCGCGATCAGCGTAATCGCTGCCACCCGCGGGGTGCGCCCGTCGGAAAAGGCCGACACAATCGCCGGGATCGCCAGCACTGCAAGCGCCATGCCGATCACAAGCGTGGTATCGGGATCCATCACACACCTCACACCCGGTTTCCCTAAGGGAAGGTTACTCCGGGTCGGTGCTATAAATCAAACGTTCATCACAGGGTGCGACGCGCAGGATATTGGTGGTGCCGGGGATGTTGAAAGGCACCCCCGCGGTGACGGCGATCTGGTCGTTGTCGCCTGCAAAACCACCGGCACGGGCCGCGCGGGCGGCATTCACCACCGCCTGTTTGAAGCGTTCCAACTCGCCGGTCATCACACAATAGGTGCCCCAGGTCAGCGACAGCCGCCGTGCAGTGCCGCGCAGTGAGGTCATGGCGATTATCGGCACCCGCGGGCGTTCCCGCGCCACCAGCGCCGCGGTTGTGCCCGACGACGTGAAACAGCAGATCACCTTGATATTCGTGGTCTCGGCGATTTCGCGCGCCGCTGACACGATGCCATCGGCAACCGAGGTGCGGCGCACCACGCGCGAGGCTTCGATGATCTCGGTATAGGTCGGATCGCTTTCCACCTCGCGGGCGACGTTGTCCATCGTCTCGACCGCTTCGATCGGGTACTCGCCTGCGGCCGATTCCGCCGATAGCATGATCGCATCGGTGCCTTCGTAGATCGCGGTGGCCACGTCCGACACCTCGGCCCGCGTCGGCATCGGTGACTCGATCATCGATTCCAGCATCTGCGTCGCCACAATCACCGGTTTCGCGGCCATTCGGCACTTGCGCACCAGGCGCTTCTGGATCGGCGGCACGTTCTGCACCGGCAGTTCCACCCCCAGATCACCGCGCGCCACCATGATCCCGTCGGACGCGTCGAGGATTTCGTCAAATGCCTTTACCGCGGCCGGCTTTTCGATCTTCGACAGGATGGCGGCGCGACCCTGGCACAAATCCCGCGCTTCCTGCACGTCTTCGGCCCGCTGCACAAAGGACAGCGCCAGCCAGTCGACCCCTAGCTCCGCGACGAACGCGAGGTCCTTGCGATCTTTCTCCGACAAAGCCGCCAAAGGCAGCACCACGTCGGGCACGTTCACCCCCTTGCGGTTCGAGATCACGCCACCGGTCACCACGGTGCAATTGGCGAAATCCGCCCCGCATTCTTCGACCCGCAAGCGAATCTTGCCGTCATTGACCAGCAGATGCGCGCCCACTTCGAGGGCGGCAAAAATCTCAGGGTGCGGCAGGTTAACCCGGCGGTGATCCCCCTCGGCAGGGTCCAGATCCAGCCGGAACGCCTCCCCCCATTCCAGGGTCTCTTCGCCCTTGGCAAAGGTGCCCACGCGCAGCTTGGGGCCTTGCAGGTCGGCCAGGATCGCAATCGGGCTGTCGAGGTCTTTTTCTACCTGGCGGATCATCTTGTGCCGCTCGGCGATCTCTTCATGGCTGCCATGGCTCATGTTGAGGCGAAAGACATCGGCCCCGGCCTCGTGCAGCGCGCGAATCATTTCGTAGGTATCGGACGCCGGCCCCAGCGTGGCCACGATCTTGACGTTTCTGTCGCGTTTCATCTTTGTCCCTCTGTCAAGGCGCCGCCGCCGCGCGCGGTCAACCGCCCATTTTGCGCCCGTTAACGCTAACAGAAGCGCAGCCTCGGGCTATCACAAGCCTTAACAGGCTGCAAATCCTTCGCAGGCATCTTGCGTATCCGATACAGACAATAGAAGAAACCGGCATGACATACACACCCTACACAATCGAAGGGGAAAACCGCGACAGCCGGTTCCTGATCACCTGCGACCATGCCTCGAACCATGTGCCCGACACGGTGGCGGGTGGCGATCTGGGGCTGCCCGCAGCGGATATGGGCCGGCACATCGCTTATGACATCGGCTCCGCCGGGGTGGCGCGGCATCTGGGCACACTGCTGGACGCACCGGTGGTGCTGTCGAATTTCTCACGGCTGGTGATCGACCCCAACCGGGGGGAGGAAGACCCGACCCTGGTGATGAAGCTTTACGACGGCACCATCGTGCCGGCCAACCGCAAGGTGGACGAGGCCGAGGTCGAGCGCCGCAAGGACCTGTTTTACCGCCCCTATGACGCGGTGCTGGAGCGGATGGCGGCGCGGCGCGACGACGTGATCTATGTCGCGGTGCATTCCTTTACCCCGCGCCTCAACGGCCGGCGCCCGCGGCCTTGGCATGTGGGCATCCTGCATGCCTGGGATGAGCGGTTCTCGCGCCCCTTTCTGAACCGTCTGCAGGCCGAGCCTGATATGATCGTCGGTGAGAATGAGCCTTATCCCGGCCACCTGCCCGGCGATGCGGTTGACCGGCACGCGTTGCGGCACGGGCGGCCCAACGCGCTGATCGAGCTGCGCCACGATCTGATCGACACCATCGAAGGGCAGCGCGACTGGGCGGAACGGCTGGCGCCTCTGCTCGACGCCGCGCGCAAGGATATGGACGGTGCGGTGCCGCATCGCGCGTTCTAGGCCAGCGCAACAACTCGGCGGTTGACCTTGGCGCCGAGGGCTTTACCCACTTTTGTCAAACCATCTGGGGAGGATGACATGGACGACCAAACCCGCATCGAAATCGAAGCCGCCGCCTTTCGC
Organism: Paracoccaceae bacterium; assembly: GCA_030066175.1. Lineage (GTDB taxonomy): Bacteria > Pseudomonadota > Alphaproteobacteria > Rhodobacterales > Rhodobacteraceae > JASJCC01. The sequence goes on along the minus strand of JASJCC010000135.1, from coordinate 7,070 downwards.
CGCCTGCGCCAGCACCTGATGGACGATCGTCAGGACGTGCAGAATATCGACATGATGAACCTCGCCGGGTTCTGCCGGAACTGCCTGAGCCGCTGGTATCAGGAGGCCGCCGCCGAGAAGGGCATCGAGATGTCGAAAGAGGCCGCGCGCGAGGTTTATTACGGTATGCCCTATGACGACTGGAAGACGCAGAACCAGACCGCCGCCAGCCCCGAACAGCAGGCGGCGTTCGAGAAGGCGTTCAAGGAAAACGTGACCGACAAGTCCTAAGTCTTGGCGCCCGCGGCCTGCGCCCGTTTGAACGCGGGCCGGGCGCGGAGGCGGTCGAGATAGGCGGCAAAGGCCGGGATCGGCTCGGGGAACTTGGCGTTTGTCGCCCAGCCGCCGCAATGACAGAGGATCAGGTCGGGCACGGTCAGCGTGTCCCCCATCAGGTAGGGGCCTTTGACCTCGTCAAAGATCTTGTCGATGCTGCCCGCGTATTCCTGTTTGCAGATCTCTTTCACCGCCTGCACGCGCATGTCTTCGGGCAGGATGAAACTGTGCCGCGCGGCGGTCCACAAGATGGCGTCAATCTCATCGAGGATGCGAAAGGTCCAGGCATCCTGCCGAGCCCGCTCCGGCGTGCCGGCGGGGAAGGTCAGCGCGGCGTGTTTATCGGCGAGATAGGTCAGGATCGCGGTGGAATCGGGGATCACCGTGTCGCCATCGGTCAGCACCGGCACCTTGCCGAGCGGGCTGATCGCCCGCACCTCGGGTGCGCGCGGCGCGACGGGGATGTGGGTGTAATCGACCCCCAGCTCTTCCAGCATCCAGAGCACACGAAAAGCCCGGCTGCGCACCGCGCCATAGAGCGTGTAGGTCATGGTCTTCCCCCCTTTTTGCGGGCACGTTGGCGGTTCGCGTGGCGAGTGGCAAGCGCTTAGCGGCGATAGAGATAGGCCAGCCGGACAAAGGCGCGTTCCACCAGCGCCATGGCGGGCGCCCGCTGTGCCGCCGAGCGCAGCGTCAGATCGGTGTCCATCAAGAGGCGCAAGGCCTGTTCCAGCCCTTCGATCGACCAAGCCTGCGCCTGCCGCAACATCCGGTCGCGGCGCGGGCCAAAGATCGGCGGCCGCAGCTTGCCGATGCCCTGCGCCGGCCCGCCGGGGGCCGAGGCAATGGCGTAAAGCGTCCGGAAATGCCGCTCGCCCATGATCAGTAGGGTCACCGGCGCCACGCCCTGCCCCGCCAGGCGCTGCATCACCGGCGCGATGTCGGCGGTGCGGCCTTCGGCGAGCACGTGATAGATCTCGTCGATCTCGGCCTCGATGGTGGCGGGCGCGTTCAAGGCGACCTCATCCGGGGTCAACGGCGTGTCGTCGCCACGTTTATAGAGCGCGGTCTTTTCAAGCGTCTGGCGAAAGTCACCTGGTGTCAGGCTGCGCGCCAGCGCCTCAAGCGCCGCCATCGCGTCGCGCCCCATCTCGCGCAGGCCGGCGCGGGTCAATTCAGCCTCGATCTCGGCCCTCGTTGGCGGGTTGTTGTAAAGCGGCACGGCATAGGCGCGGGCGTGGCCTTCGAAGAGTTTGCGCAGGGCCGAGCGGGCATTCAATTGCCCCGCGGTGACAATGATCTGCGCGTCACCTTCGCGCCAATCCTCAAGTGCGGTCTTGATCACCGGGGCCAGCCCGTCTGTGGCGTCTTCGACAAACGCGACACGGGGGCCGGGAAAGAAACCCTGCGCTTTGACCGCATCCAGAAGGGCCGCACTGTCCTTGCGCAGATCGGCGGCGGCGATGCGCGCGAGGCGCATTTCGGCCTCACCTTCGGGGCCGATCAGCGCGGCCACCAGCTCTTGCCGCTTCAACGCCACCCGCATCGCGTCTTCGCCGTATAGCAACGCGCCCGCGGCCGAGCGGTCGGGGTCGCGGAAATAGGCGGCGATGTCGCGGGAGTTGAGCTTCATTCCGGCAGGGTCGGGGAGGCCAGCAGCAATTCGTCGATCACCTGATCGGCCAGGATCTGCATCAGCCGTTCCCGCGCATCACGCTCCGCCGCCAAAGTTGCGACGGTCGAGCCGGTGGCGGAATAGCCGGTGAAAGTTTCGGTCTTGCCTTCCGTCAGCGCCGCCCCGGCGCTGTCACGCAGGGTGAAACTCGCCTTGCCCACAACGCGGTAGCGCGTGGTGTTCCCGGTCGAGGTGGTGCCCAGCGATTGCTGTTCCGTGTTCAGCCGTAGGTCGAGCGAGTAAGGCCCCGACGCGCGGCCCATGCGTTCCTCGAACCGGCGGTTGAAGAGGTAAGTGTTGGGTGACGAAGGCTCTGCCAACGCGATCTGGCCCATCAACCGGTTGCCCGTGCCCTGCCGGCCGTAGACCGGCGCAAAGCCACAGCCTGCCAGGGCCATCAGTCCCGTTGCCAAGACCGCGCGGCGGGTCAGGCGCCGCGGGCTCGGCAATTCATTTGCGTCAGACAACCACATTCACGATCCGCCCCGGCACCACGATCAGCTTTTTCGGCGCGGCCCCATCCAGGGCCCGCACCACAGCTTCGTGTGCAAGGGCGGCTTTTTCAACCTCTTCCTTGGGCAGGTCCTTGGCCACCGTCATTTCCCCGCGGCGTTTGCCGTTGATCTGGATGGGCAGCGTGACGCTGTCTTCGACCAGCATGGCCGGGTCTTCCTTGGGCCACCGTGCGTCGGCGATCAGGCCTTCGCCGCCCAGCATCTGCCAGACCTCTTCCGCCAGATGCGGCGTCATCGGCGCCATCAACTGCGCCAGCGTGCGGGCTGCTTCGGTTTTCACAGCCGTGCCGGCGCGGGACTTGGCGAGCGCGTTTGTAAAGGCGTAAAGCTTGGCGATGGCGGCGTTGAAGCCAAAGGATTCGACCCCCATCGTGACGTCGTGGATCGCCTTGTGCATCTCCCGCAAGAGCGCCTCATCCTCACCGGTGGGCGGCACCTCGGCACCGGCGATTTCGCTGGCTAGACGGTGCACACGGGTGAGGTGTTTGTAGGCCGCTTCAGCGCCCGAGGCCGTCCATTCCACATCCCGTTCCGGGGGCGAGTCGGACAGCACGAACCAGCGCGCGGTATCGGCGCCGTATTGCTGGATGATGTTGACCGGATCGACCACATTCTTCTTGGATTTCGACATCTTGGCCGAGGGGATGACTTCCACCTCTTGCCCCGTCGCCCCTAGTTTCGCACCGGATTCGGTGATCTCCACATCCTCGGGGAAATGATAGACTGGGCGATCGTTTTCATCCCGCGTGACATAGATCGCGTGGGTCACCATGCCTTGGGTAAAGAGCGCGTCAAACGGCTCGGCGCACTTGGCGGGCAGGTGGCCGGTGATGTGCATCGCGCGGGCGAAAAAGCGCGAGTAGAGCAGGTGCAGGATCGCGTGTTCGATGCCGCCGATATACTGGTCGACATTCATCCAGTAGTCGGCCTCGGCCATGTCGGTCGGCGTCTCGGCCCGGGGCGCGGTGAAGCGGGCGAAATACCACGAGCTGTCGACGAAGGTGTCCATCGTGTCGGTCTCACGCTTCGCCGGCCCGCCGCATTTCGGGCAGGTGCAGTCGCGCCAGGTCGGGTGGCGATCCAGCGGGTTGCCGGGGACGTCAAAGCTGACGTCATCGGGCAGCGCGATGGGCAGGTTTTCCTTTTTCTCGGGCACCACGCCGCAGGTGTCGCAATGCACCACCGGGATCGGACAGCCCCAATAGCGCTGACGCGAAAGCCCCCAGTCGCGCAGGCGGTATTTGGTGACGCCTTGGCCGACACCATTCGCCTCACAAAACGCGATGGCCGAATCGATGCCTTGATCGCCGGTTTGCGCCTCATCCCCGGCGAAACCTTTGACGTAACTCACTTTTTCGCTCTTCGGCGGTACGTAGGCATCGCCGCCATCCTCGGGGCGGACGTAACCATCCGTGTCGGCGGCAGGCGCGTAGGTCGACACCACGGGCAAATCGTATTTGCGGGCGAAATCGAGGTCGCGCTGGTCATGCGCCGGGCAGCCAAAGATCGCGCCGGTGCCGTAATCCATCAGGATGAAGTTTGCCACGTAAACCGGCAATTCCCAAGCCGTGTCAAAGGGATGGCGCACACGCAACCCTGTGTCGAAGCCCTTCTTCTCGGCCTTTTCCAGCTCTTCTTCCGAGGTGCCCATGCGGCGGCATTCGGCGTTGAATTCCGCAAGATCGGCATTGTCCTTCTCCAAGAGCCGCGCCAGCGGGTGATCAGGGGAAATGCCGATAAACGACGCGCCCATCAGCGTGTCGGGGCGGGTGGTGTAGACCTCGATCCGATCATGGCCATCCGGCCCGTCGATGGTGCTGAAGGCAAATTGCAGACCGCGGGATTTGCCGATCCAGTTGGCCTGCATCAGCTTGACCTTAGCGGGCCAATTATCCAGCGTCTCCAACGCGTCAAGAAGCTCGGCAGAGTAGTCGGAAATCTTGAAGAACCACTGCGTCAGTTCCCGCCGTTCGACCAAGGCGCCCGAGCGCCAGCCGCGACCATTTTCGACCTGTTCATTGGCCAGCACGGTCATGTCGACCGGATCCCAGTTCACCACGGCATTCTTGCGGTAGACCAGCCCAGCCTCAAGGAAATCCAAGAACAACGCCTGCTGTTGGCCGTAATATTCCGGATCGCAGGTGGCGAACTCACGCGCCCAATCGATCGACAGACCCAGCGGCTTCATCTGATCGCGCATCACCGCGATGTTGCCATAGGTCCAATCCTTGGGATGGCCGCCGGAGGCCATCGCCGCGTTTTCCGCCGGCATCCCGAACGCGTCCCAGCCCATTGGGTGCAAAACGTTGTGCCCGGTGGATTTCTTGTACCGCGCGATCACGTCACCCATCGTGTAGTTGCGCACATGGCCGATATGGATGCGGCCCGAGGGGTACGGGAACATCTCGAGCACGTAGTATTTGGGCTTTTCACCCGCACGGGTGGCGCGAAAGGTCTGGGCGTTGTCCCAGGCGGCCTGCCATTGCGGCTCGATCTTTGCGGGGTCGTAGCGCGACATCTCTGGAATCCTCAAGCGGTGTTGCGTGGCGTGATAGGGTGCAGGCGCGGCGGCGTCCAGTGCCCGGCGGCATTTCCGCCACCCGCTGCGCGCGTTTCGCGCAACGCCCATTGGCGCAGGGCGCAACACGTGCCAAAACTGCGCAAAACAAAAGGCGGTTTGAGGCCGAGCACATGAAAATCCTGCTGATTCACCAGAATTTTCCCGGGCAGTATAAACACCTGGCCCCGGCTTTGGCGGCCCAAGGCCATCAGGTTGTGGCCCTGACGCCTAAGGTGAAAGAGCCGACCAAGTGGCAGGGCGTGGCAATTGTGCCCTATGAGATCAAGGGCGCCAGCAGCAAAGACATCCACCCCTGGCTGGCGGATTTTGAGACGAAGATCATCCGCGGCACCAGTTGTTACCGCGGTGCGATGATGCTGAAGCAACGCGGGTTTGAGCCGGACGTGATCTGCGCCCATCACGGCTGGGGCGAAAGCCTGTTTCTGAAAGACGTCTGGCCCACGGCGCGACTGGGGCTCTATTGCGAGCTCTATCACCTCTCAACCAAGCCGTTCGTGAATTTCGACCCGGAATTTGCCAAGGAAAACCAGCTGGGCGACGGATTGCGGCTGCGGATGAAGAACCTCAACAACCGCCTGCACGAAGAGGTCATGGATGCCGGCATCAGCCCGACCCGGTTCCAGGCGGCGACCTTTCCAACGCGCTGGCAGGACCGGATCACCGTTGCGCATGACGGGGTCGATACCGATCTGGTGGTGCCAAACCCGGACGCGGTGCTGAAAGTGTCAGACGATCTTTCGCTCACGCGGCAAGATGAGGTCATCACCTTCATCAACCGCAATCTCGAGCCCTATCGCGGCTATCACATCTTTATGCGCGCGCTGCCGCAGATCCTGAAACGGCGCAAGAACGCGCATGTGGTGATCATCGGTGGGGATGAGGTCAGCTATGGTTCCAAGCCGCCGCGGGGCCAGACCTGGAAGCAGATCTACATCGACGAGGTGCGCGGGCGCATTCCGACACCCGATTGGAATCGCGTGCATTTTCTGGGCCGCGTGCCTTATGCCACGTATCTGTCGATGATCCAGGTCAGCCGGGCGCATGTCTACCTGACCTATCCGTTTGTGCTTAGCTGGTCTCTGCTTGAGGCGATGAGCGCGGAATGCGCGATCCTGGCCAGCGACACCGACCCGGTGCGCGAGGTGCTGCAAGAGGATGAAACCGGCTGGATGGTGGATTTCTTTGATGGCGACGCGCTGGTTGACCGGCTGGATGCACTGCTCGACGATTCGGGGACGCGCGAAAGGCTGGGTAAGGCGGCGCGGGTCTTTGCGCGTGAGAATTACGACCTGCGCACGATCTGCCTGCCGCAGCATCTGGAGTGGGTGGATCAGTTGGCGCAGTTGGAACCGCGCCCGCCTTTGGACTGAAACTTACAGACGGCTGTCCTGACGGCGCAGCTGGCGCGCGCGGGTGAGAATCGCATCTTCGATGGCGCGCACGGTCGAGGCCGAGGCCGGGCCCGAGCGGGTCATTAGCGCGACATTCAGCGACCGCGCATCCAAGGCCGGGTCAGAGACAAAGATCGTCGCGCGATAGGCGCGGCCGCCGCCCGGCGGGGTGCCAAAGCCGGTCACGATCACACCGGTGAAGGGATCAATCGACTGCACCGGCAGGAAATCCAGCGTTTCGAGCGAGGCGTTCCAGATATATTTGTTAACGGCACCCAGGCGGCCCTGATCCTCACGCTCGCGGAACAGATCCCAGATCGTGCCACGCGGACGGCCACGATCACCAAAGCGGATATCGTCAACGATTTCGTCGGCAGACGGCGTATCGACGGGCTCTCGGTTGGTCTGGCCCCCACCGAAAACGCTGCACCCGGCCAAAGCGACAGCGCAGACCATGATGATCAAACCTGTCCGCATGCGCTGAATATCCATGTCACGGCCCCCGACGGAATTTTGGACTTATGCCTGCATACAAGCGCCAAGCCAGCGCGACAAGGCGAAGTTGCGGCTCTGTCAATCGGTCTGTCTGCAGG